>JAZUCV010000045.1:0-15601 GCA_045639285.1 Tidjanibacter sp.
TTTTTGATTTGTCGCTTTTTGTAAAAAGCTCCGCAAAAACTTTTAAACATTTAGTTTGCAGATTTAGGGATAACTTTGCAGTTATTACGACAAAAAAGAGAGATGGAGTTTGTTCAAGTAAACTTGACAACTCCATCTCTCTTTTTCATCGTACCCTCTACGAGGGTATTCCCTAAACCCTAATAACTTAAATTCTATACAAAGAGTTTTATTTAAAACTTGTCCCTAAACTCCCTAAATTCTTTAATCTCCCTAAACTCCCATAAACAACAAGCGAGAGATATATCGAATATCTCTCGCTTGTATTATTTTTAATTCTGCTTTACATATCCTTTCAAGATTGTCATCATCTCCTGCCAAGCTTCGAAGCGGAAGAGGGCATTGACGCCACAATAGACAGCCACACCCGCCAAGACCTTAACAAGCAGCACCCAGCCTGCTGCCCAGCTTGCGGTGAGGATGGAGACTACCACAAGTGTCGCCACCATCAGGCCCGCAGCAAAGATATAAGGGAGCATATCCTTTGTCCTTGCCCACAGTGTCCAGCGCTTCGAATAGCGATGTGCCGTGAGTGCATTGATAAGCATATCCGAGACAAAGATAATAACCTGACCCCAGGCGATAGCCTTAACGCTAATAGGTATAGTAATAATCAGTACGATAGTGGCAATAGCCTTCTTCACTACCTCAATGCGGAAAATCATATTGCCATCGCTCTTAATCTTGACGATATTATAAGAGATAACCGAGAGCGGAGCGAGCAGACCTGCCAGCGAGAGAATCTGTATAAATGGTACGGTAGGCATCCACACCTCTGGCAGCAGGAAGCGGAACATATCTCCAGCCACACAAATCAATCCTATCATAACGGGCCACATCACAAAGCCCCACAGCAGGTAGATCTTGCGTGCGCTGTCGTGGAAGTGTTCGTCGTCGCCCTGCAAGCGCGAGAGCGAAGAGAACGACACACCCATCACGGCATTTATCGAAGAACTCACAGGCAACTCCTTAATCTTATTGCCGCGATCGTAGAAGCCGAGTTGTGCTTTGCCGTGTCCGCGCTCAATAAAGAGGCCGGAGATCTGGTAATAGATATTGCTCACCAAGTCAGAGAGCATAATGCGCGAGCCATAGCGGAACATCCCCTTGATACTCTCCATCGAGAACTTAAACTCGGGTTTCCAATCGCTCATTATCCACATCAGCAGTGCCTTGACAGCCAACGCCAGCATCCTCTGAGCCACCAATGCCCATAGACCGAAACCGTTCAGCGCCATCAGAATAGCTGCCACGCTCGACACTACCGAAGCCACCAGGGTATAGAGCGACAAGCGACGGAACTCCAGCTGGCGCGAGAGAATCGTACTCTGGATAATCGAGAGTGAGTTGATAGGGAACAGCAGGAAGAGAACAGGTGCTATCTGTGCGAAGAGTTCGTCCTCGAAGAATCGCGAGAGGAAGGGTGTTGCAGCCCAAAGAATAAGATACAACACAACGGCTATCAACACATTGACATAGAATACCGACGAGTAGTCGCCATCCTTAATCTCCTTTTTGCGAATCAGCGCTTGTGAAAAGCCGCTATCGACAACGGGGAGCAAAATAGCAAGAAATATCGACAGGATAGCCCAACTGCCATAGTCGGTAGGAGTGAGGTGGTTCATAAGCACCATACTCACAGCAAACTGCAGCAGAGCACTCACAACCTTCTCGACACTCTGCCAAGCCACACCCTTAACAACGCGCTGTCTTAGTTCCATAATCTGTTTAGTGTTGGGTTATTTACGTTTCGTGAAATAATCTACTGCCAGACGATAGGAGTCTGCGCCAAAGCCTGCAATCGAGCCACGACACACGCCACCAATCAGCGAAGTGTGGCGAAACTCCTCGCGCGAAAGCACATTGGAGATATGCACCTCCACAACATCCACCCCCACAGCAGCAATAGCATCGCGCAGAGCAACGGAGGTGTGTGTATAGCCACCGGCATTGAGCACCACGCCATCGAACAGGCCGTCTGCCCTCTGAATAGCCTCGACGAGTTCGCCCTCGACATTGCTCTGGTAGTACTCCAGCTCCACATCGGGGTATGCCCTCTTCAACTCCTCAAAGATACTCTCGGCACTTGCCACGCCATAGACTCCCGGCTCGCGTTTGCCAAGTAGATTGAGGTTGGGGCCATTGATAATCAGCAGTTTCATATCTTAAAACTATTTCTGTTCGGTATAAATAGAGTCGTCGAGGCTGTCTTCGTAAATCACATATATCTCCTCGCCCTCACTCTTCATATAGAACTTTTCGCGAGCATAACGCTCCAAAAATTCATCTTGTTTGAGATTTTCCAAGAAGGTGCTATCGGCCTCAATCTGTGCACGATACATATCACGCTCGGCCGTCATCTCCTCCACTCTCTGATGGATAAGGCGCACCTCACCGACAGGTACTTCCGCCAGCACAAAGACCACCACAACAAAGAGTGCGGTAACCAACATCCAATGCCAATATCGTCTGAAAAACCTCACTATGGTATTCTCATAAATTTGTGCGACTGCAAGGAGATGTTCCACTTCGGGTTAGCCTTCACATACTCCACAATCGGCTCCATCACCTCGTCAAACTTGCTCCACTCTGGTTGGAGGTAGAGCAGACATCTGCGCCCCACTCTATCAGCACACTCCTCAGCCCAGGCAAAATCCTCGGGGCTCTCGATAACCACCTTCAACTCGTGCGCTGCACGACACACCTCACTCAGCGGGGCGTGGCGATGCTTGGGAGAAAGACATATCCAATCGAAACGACCACTCAGCGGATGAGTGCCAGATGTCTCGAGGAAGATTTCAAGCCCTCTCTTATGCAGCATATCGGTCAGTGGCTCAAGAGGATAGAGCAACGGCTCTCCACCCGTAATCACTATCGAGCGGGCACTACACGCCGAGGCACGCTCAACAATCTCCTCGATAGGACGGGGAGGGAACGCAGCAGCATTCCAGGTAAACTTAGCGTCACACCACTTGCACCCCACGTCGCACCCGCCAAGGCGCACGAAGTAGGCAGGCTTGCCCGTATGGTAGCCCTCGCCCTGCACAGTGTAGAAATCCTCTACGAGTGGCAGGAGTTCTCCGCCCTTAAAAATCTCGTTATTCATCAGCAAGAATGTAGATATCTCTCAGGTTACGACCAAGTTCATCATAGTCCAAGCCGAAGCCCAAGATAAAGTCATTTGGTATCTCCATTGCAGGATACTTGATGGTGTAGTGTTTGGTGTAGGATGCGGGCTTGAAGAGAAGCGTTGCCACCTCCACACTTGCCGGCTCGTGCTCGGCGAGAGTCTTCATCAGATGGTCAATACTGCCACCCGTATCAACAATATCCTCAACAATCACAACGTGACGACCCTTGATATCGTTCTTCAAGCCAATGAGATTGGCAACCGAGCCTGTCGAACTTGTACCTGAGTAGGAGGCAAGTTTGACAAACTGAATCTCACTCTCGAGGCTCACGCGCTGCATCAGCTCGGCAGCAAACATAAACGAGCCGTTAAGCACACCGAGAAAGATGGGACACTCCTTGTCGGCATAGTCTGCCTCGATACGCTCTGCCACAGCATCGATAGCCGCTGCAATCTCGTCGTAGGGCTTGAAAATTTTAAAAGTCTTGTCTTTGACTTTAACGATAGGTCTGGAATTATAGGCCATAACTCTATTATTTTGTATGTAGCAATACTCTTTTTACAAAAATGCTTATTTTTGCAAAAGTAATAAAAACTTTGCGGAAAGTGAACAAAAAAGAGATAACAGAGATGGAAAAAGAGAATCAAACACCACAAAAGGGTTGGAAGAGTTATTCGCGTCAGGAGAAATTGATGGTGGTGAGTATTATCGTGTTAGTGATACTCGTGATTGTGCGCTGGGACTATATCCGCAAGGAGGCAGGCGGTGCTTTCCGCAGCCGTATCGAGACTATCCAGGGCAAAGGTATGGACTCCCTCGGCCTGCCCGCTATGCGAATGCCCGTCACCCCAACAGAGGAGTAGAATAAAAACGAAATGAGTTACAACCGAGAGATACATCTCTCGGTTGTTGTTTTTAAGGAAGTTAGGGAGGTTAAGGAGATTAGGGAGAGTAAGGAGAGGCCCTAAATTCCCTATCCAAAAAAACGTTTCTCTCTTTTCCCTTCTTTTTCCCAAAAAGATGGAGTCAAAAACAGCACAGCTCAACATATATGGGTACGTTTTTTCGTACCCATATATGTTGAGTGATGATATTTATGAATATTCCTCCTATAGGGTATTGTTCATTTGGGAAACATTTGCTAATTTTGTATGAGAGTATGTATTACTCGGACATATTTACTAACTAGCGTTTGCTGTTTGTTCGTATCGCGTTGAAACCTAGGAAATTTCACTGAGATAGAGATAGGACAAGTTGTAAACGTCCACTACACGTGGGCGGCACTTGTTTTCTATCGGGCTTCCTAGGGCCTCAACGTGAGCAGGTTGTTGCTCACGTTTTTATTTGGCCTTATGAAGAGTGATAGATAGCACTCGCATAAACAAAGTGCCCAATGAATAAGTGGATTGAATTCAGTGTTGAGTATGCAAATCAACGCTCATACCTCGATGATTTATATCGAGTGTACCCAACCAAACCTAGTGGTATAAGAGATATTGATGAAGGGTTATGGGAGACAGTGGAACATTATTTCATTACAGAAGACAAAGAGAATCTAATCCGTACTCTTCTACAATTAGACCTATTCCCCATAAAGGATAGTTATGTGGCATATCTCAAACGAGATCCAAGTGCCATTACTCGCAATAAAGAGACCATCAATCGCCTATGGGGGAGATTGTGCGAATTAGGTTTAGACAAGATTTGGGAAGCATGCTCTCAACCTAAAGAGACCAATAGACAAATTGGACCAATGTTTAAAGATTGGGTAAAACGAGGTTGTCTTGGAATAAAGCCTATTCCTATCAACGATTTTTTACAAAGTAATGGTAATGCTATTTTAGATGCTAGCGATACTCAGATGGGAGAGTTTGCTCGCTCTGAATTAGGATATTCGCGCAACAAAGGCCTTGATTTTGTTGCACGCTTCAACGGAAAATATATAATCGGTGAAGCGAAATTCTTGACAGATCACGGAGGCCACCAAAATGCACAATTTGAAGATGCTATAGAAACATTTGCTGACGATAACTGTAAAGCAGTTACTGTTGGCATTCTTGATGGTGTCGTATATATTCCAGGGAAGAACAAGCTATATAGATCTATTACTGAAACCTATGGCGAACGTAACATTATGAGCGCTTTGGTTCTTCGCGAATTTTTATACCAAGTATAGTCTATGAAGAATACTCTTATATTTGGTGACAATATTGCAGGATTGCAACATTTGTTAGATAATGGCTTTCGCAACAAGATTGATTTAATTTATATTGATCCACCTTTTGCAACTGGACTTAGCTTTACAATAACCAATGGCAGAGCTTCAACAATAAGTAACACCAAGTCAGGTACAACTGCATATGAGGACAAAATCAAAGGTGAAGCATTTGTAGAACTAATAAGAAAAAGAATAATACTCGCATATGAACTATTATCACCGCAAGGATCAATATATCTGCATACAGATTATAAAATTGGCCATTATCTAAAGGTAATGATGGATGAGGTATTCGGAATAGAAAATTTCCGCAATGACATAACTAGGATTAAATGTAACCCTAAGAATTTCACAAGGCTTGGATATGGCAACATCAAAGATATGATTCTATTCTACACAAAAGGCAAAAACGCTATTTGGAATGAGCCATATGAACCATATACTAAAGAAGAGATAGAAAGGCTCTTCCCTAAAATCGATGACAAAGGCAGAAGATATACAACCGTACCCATACACGCGCCAGGAGAATCAACGAGACGAGAAGTATTCTGCGGGCTTCTTCCTCCGACTGGCAGACATTGGCGGACAGATATACAAACATTAAACACTTGGAATGAACAAGGGCTTATAGAATGGTCAGCAAATAATAACCCTCGTAAAAAGATTTACTTAGACCAAAAAGAAGGCAAGCGAATACAGGATATTTGGCAATATAAAGATCCACAATATCCAATGTATCCAACAGAGAAAAACTTAGACTTATTAAAACAGATTATATCAACTTCGTCAAATAAGAATAGTATAGTTTTAGACTTTTATTGTGGTAGTGGTACAACATTAGAGGCAGCAATGAAATTAGGAAGAACATGGATTGGAATAGACGCCTCGGAAGTATCAATCTCCACCATTAAACACCGATTAGGATTGGAAGAAACCGATTTATTCTGTGACTCATACAATATGATTACTTTGTAGAATACGAAATACAAAGATTTATATTAGTAATTTAGGTATACGTACTACATTGATAAACAAGCAATTGAAAGTCTTTTGACTAAGGAATCTTTGTAACTATATATCCACGACCCAAAAAGTCGTAGAATTGAGCTATTTTTAGGCAGAGGGGTCTGGGGAGCCGCGCAGGCGTCATAGACGCTTTCCTATTTTAACCCCACAACCCTAAAAAAGTCATATAATCGAGGGAATTTTAGGCGCGGGTGTCTTGCCAGCCCGGAGCATACTTTGCGTATGTGAGGACTTGGCAAGGCACCCGCAACACCAAATTCACCGATTATATGGCTTTTTTTACTACACCAGGCCGGAGAATCCCATAAACGCCATCGCCAAAATACCCGCAGTAACCAAGGCGATAGGCACACCCTTAAACGACTTGGGCACACCATTAATCGCCAGACGCTCGCGGATACCGGCAAAGATAATCAAGGCCAGCGCAAAGCCAATTGCTGTACCTACGGCATAGACGAACGACTCGAGGAGGTTAAACTCCTTCTGCACGAGCAGCAGAGCCACACCCAGCACGGCACAGTTGGTAGTAATCAGGGGCAGGAAGATGCCGAGTGCCTGATAGAGCGAGGGGCTGAGTTTCTTCAGCACAATCTCGACCATCTGCACGAGCGATGCGATAACCAGGATAAATACGATGGTCTGCATAAACTCGATACCCAGAGGCACAAGGATATAGTACTGAACGAGGTAGGCAACAATCGAACTAATAGCCATCACAAAGGTAACGGCAGCACCCATACCTGCTGCGGTCTCGACCTTGCTCGACACGCCCAAGAAGGGGCAGATACCCAGGAACTGGGACAATACGACATTATTGACGAATATCGCACCGATAATAATTAACAGATACTCCATAACGGCTATTTATTAAGTTTTGCTGTCAGTTTATTAAAAATCACCATCAGATAGCCCAGAGCGATAAATGCGCCGGGGGCCAAGACGAAGATAAGGATACCGTTGTCGGCATTGAAGAGCTGCTGTCCGAAGATAGCACCTGTGCCGAGCAACTCACGCACTGCACCAAGCAGGGTCAGCGAGAGGGTGAAGCCCAGGCCGATACCCACGCCATCGAGAGCCGAATCCAGAACGCCGTTCTTCGAGGCAAATGCCTCAGCACGGCCAAGGATGATACAGTTCACCACAATCAGAGGGATAAAGACGCCCAGAGTCTCGTAGAGGCTGGGAACGTAAGCCTTCATCAGAAGCTCAATAACAGTCACAAACGATGCAATCACCACGATAAATGCAGGGATGCGCACCTTGCCGGGAACGAGGTTCTTAATCAGCGAGATAACGATATTCGACATAATAAGTACGAACATAGTCGCCACACCCATACCCAGACCATTGACAGCCGAGGTGGTAGTACCCAGCGTGGGGCACATACCGAGAATCAACACGAAGGTAGGATTCTCCTTGATAATACCTTTGGTAAGAATACTCAATTTACTCATAATCTATCCTCCCACCTATTATTTGTTAACCATTTTAAATGCCTCGTATGCGGCAGCAACTACCTCAGCATAAGCACGCGAGGAGATTGTAGCAGCGGTGAGTGCATCCACATCACCACCATCCTTCTTCACCTTCAGGTTCAGCTCGCCTGCATTCTTACCCTCGATGCTCTTGCGAACAACATTGTCGGGATTTGCCAAGTTAGCACCCAGACCGGGAGTCTCGGCCTGTTTCAGCACCTCAACACCCGAAACGGTACCCTCGGTGTCGAAACCTACCATCAGGCGAATCTCGCCGCTAAAACCGTTCATAGTGAATGCCTCGAAAGCATAACCAACCACTGCACCCGACGCATCGGTTGCGGTGAATACTTTGAACTCCTTGCCATCAACAGTCACCACATCCTCTGCTGTCTGCTCAAAAGCGGGCAACACGGCAGCGATACTCTGGGTAACCTTGAGTTGTTCTGCCTTAGTGATAGGGTCGAGAGTGACCTTATATACCAGACCTACTGCGGCCGAGCAAACGAGTGCGATGCCCGCAAGCACCAACACCATATTCTTCAAACTGCTTTTCATACTCTCTCCTCCTATTTTTTAACGGTTGCACCAAAACGCTTAGGCAAGACATACTTGTCAATCAGAGGCACAAGCGCGTTCATAATCAGAATTGCGAAAGACATACCCTCGGGATATGCTCCCCACAGACGTACCAGCATAGTAATCACACCCACGCCGACACCAAAGATAATCGAGCCTTTGGCAGTCATAGGCGAGGTCACATAGTCGGTTGCCATAAACCAAGCACCGAGCATTGCGCCACCACCCATCAGGTGGAACAGAGGCGACATATAGGCCTCGGGAGCAATCAGCCAAGTGATGAGCGAGAAGAGAGCCATCGAGCCGAGAACAGCCACGGGAATATGCCAAGTGATAACTCTGCGCCACAAGAGGTAGAGACCACCGACCAGAAGCGCCAGAGCCGAAATCTCACCAATAGAGCCGCTCTCGATACCGATAAACATATCCTTAACACTTACGCTCTGCATAACCTCAGCCACAGGCACACCGTTTTTGAGTGCCTCCTTAGCCATTGTCAGAGGAGTAGCACCCGAGATAGCATCGGCAGCCTCGGGGAAGGTAGTCATAGCCACGGGAAAGGCAATCAGCATAAAGACACGACCAACGAGTGCAGGGTTGAAGATATTCTTACCCAGACCGCCAAAGGTCATCTTAGCGACGCCAATAGCCACCAAAGCACCGATAGCCACCATCCACAGAGGAATATTCACAGGAAGGTTAAATGCGAGCAGCACACCGGTAACAGCAGCCGAGAGGTTGTTGATGGTGAGTTTACCACGCAACATATAACGCTGAATCAGCCACTCGAAGAGCAAGCAGCAGCACACCGAGAAGAGGGTCAGGGCGAGAACTCGCACGCCATAGACCACAGTCGAAACCACCAACGCAGGTAACAGGGCAATCAGAACATACATCATCAGATTCTGAGTCTTGTTCGGGCCGTGTACGTGCGGAGCGGGCGATATAATCAATTTATTCTCCATAATTTCTACACTTATTTTTGCTAAGCCTTACGGCCTCTCATAATTTTCATTACCTCTGCCTTGCCCAGACGCAAGTAGTCGAGCAGGGGCAGATTCGAGGGACAGGTATAGGTGCAGCAACCACACTCGATACAATCGAAGATGAAGTGCTGCTCGGCCATATCGTACATCTTCTGCTTCGACACATTTGCCAGCAGATAGGGCTCCAGACCCATAGGACAAGCATCAACACACTTTGCGCAGCGGATGCAATCGCCCTCCTCACCGCGGAGAGTCTCCTCGGCACGAAGCACCAGCACACCCGACGAACCCTTCATAATGGGAGAGTCGGTGTTGGACATAGCGCGACCCATCATAGGGCCACCACCAATCACCTTCACCCCACCCTCGGGCAGACCGCCACAGTGAGCAATCAGACTGCTAACGGGAGTACCGATACGCACCAAGAGATTGGCAGGCTTCTCCACGCTCGAGCCGGTAACAGTCACGATACGCTCAACAAGAGGTTTATTCTTCTGTACTGCCTCATAAACAGCAAAGGCAGTACCCACGTTCTGCACTACGCAACCCGTCTCGATAGGCAGAGCACCACTGGGCACCTGACGACCGGTAACGGCTGCAATGAGCTGTTTCTCACCACCCTGAGGATACTGCACCTTCAGAGGTACAATCTCCACATCGGTAGCCGAGCCAACGAGTTTCTGCAAGTGAGCAATAGCGTCGGGCTTGTTATTCTCTACGCCGACAAAGCTCTTCTTCACACCAAGTGCACGAGCCAAGATACGAACACCAACCAGCAACTCCGCACCCTTCTCAAGCATCAGGCGATAGTCGGCAGTCAGATAAGGCTCGCACTCCACGCCATTAATAACAAGATACTCGGCAGTTTTGCCGGGAGGCACCGAGAGTTTAACCTGAGTGGGGAAGGTAGCACCACCCATACCAACAATACCTGCCGCAGCAATTTTTTCCACAATGGCCTTGGGCTCCAAGTCGCACTCGGTAACAAGGGTATCGCTCAAATCAACACCCTCAACCCACTCGTCACCCTCAACCTTGATGGTAACGGCAGGCACTCGCAAGCCATTAGCGGCCACAATGGTATCTACAGCAGTTACGGTACCCGACACCGAGGAGTGGATGTTACTCGAAACAAAGCCTCCTGCGGTGGCAATCACCTGACCTGCCAAAACCTTATCACCCTTTGCCACGCAAGCAACAGCGGGCGCACCAATATGCTGCGAGAGCGGAATCGACACACTCTCGGGCAGAGCAAAACGCTCGATGGCCGCCCCTGCGCTCCACTTCTTATTGTCGGCAGGGTGAATTCCTCCTATCGGAAATGTCTTCAACATATCTATATATTGTTTTTGTTTCTATTCTTACTCTGTTTTAGCCTCAGCGGGTTTCTCCACAGCGGGCTTTGCAGGTGCAGCAGGCTTTGCAGCAGCGGGCGCACCCTCCTCAGCAGGCTTGCGAGCAGGGAAACCAACCTCCACAATAGCACCTGTGGGGCACTCTACAACGCACTTACGGCACAAGCGGCACTTGGTCGAATCGATAAAGGCGAGATTATTCTCAACGGTGATAGCACCGAAGGGGCAAACCTTTGCACACTTACCGCAACCGATACAAGCAGCCGAGCAGCTCTTGCGAGCCACGCCACCCTTGTCCTTATTCACGCACGACACATAGACCTTGCGGCTTTTGGGGAACTTCTTGCGCAACTCGATAACGCCCTTAGGACAAGCCTTCACGCAAGCGCCACAAGCTGTACACTTCTCATCATCCACCTCCGGAAGACCTGTCTCAGCATTCATAGTGATAGCACCAAACTCACATACTGCGGTACAGTCGCCCTTGCCAAGACAGCCGAAAGTACACCCTGTCTCGCCACCATAGAGCGAAGCAACAACAGCACACGAAGGAGCGCCATCAAACTGATTGGTGCGAGGACGGTTGGCACACGAGCCGGCACAACGCACAACAGCCACCTGAGGCTCACGCTCAGGAGCCGCCTTGCCCAGATAGTCGGCAATAGCCTTCATCACATCACCACCACCCACGGGGCAGTAGAGAGCCGAGATGTCGTCGTTCTTAACCAATGCCTCAGCCATACCGCGACAACCTGCGAAACCGCAACCGCCACAGTTGGCACCAGGCAACTTACTCTCAACCTCGTCGATACGAGGATCCTCCTCTACTTTGAATTTCTGGGCGACGAAGTAGAGCACCGCCGCCAACACAGCACCTAACACAGCGAGTGTCAGAATTGTGTAACCTAAAACTCCCATACTTTATAATAACGTTTGTTTGATTCTGAAAACAATAACCTTCTCCAGCTTATGGCGCAACAGCCACAAACCGATATAATAGAGCGCACAAGCACCCAGCGCAGACAGACCCGAGATAACCTCGCCCGCACCACACTCCATAAGCACCAGCAACACTCCAAGAATAATAAAGAAAGGCACCACATAGGCGTACACCACCGCCTTGATGCCCATAACCTGCTCCATCTCAACAGTCACCTGCTGACCTATCTCATACTGCTCGGCCTGCTCGGTCCATACCGACACGACCTTCTCTGCCTGCTCGCTCATTGCACACGCCGAACGCGCCTGGCAAGTACCGCAAGCACTCTGCACAGTAATCTCTACATCGACACGGCCACCCTCAATGGCCTTAACAACTCCTGCGTGTTCTACTACTGCCCCCATTAGAAACCATATTTACTTGTCAGAGGCATAACTCTATCCTTGCCGAAGGTACGGTGCGAAATGCGGAGTACGGGGCAGAATTGATGGCGTTTCTGAACATTGCGCAAAATGTATCCGTAGATTTTCTGAACAACATCACTGTCAAAACCTGCATTGATAATCTCCTCGCGGCTCTGACCCTCCTCCAACATACGATAGATGATGGCATCCACAACATCGTAGGGAGGCAGATAGTCGATATCCTTCTGGTCGGGACGCAACTCTGCCGAAGGCTCTTTCTCAATTATCGACTGGGGGATAATCTCCTTCTCGCGGTTAATAAGGTGAGCCAATGCATAGACGTCGCGCTTGTAAACATCGCCCAGGATACTCAGCACACCTGCACTATCGCCATAGAGAGTACTGAATCCGAGTGCCAGCTCGCTCTTGTTGGTGGTGTTGAGCAACACATCGCCATACTTATTCGAGAGAGCCATAAGCAACACCGAGCGCAAACGCGACTGGATATTCTCCTCAGCCACACCAAACTCGTTATTCTCGCCAAACACAGGCGCCATAGCCTCAGTCATCAACTTGTAGGCATCTGTGATAGGGATGATATCATATTTAATACCCAGCCTCTCTGCCAGAGCAACCGAATCCTCCACCGAGTGCTCGCTCGAAAATTGCGAGGGCATCAGTAGCACACGCACATTCTCAGGCCCCAGCACGTCGGCAGCGATAGCAGCCACCACCGCCGAGTCGATACCGCCCGACAGACCCAGGCAAGCTCTCTTGAAGCCATTCTTCGCAAAGAAGTCACCGAGACCCAGCTTGATGGCACACATAGTATTGATAGTCTTGTCCTGATAGGGAATCTCTATCGGCTTATTGTCGGCATCCAAATCGACCACCGCAAAGTCCTCCTTGAAGCTATCGAGCAGGGCGATGGCCTCGCCTCGATGGTTGAACACAGCCGACGAGCCATCGTAGATGGTATCGGTGTGGCCACCCAACTGATTCGCATATACAATATTTCGCTCCGTAACAAAGCTTCTCTCTGCCATAAATGCATAACGACGCTCGATGCGACGACGACGCCAGCGATCGGCATCGAGGAAGATAACGGTATCGGTCGCACGCACAAAGTCGGTCGATGCGATATCGTGTCCGAGCACCACCGCCACCTTGTGGCCGTTAATGAAGAAGTACTCGCAACCATCACCGGGGGTGAGATATGGAGCCTCATCACGACGCTCAACGTCGTGCTTGGTCACAAAGCTAACCACACGCCTGTTCTGTATGATTGCCGCGGCACTGAGTGTGTTGGACGAATGTTGTATGGGAAGTCCGATAACTACGGTTATATTGTCGCAGAAGGCGGCAATCTCTACCAAGGCCTCCTCGCACATCTCGAGGAACTGCACCTTGTTGAGAAGGTCGTATGCAGGAGTACCCGATATCGCATATTCAGCAAAAACAGCTACATCAGCACCGGCCTTCTTGGCTTTTTCGATGGCGTCAACGATTTTCATCTTGTTGGCATCGAAAGCACCAATCGTGTAATTTAATTGAGCGACAGCTACTTTCATAACGGATTGGATAATTTATCACAATTTGGGGGCAAAGATACAACTTTTCGGACAAAGTTGTACTCCTATTTAAAATAATACTATTTTAATTTTCGCGCCATCCGCCCCACCCCATCCGACAAAACGGGTGGCAGAAACAGATTCTGCCACCCGCAATATCTTCTAATATCCATCCACCTTACCTAAAACGACCAACTGCAATTCAGAGCAAAACCAATCGGGTCAAAACTTGCATACTTACCCTTAATTCCGACCCAAAGTGGTGAATTGTTGCGCTTGAGTTGTCTGACACGAACACCAAATTCGAGCCCTGTGTACGATTCGCGATAAGAAAGATTGTAGCCAAAACTGCCGCTAAAATAGGGAGATATTCTCTTATTACCCAATGCGATACGCGCATTACCATAGAGATTAAACGATGGCTTCATATCATCAAAATAGACCACTTGTCCATCCCAGCAATCAAAGCCTGCGCCTACGCCCAGAAAGAGATTATTAGTCAGATAGTAACCGTGAACGGCATCTATATTAATAACATAGGGTGCACCAAGTCCCGTTTCAATAATAGTCTTAAACCCACGATAATCATCATCAAACACAAGCGGCTCACTTCCCTCGTTCTTACTTATCACCTTACCCGCGATGAGAAAGGGGGCACTGACAACCCCTGCAAAAACTGCGGCTTCAAAACCTACCAAAGTAGCAATCGGCAAACCACCACCATAATCATAATCAATCGGCGAAGAGCCATCATAACCCATAAAACCGATGTAAGCATCGTGAGCAACACCCATAAGCGCAAAGGCCGCACTCGAAAAGAGCAACGTACGCCCCACATCGGTCAACTTCTGCCCGCGAGTGAGGGTGATTGGGGTTATTGTCTGAATGGTCTGATTGTCTAACTGAAAAGGATTGTCATTACTCGGACGATAGGCATACTGCGCCACCGCACTGCCCAGATTGAGGGATGCCAACAACACCACCGCAACCACTACTCTAACTACCTGCTTCATAATCTTCAACTATTTAAGTTACACAAACCGCTACCAAAATCGCTACCACAGATGCACTCAAAGCATATCGGCTCGTTACAAATATAGTGAAAGGAAAACAAACAAACAAATCCGCAGAAAGGAGAAAAAAAAAATGTTTTAGCGCACCGCCGAACGAGGATAATGAAGATTTTTTGATTTTTTTTGGGTGGAGTTTTGGAAATTCAAAATATCTATCTATCTTTGCACCGCAATTCCGAAAGGCTAACACCTCACGAATAGCAAAACGGTCTGGTGCCATAGCTCAGTTGGTAGAGCAAAGGACTGAAAATCCTTGTGTCCCTGGTTCGATTCCCGGTGGCACCACGACGAAACCGCAATAGAAGTGATTCTGTTGCGGTTTTTTTTGTGTTTTGACACAACTTTGGTTGAGTTCGCGCTGCTTGCTTGCGTATTTGCAAGCTGCTGTGCCTTTTAACGCGATTCTTGCTTACTTGTATTTGTATGTTGATGTCTTGAGTATTACTCACAGGCTTGAAAAAGTATTTTGCAAAGCAACAGAGGGAACGCTCATAATTGATAAAATAGAGAAAGGAACAGTATGCGGAAGATCCGGCTTCAGTGAGGGCGAATTATGGACCATTACCGAAGGAGAGTTTCTCCTGTATATGTTCTCGGAGTAAGGAATATTGACTGAAAGGTAAAATTCACTCTGTTTTTACCTTTAAGAGTCTTCAAATCATCAATTCTGTCCGGTTTCAGCCTCTGAACTTCAAAAAACAGGCACTTTTTACCTGTTGCGAAGGCATTTGCTGCGCCCGGCCTTCTTTCGTATCCCGTCAGCTTCTCTTCACATCCTGCCTGACCTGATCTTTTCCCGTCATG
>JAZUCV010000046.1:0-18663 GCA_045639285.1 Tidjanibacter sp.
AGCATACTCATAGTAGGCTCGTCGATAGCGATAGGAGGCAGAGGCTCGGGATTCTCGGCGTCGCAGATAGTGTCGCCAATCTCAAAGCCCTCAATACCTACAAGTGCGCAAATCTCGCCACACTTAACCTCCTCGGCCTTAGCCTTACCCAGACCATCGAAGACCATCAAATCCTTGATACGGGTCTTGATAAAGGTCTTGCCGTCGCGCTTAGCAAGGGTTACGGGCATACCTGCGCGCAGAGTGCCGCGAGTAACCTTACCCACAGCGATACGACCCACATAAGAGGAGTATTCGAGCGAGGTGACAAGCATCTGAGGAGTACCCTCAACCACCTCAGGCTCGGGAATATCGTCGATAATCGCATCGAGCAGAGGGGTGATGTCGGTGGTGCGCTCGGTTGGCTTATGACTCATCCAACCCTGCTTTGCACTACCATAAATCACACGGAAATCGAGCTGGTCATCCGATGCACCGAGAGTGAACATAAGGTCAAACACCTGCTCATATACATAATCGGGACGGCAGTTGGGCTTATCGACCTTGTTGATTACCACGATAGGCTTCTTGCCGAGCGAGAGTGCCTTCTGCAACACAAAACGGGTCTGAGGCATTGTACCCTCAAACGCATCGACCAAGAGCAACACACCATCAGCCATATTGAGCACGCGCTCCACCTCGCCACCAAAGTCGGAGTGACCCGGGGTGTCTATGATATTGATTTTATAGTCCTTATAGATTACCGATACGTTCTTCGAGAGGATGGTGATACCACGCTCACGCTCCAAATCGTTGTTATCCATAATCAGTTCGCCCGAGTTGTTATCGCGACCTCGGAGCAGGTTGCCCTGCAAAATCATCTTATCGACCAGAGTGGTTTTACCGTGGTCAACGTGTGCGATGATGGCAATGTTTCTCAGTTTCTGCATCTTTTTCCTCTATATTTTCGACCCGCAAAGGTAGGAATTATTCGTTAAAATTGTTTACATTTGCTCTATTAATATCGTTTTTATGGAGAGAAAAATCCTCATACCGCGCATTGACGGTTCGGTGAGCCAAGTTATTTTTGGCTCCGCCGAGGCACACCTTGCCGAACTATTGCCACCTTCGGCAAGAGTCATCGTCATTGCCGACGCCAACATCGACCGCTGCCACGCCGACCTGCTCGCCCCCTATGAGAAGATTATCATCGGACAGGGCGAGAGTATCAAGACGCTCCACACTGTCGAGGAGTTGGTGCACGAATTGATTTCTCGCAAGGCAGACCGCTCCACTTTTCTGCTTGGTGCTGGAGGAGGTATCGTTACCGATATCACGGGTTTTGTTGCCTCTATATATATGAGAGGTATTCGCTTCGGATTTGTACCCACCACGCTGCTCGCCCAGGTAGATGCAAGCGTGGGTGGCAAAAATGGCGTCAACCTCGACGGCTACAAGAATATGGTGGGTTGCTTCAACCAACCCGAGTTTGTAATTTGCGACTCCGCACTGCTTGGCTCATTGCCGACAAGAGAGTTCCGAGCAGGATTGGCCGAGATGATTAAGGCGGCAATCATTGGAGATGAAACATTATTCGAAATATTTGAGAATCATCAATTTGACGACTTCCGCAAAGATAGCGATTTGCTTAGTCAGGCCATTGAGAGGGCTGTGCGAGTCAAGGCCGCCATTGTAGAGCGTGACGAGCGCGAGGCAGGCGAACGACGACTGTTAAACCTCGGCCATACCATAGGCCACGCCATCGAGAAGTGCAGCCGACAGATGTTGCACGGCGAGGCTGTGGCGGCGGGTATGGCGGTGGTGACTCGCTATGCGGTAGAGAGGGGGGTGTGCCAAGCCGAAAGTGCAGAGAGAATCTTCGCACTATTGGACAAATACGGTTTGCCGAGCTCATCACCCGCCGAACCGAAGGAGTTACAAAAGGCTATCCTGCGCGACAAGAAACGCCGAGGCAGCACCCTCGCTCTGGTACTGCCCGAGAGTGTTGGCAGATGCAGAATTGAGGAGGTTGAGATTGGAGAGTAGGCGGGCTCTCCGATTAGCTCTTTTCTCCACTTGTGCATCATTCTGTTTCGTTGGTTACGGCAAATTGCTCCATTTGGTTAGAAAATCGCCCTTTTACAACAACTCTTATCAATACTATCGTTGTAATTTTGCGCGTTACTTATTCATACTGACATCAATCGTGGCAGTATTAAAAAAGTGTTAAGATTGCAAAAAACTTGAAAACTCGTTTGGTTTTCCGAGTTTTCAGCAGTACTTTTGTGACGCTCAAACCCCAACATACCCCGTTTTGAGTATAACAGCAGTATGGACACAAAGAGTTATGTAATTGAAGAGGCGGCAAAGCTCTTCTACGAGAACGGCATTAAGTCGGTGAGAATGGACGACATAGCAATACATTGCAGTATGTCCAAACGCACCATCTATGAGCTGTTTGAGAGCAGAGAATCCCTGCTCGAGGCTTGTACCGAGATGATGATGGACCGACTCGATTCGTACTTCCAGAATCTGACTGCCGAGGCACAGAATGTACTCGAAGAGTTCTGGTTGGTGTTTAGTGCGTCGTTCGACAAGCCGAGAATTGGCCAACTGCTCAATGAGATTGGCAAACTCTACCCAGGGCTTGCTAAGAGGATTAGTGAGAAATACTACCACAATACGATTGCCAAAAACCACAAAAAATTGCAGGAAGGAGTGGCCGAAGGACTAATACTTTCGCAACTCGACCTTGACTATTTTGCGGCAACCTTTACCAACTATGTATTCGGCTTGCCGTATGCCGAGAAATTTGCCCCGTCGGATATGAAGACCGCGATTATTATCTATATGCGCGGAATGTGCACCGACAAGGGACGCGAATATATTGACAAACAATTATTAAAGATAGCATAGAAAATGAGAATCAAGAGAACTCTTTTGACGGTCGCACTTGCGACCATCGTGGTTGGAAACCTCTCTGCACAGAGCTCGCAGCCTATCGTACTCGATTTGGCAAAGTCGTTGGAGATTGCTCTGAGCGAGAACCCCACCATCAAAGTAGCCGATTTGGAGATTGAACGCCAGGATTGGGTGCGTAAAGAGACCGTTGGCAACCTTCTGCCCTCGGTGACTGCCACAGGAAGCTACCAGCGCAGTATCGTAAAGCAGGAGATGGCAAAGGGTCTGTCGTTTGGTGCAGATAACACCTTCACCGCAAACGGCTCGCTCACCCTCCCCCTCTTCGCCCCCACAGTCTACAAGACCCTGCAACTCAACCGTACTCAGATGGAGAGCGCAGTAGAGGCAGCACGCGCATCGAAGGTGACGCTGGCAGCCGAGGTGAAGAAGGCATACTTTAACATACTTTTGGCTGAGCAGTCGCTCGAGGTATTGCGCTCGAGCGAGTCGTCGATTGCCCGCACCGTGGAGAACACCCGCACAATGTATAATCAGGGCTTGGTGTCGGAGTACGACCTCCTCTCGGCAGAGGTGCAGCTCAGCAACCTCAAACCTACCATTATGCAGACCGAGCAGTCGATTGTCACTGCCAAGATGATGTTCCGTATGTATCTTGGTCTGCCCGCAGAGCAGGAGTTCACCCTCACCGGCGAGCTGAACGACTATGCAGAGCAGATTATGGCTGGTGGCGAGACCCTCTATGCAGACCTTTCGGACAACACCGACCTTCGCTCGCTGGAGATTCAGATGCAGATGCTCCAGGATCAGCTCGAGCTCTATCAGTCGCAGCGTCTGCCGACCATTGCGGCTACCGGTTCGGCAATGATTACCGGTAACGATATGGAGCGTCCCGACTTCAGCGCAATGATGGGCGGTGGCGCAACAGGAGGCACCACGGGTGGTACTACGGGTGGTGCGACAGGTGGCACTACCACCACTCCCGCTCCCGCCAAGAATAGTTTCTGGTGGCAGCACCCCATCTCGGCCGGTGTCTCGATTAGTATTCCCCTCTTCTCGGGTATGAAGAATCACAACCGCGCAAAGCAGGCACGCAACAGCATCGAGCAGCTCTCCCTGCAGCGCGACTACTTGGAGCAGAGCGTGAACCTGCAGATGCAGAACGCTATCAATACCACTCTCACCGCTCGTGAGTCGCTCTTGGCTACCGATGTGACAGTGCGTCAGGCAGAGAAGGCCTACTCGATTGCCCAGACAAGTTACACCGCAGGTGGCATCACCATCCTCGAACTCAACCAGTCGGAGTTGGCACTCACCCAGGCTCGCCTCAACTACTCGCAGGCTATCTACAACTACCTCTCGGCACTTGCTGAGTACAACCGTGTTGCAGGTCGCACCGAGTAACAGACTAACCCAGATAAGAAAGATTAATAAAAAATAAACGCAAAAGGAATTATGAAAAAGAGATTATTTTTGGCTACTCTGATTGCCCCCCTTGCACTCTTGGTTAGTTGTGGTGGTCAGAAGAAAGAGGCCGCTATCGTTGCACCTGTTGAGAGCAAAGTGGTTATCAAGACCCAGCCCGCAACTACCGAGCAGGTGGCTCAGACCGAGATTTACACTGCCGATCTGCGCCCCTACAAGCAGACCTTCATCAGCCCCGCTATGGCAGCTCGCATCGACGAGATTCTGGTAGAGGTTGGCGACAAGGTGAAGAAGGGTCAGCTCTTGGCTCGTATGGATAAGAGCCAGTACAACCAGCAGATGTTGCAGCTCCAGAATGCAGAGATGAACTTGGCGCGCATCAAGGCTGTATATGAGAGCGGTGGTGCCTCGAAGCAGAGTGTGGATGAGCTGGAGACCAGCATTGAGGTTATGCGCGAGACCATTGCCAATCTGGAGGAGAACCTCGAGTTGCGCAGCCCTATCGACGGCGTAATCACCGGCCGTTTCAATGAGGCAGGCGACCTCTATATGATGGGTGCAAACGCAGCAGGCGGTGTTGGTATGTTGCAGGTGATGCAGGTAAACCCCTTGAAGGCTATCGTGGCTGTTCCCGAGCAGTATATTCCTCAGGTACAGAAGGGTATGAAGGTAGCTGTTTACTGCGACACCTATCCCGACCTGACCTTCTCGGGTGAGGTTTCGCTCGTATATCCTTCGGTGAATACAGCAACTCGCACCTTCGACGTAGAGGTTACTATTGCCAACAACTACTCGACCCTTCGTCCCGGTATGTTTGCCCGCACTACCTTCAATATGGGTAACCGCCAGAGCGTTGTTGTAAGCGACCTCGCAGTGCAGAAGCAGGCCGGCGTAAACGACAAGTATGTATATGTGATTAATAACGGCAAGGCTGAGATGCGCAAGGTGAAGGTTGGTCGTCAGGTGGCTGACAAGATTGAGATTCTCGAGGGCTTGCAGGCAGGTGAGGTAGTTGCTACCGCCGGTCTGTCGCGCCTTGCAGATGGAGTTGAGGTTGACGTTCGCAACTAACCCACACATAACACTCTGATACAGACAAACTAATCTGACAAAAAAGTAAGTACGCAGAATAGTAGAATAAGATGAAAATATACGAAACTTCGGTACGAAAACCGATATCAACCATACTGATATTCGCCGCGGTGATTATCTTCGGTCTTTTCTCGGTGAGGAACTTGGCTATCGACCAATTCCCGGAGATGGAGATTCCCGCAATGAGTGTGATTACCACCTACTCTGGCGCGAATACCTCCGATGTGGAGACCAACGTCACCCGCGTTTTGGAGGACCAGCTCAACTCTGTTGACCACCTGAAAGATATCACCTCGACCTCGTCGGACGGTATGTCGATGATCTCGCTCGAATTCGAGTGGGGAACAGATATCGATGCAGCGACAAATGATGTACGCGATATTATCGGCCGCATCTCGGAGTTCCTGCCCGATGGTGTGAGCGACCCTATTATCTTCAAGTTCAGCTCGTCGATGATGCCCGTTATGATGCTCTATGCAACAGCAGACGAGAGCTACAACGCACTTGGCAAAATCCTTGACGACCAGCTTGTTAATGAACTTAACCGTATCGATGGTGTAGGCTCTGTGAGCGTTATGGGTGCGCCCAAGCGAGAGATTCAGGTAAATGTTGACCCCCGCAAATTGGAGGCCTATGGTCTGACGGTAGAGGCTATCGGTGGCATCATTGCTCAGGAGAACGTAAACTCCTCGGCCGGCTCGATTGAGATGGGTAACAATAACTACACCATCAAGGCAGACGGCGAGTTCGACACCAGCGAGGAGCTCAACTCCATTGTTCTGGCAAGCACTGCCGGCAAGGATATTATGCTGAAAGATGTTGCCAATATCGTTGATACCCTCGAGAAGAGCAACCTCGACGAGCGCATCAATGGTGAGAAGGCTGTACGTGTCATCATCCAGAAGCAGTCGGGTGCAAACACCGTTGAGATTGTAAACAAAATCAAGGAGAAACTGCCCGAGATTCAGGCGAAACTCCCCAATGATATTACCATTGGTATCCTCAACGACTCGGCAGACTCGATTACCGACTCTATCAACTCACTCGCCGAGACCGTATTGTTTGCACTTGTCTTTGTGGTGCTGGTCGTTCTCTTCTTCCTCGGTCGTTGGAGAGCAACTCTGATTATCGCACTGACCATCCCTGTTTCGCTGATTGTATCGTTTATCTACCTCTATGTTACTGGCGGTACGCTCAACATCATCTCGCTCAGTTCGCTCTCTATCGCTATCGGTATGGTTGTGGACGATGCTATTGTGGTGTTGGAGAATATCACCAAGCACATCGAGCGTGGCTCTACTCCCAAAGAGGCAGCGATTTATGGTACCAACGAGGTGTGGTTGTCGGTTATCGCTACCACACTGACAGTGATTGCCGTATTTATGCCTCTGACTATGGTTGGTGGTATTGCAGGTGTTATGTTTAAGCAGTTTGGCTGGATTGTGTCGCTGGTGGTTTCGGTTTCGACCATTGCCGCTATCACGCTGACGCCTATGCTCTCCTCGCTGATGCTCAAAAACACCTACCACCATACATACAAGGGTATTGGTAAGATTTTCAAACCTATCGATAAATTCCTCGATTGGCTGGACGAGGCTTATGCTAAGCTGCTCAGCAAATCGTTGGCTCACCGTCTGACTATGTTCTTCGGCCCTCTGGTACTCTTTGCAGTTGTATTTGTACTTCTTGGCCGCAATATCGAGAGCGAGTTTATGCCCGCATCGGATGGTGGTCGTATGAGTGCTTCTATCGAGTTGGAGCAGACTCTTGGTCTTGAATATACCGAGGCTGTGGCTCGCAAGATTGACAGTATCATCTACAAGAACTACCCCGAGGTTGAGATTCTCTCGACAAGTGCGAGTGCAGGTGCTGCATCGTCGAACGCCTCGACTTTCCAGATGATGAACTCTTCGTCCTCGGCAACCATCAGTTACACAATGCGTCTGCCCGACGCTTCGGAGCGTGAGCGCACCGTATTTCAGTTGATGGATGCACTGCGTCAGGACTTGGCGGGTATCCCCGAGATTCGTACCTCGCTCGTAAGTATGGGCGGCGGTATGGGTGGCGGTATGATGGGTGGTACCAGCACCGTAGAGCTCAAAATCTTTGGCCACGATATCGACGAGACCAGCCGCATCGCCGAGGAGTTGCAGCAGATGTCCTCTAAGTTGGAGGGTGCTCGCGACGTTCAGATTTCGCGCGACGCAATGCGACCCGAGTATAACATCCGCTTCGACAGAAATAAACTCGCATACTACGGTCTTAACTCGGCTACCGTTTCGAGCCAGATTCGCAACCGTATGAGTGGTATGACAGCTTCGCTCTTCCGCGAAGATGGCGACGAGTACTACATTGTGGTTCGCCATGCCGAGGAGTTCCGCACCTCGTTCCAAGATGTTGAGAATATCATTGTCTATACCTCGCAGGGCAAGCCCGTGCGCGTAGGTGAGTTGGCAACCATCGAGGAGACCTTCTCGCCCCCCACTATCGAGCGTGAGAACCGTCAGCGTATTGTCACCGTGACCATCCAGCTCGGTGATGGCGTGGCTCTCTCGGAGGTAGTTGCTGAGGTTAATCAAATGTTGGCCGGCTACACCGTGCCCGCCGGAATCTCTATTGATGTCGGTGGTTCGCTCGAAGACCAGCAGGAGTCGTTTGGCGACCTGGCAATCCTGGCGGTGCTGATTATCTTGTTGGTATTTATCGTTATGGCTACTCAGTTCGAGAGCTTCGTGATGCCCTTTATCATCATCTTCACCATCATCTTCGCTGTTCCTGGTGTTATTCTGGCACTCTGGATGACAGGTACCACTCTGAGTATGACTGCACTGATTGGTGCGATTATGCTGATTGGTATTGTAGTGAAGAACGGTATTGTGATGGTGGACTACACCAACCTGATGCGCGAGCGTGGTTTCTCGCTCTCCGACTCGGTGGTATTGGCAGGTAAGAGCCGTCTGCGCCCCGTGCTTATGACATCTCTCACCACAATCCTCGGTATGTTACCTATGGCACTCGGCATCGGCGAGGGCTCGGAGATGTGGCAGCCTATGGGTATTGCCGTTATCGGTGGTCTGACCTTCTCGACCTTCCTCACTATCCTGGCTACTCCCGCAATCTACTCGCTCTTCATCGGTGCGGGTGAGAAGCGCCGTGCTCGCAAACAGGCACTGAAAGAGGCCAAAATGAATAACGCTTAATAAGTTATAAAGAGATGAAAGCAGTATTTATCACATACAACCAGGCTATCACCCCTCGTGTGATGGCTATCCTCGACAATCAGGAGGTGCGTGGTTTCACACTCTTCCCCCTCACCCACGGTCGTGGTTCGTTCTCGGGTGAGCCTCATATGGGCTCGCACGCCTGGCCCTCGATGAACTCCTCGGTGCTGGCTATGGTGGAGGATGGCAAGGTGGCACCTCTGCTCGATGCTGTGCGAGAGTTGGACAAGACCACCCAGCTGCAGGGCATCCGCGCCTTTGTCTGGGAGATTACCGATATGATGTAGGCATTCTGCCACTTCACCGAAGATGGCTCTCTACCGCTGGTAGAGGGCCATTTTTATTTTCTATGAAAATAAGTGGGTAAAAAAGTGATATGTAAAGGAAAAAAATCGTAAATTTGAGGATTGAGCAAATGAGAATAACAAAATAATATAGACAGATATGGAAAAAAGACTTATTGAGTGTGTACCCAATTTCAGTGAGGGACGCGACAGAACAAAGATTGACGCTATTGTGGAGGCCATCTGCTCGGTAGAGGGTGTACGCCTGCTGGATGTTGACCCGGGCGAGGCGACAAACCGCACCGTAGTTACTTTTGTAGGCGAGCCGGAGGCTGTTGTGGAGGGTGCCTTCCGAGGTGTGAAGCGTGCTTCGGAGCTTATTGATATGCGCATCCACAAGGGCGCTCACCCTCGCACAGGAGCTACCGATGTATTGCCGCTGATTCCTATTTCGGGCGTAACCCTCGAAGAGTGTGCTGCAATGGCACGCACCCTTGCCGAGCGTATCGCCACCGAACTTGGCGTACCCACCTATTGCTACGAGGCAGCAGCCTTTAAGCCCGAGCGCAAAAACCTTGCTGTATGCCGTGCGGGCGAGTATGAGGCTTTGGCGGAGAAGATTACTGATCCAGAGCGTATGCCCGACTTTGGCGGTGGCGAATACACCGAGCAAGCAGCGCGCAGTGGCGCAACGGTGGTTGGTGCACGCGACTTCCTGATTGCAGTAAATTTCAACCTCAACACCACCTCTACCCGCAGAGCCAACGCCATCGCCTTTGATGTGCGCGAGAAGGGACGACCTATGCGCGAGGGAGGCTCCATTGTCGGCAAGCCTATGCGCGATGAAAATGGCGAGGTAATCTACATTCCCGGCACATTGAAGGGTTGCAAGGCGATTGGCTGGTACATCGACGAATATGGCATTGCTCAGGTCTCGATGAATATTACCGATATCGCCGCCACCCCACTCCACGAGGCATTTGACGAGGTGTGTCGTGCAGCTCAGGAGCGTGGCGTGAGGGTTACGGGCACCGAGATTGTAGGTCTTGTGCCTCGTCGCTCGCTTGTGGAGGCAGGTAAATATTTCCTGCGCAAGCAGCGTCGTTCGGTAGGCGTCACCGAGGAGGAGTTGGTAAAGATTGCTGTTCGCTCGCTTGGTCTTTCGGATCTCGCACCCTTCAAGCCCGAAGAGAAGGTGATTGAGTATCTGCTCGAGAAGGATAACCGCAAAAGTGGTCTGATTGATATGACCTGCAAGGGTTTTGCCGAGGAGACAGCAAGCGAGTCGCCTGCTCCTGGCGGTGGCTCTGTGTCGGCATATATGGGTGCTCTCGGTGCTGCCCTTGGCACTATGGTAGCCAACCTGTCGAGCCACAAGGCGGGTTGGGATGAGCGCTGGGAGTTCTTCTCCGACTATGCCGAAGGCGGACAGGCGCTTCTGAAGGAGTTGCTTGCTCTGGTTGATGAGGATACCGCCGCATTTAACCGTATTATGGCAGCATTCTCGCTCCCGAAGACCACCGAGGAGGAGAAGGCAGCACGTCGCGCAGCCATCGAGGAGGCTACACTCTACGCCTCGGAGGTACCCCTGCGCACAATGAAGGCCTCGATGAAGGTCTTTGACCTGGCAGAGGCTATGGCTCGAGAGGGCAATCCCGCCTCGGTATCGGATGCGGGCGTTGGTGCATTGGCAGCCCGTGCCGCAGTGTGGGGTGCATACCTCAACGTAAAGATTAACGCCTCGGGTCTGAAAGACGAGGCAAAGGGTGCTGCGCTCATTGCCGAGGCAACAGCCCTTACTGCCGAGGCAGACAGCCGCGAAAAGGCGATTATCGAGATTGTAGAAGATAAAATGAGATAGATATATGACCGAGTTCCAGAAAAGTATTTGCGAGGGCATACCCTCTGTATTGCCCGAGCCCAAGCCATACGACAACACAGTATCACACGCCCCCGCCCGCAAAGATATCCTCTCGCCCCGCGAGAAGGAACTTGCGCTGCGCAACGCACTGCGCTACTTCCCTGCCGAGCAGCACGCCACTCTTGCACCTGAGTTTGCGGAGGAGCTCAAGCGTTACGGCAGAATATATATGTATCGTCTGAGGCCCGACTACCCAATGTATGCCCGCCCCATCGAGGAGTATCCTGCACGCAGTCGTCAGGCAGCCGCCATTATGCTGATGATTCAGAACAACCTCGACCCCGCCGTGGCACAACACCCCCACGAACTTATCACCTATGGTGGTAATGGTGCGGTGTTCCAGAATTGGGCTCAGTATCGTCTGGCGATGCGCTACCTCTCGGAGATGACCGATGAGCAGACCCTTGTGATGTACTCGGGACACCCGATGGGTCTCTTCCCCTCCTCGAAAGAGGCGCCGAGGGTGGTTGTCACCAACGGTATGGTGATTCCCAACTACTCCAAGCCCGACGATTGGGAACGTTTCAACGCACTCGGCGTATCGCAATATGGTCAGATGACTGCCGGCTCCTATATGTATATCGGTCCCCAGGGCATTGTTCACGGCACTACCATCACCATCCTCAATGCGGCACGTCGTCGTGCCCAGGGTGGCGACAACGGAGGTATGCTCTTCGTATCCTCCGGTTTGGGCGGTATGTCGGGCGCACAGCCCAAAGCGGGCGTAATCTCAGGTGTGGTGAGTGTGATTGCCGAAATCAACCCTGCGGCTGCCAACAAACGCCACTCACAGGGTTGGGTAGATGAGATTTACACCTCGCTCGACGAACTATTGCCACGCATCCGCAAGGCAAGAGAGGCTCGCGAGGCGGTATCGCTGGCCTACTGCGGCAATGCCGTAGATCTCTGGGAGCGACTCGCTGCCGAGG
The DNA here is from genome assembly GCA_045639285.1 of Tidjanibacter sp. GTDB lineage: Bacteria > Bacteroidota > Bacteroidia > Bacteroidales > Rikenellaceae > Tidjanibacter. Next base: position 11,771 of record JAZUCV010000046.1, read on the forward strand.
GTGAGCAGGTAGATCTGGGCTCCGACCAGACCTCGCTCCACAACCCGTGGGCGGGTGGCTACTACCCCGTAGGCTACTCCTATGAGGAGTCCAATCGTATGATGGCCGAGGAACCAGAGAAGTTCCGCGAGGCGGTGCAGGCATCGCTGCGCAGACAGGTGGCAGCAATCAACACCCTCACCGATAGAGGTATGTACTTCTTCGACTATGGCAACGCATTCCTTCTGGAGTCCTCACGCGCAGGTGCCGACATTCTGAACATTGACGGCTCATTTAAATATCCGTCTTACGTTCAGGATATTATGGGTCCCCTCTTCTTCGACTACGGCTTTGGCCCCTTCCGCTGGGTATGCACCTCGGGCAAGCCTGAGGATTTGGCAGAGAGTGATCGCATAGCCGAGGAGGTGCTCACCGAGATTCGCAAGAGCGCACCCGCTGAGATTGCCGGACAGCTCGACGACAATATCCATTGGATTCGTGAGGCGGCACGCAACAAACTCGTTGTAGGCTCCCAGGCCCGCATCCTCTATGCCGACGCTGAGGGCAGAGCCAAGATTGCTCTCGCCTTCAACCGCGCAATTGCCGAAGGTCGTATCTCGGCACCCATCGTTCTGGGTCGCGACCATCACGACGTATCGGGCACCGACTCCCCATATCGCGAAACATCGAACATCTACGACGGCTCGCAGTTCACTGCCGATATGGCTGTCCACAATGTCATTGGTGACTCGTTCCGCGGAGCTACCTGGGTATCGCTCCACAATGGCGGCGGCGTAGGCTGGGGCGAGGTTATCAATGGTGGTTTCGGTATGGTGATTGATGGCTCTCAGGAGGCATCGGCAAAGGCAGAGCGTATGCTCTCGTGGGATGTTGACAATGGCATCGCACGTCGTAGCTGGGCGCGCAACGATGGGGCGATATTCACCGCACGCCGCGAGATGGAGCGCAACCCCAACCTCTGCATCACACTCCCCAACCTGGCTGACGACGATGTAATTCGCGAGGCACTCAAACACTAACCTACTTAACCTATCAGAGATGAAACAGATAAATTTCGACCATATAACCCCCGCCGAAGTGGTAGCACTTGTCAGAGCGGGAGAGAAAATTGAACTATCCGCAGAGGCACGCACTGCAATCCAGAAGTGTCGCGACTACCTCGACCACAAGGCTGCCGAGAGCCCCGCGCCTATCTATGGTGTAACAACCGGCTTCGGCTCGTTATGCAACATATCGGTAGATGCCGACCAGCTCGCCACCCTGCAACGCAACTTGGTGATGTCGCACTCGTGCGGCACAGGCGACAAGGTGAATAGTGAAGTGGTAAAGGTGATGATGGTGCTAAAAGTACAGTCCCTCAGCTACGGACACTCGGGCGTACAGGTAGCCACCGTAGAGAGGCTTATCGATATGTATAATCGCAATATCATCCCCGTAGTATATCAACAGGGCTCGCTCGGTGCATCGGGCGACCTCTCGCCACTTGCTCACCTCAGCCTCCCCCTGCTCGGGCTTGGCGAGGTGGAGTATAAAGGTAAGGTGGTGAGCGGAGCCGAGATGCTCGCCGAGGAGGGATGGGAGCCTATCGTCCTCCAATCCAAAGAGGGTCTGGCACTGCTCAACGGCACGCAGTTTATGAGTGCGCACGCTGTGTGGGCCATCGAAGAGGCTGTTCGTCTGAGTCGCACCGCCGACCTGCTGACCGCCCTATCGCTCGACGCCTTCGATGGCCGACTGGAGCCTTTCAGCGACAATGTGCACCTCGTACGTCCCCACAAGGGGCAGCTCACCACAGCACGTGCCATCCGCTCGCTATTGGCAGGTAGCGAGATTGCAGCGCAGCCCAAGCAACACGTTCAGGACCCCTACTCCTTCCGATGTGTGCCTCAGGTACACGGAGCGGTAAAAGATACCATAGAGTATGTTCAGAGCGTCATCGACACCGAGATTAACAGCACAACGGACAACCCCACCGTATTCCCCGACACCGACGAGGTAATATCTGCCGGCAACTTCCACGGTGAGCCACTTGCACTTGTGATGGATTTCCTGGCGATTGCTCTCTCCGAGCTCTCCAACATATCCGAGCGACGTATCTACAAGCTTATAAGCGGTCAGCGCGGTCTGCCCCACTTCCTTGTTGCCAAGCCCGGTCTTAACAGCGGCTTTATGATTCCGCAATACACCGCCGCATCGATTGTCAGCCAGAGCAAGGCACTCAGCACCCCCGCATCGGTGGACTCCATACCCTCATCGCAGGGTCAGGAGGACCACGTGAGTATGGGTGCCAATGCTGCCACCAAGCTGCTCCGCGTAGTGGAAAACACCGAGCGTGTGCTCGCCATCGAGCTGATGAATGCCGCACAGGCACTACACTTCCGTCGTCCTCTGCGCTCCTCCGAGCCCATAGAGCGACTTGTGGCCGAGTATCGCAAGGTAGTCCCCTTCATAGACACTGACGAGGTGATGTTCCCACACATCGCCCGTACAATTGAGTTCCTGAGAGAGTACAAATGGTAACAATAATAGAGAATATCGGTCTGCTGTGGGGCATAGCCCCCACCCTGCCCACGCGTCTGCAAGGAGCTGAGATGCGCACGCTCGGCGAGATGCGCAACTGCTGGCTGTCGATAGAGGATGGGCATATCAGCGGGTATGGCGAAGGTACGCCACCCGAGCAGGCAGACCAACGCATAGATGTTCAGCAGGGCACCATAATCCCTGCATTCTGCGACTCGCACACCCACATTATCTTTGCGGGTACACGCGAGAGAGAGTTCGAGGATAAGATACGCGGCCTAAGCTACGAGGAGATAGCACGTCGTGGTGGCGGCATACTCAACTCCGCAGCCAGAGTACAAAAGGCGACCGAGCAGGAGCTATTCGAAGCCTCAGCCGAGAGGCTGGCCCGTATGGTGGCCGACGGCACAGGCTCCATAGAGATAAAGAGTGGCTACGGACTGACACTCGAAGCGGAGCTGAAGATGCTCCGCACAGCAGCACGCCTGGCCGAGAGCAGTCCGGCCACAATCAAGACCACCTTCCTATGCGCGCACGCCCTGCCCATAGAGTATCGCGGCAGAGCGGACGAGTATGTGGAGATGGTATGCCGTGAGTGGATACCCGCAGTGGCAGCTGAGGGCCTGGCAGAGTTCGTAGACCTATTCTGCGAGCAGGGATTCTTTACACCCGACCACGCAGCACGCATAATGGAGGCAGGAGCCAAGCACGGCCTACGCGCCAAGATACACGCCAACCAACTCGCCGTATCGGGCGGAGTGCAGGCAGGCGTAAGAGGTGGAGCACTATCGGTAGATCACCTCGAGAGTAGCGGCAAAGCGGAGATAGAGGCATTGCTCGGCACGACCACAATGCCCACACTGCTCCCCTCGGCAGCATTCTTCCTGCGCGCACCCTACCCACCAGCGCGCGAGATGATAGAGAGCGGGCTGGGAGTGGCACTCGCCACAGACTATAATCCCGGCACATCACCCTCGGGATATATGCCACTCGTGCTGACAATGGCGACCGTAGGGATGCGTATGCTGCCCGAAGAGGCACTCGCAGCAGCAACAATTAACGGCGCATACGCGATGGGACTCACAGACCGCGGAACAATAACCGTAGGAGCAAGAGCCGACCTCGCACTGCTCAAACCGATGAACTCAGTAGCCTACCTGCCCTACTCCTTCGGCGAAAACTGCGTGCAAGGTATGATCCTCGACGGTAAACCGATAGTCTAAGTGTTTTGTAGAAAGCATTTTTGATTTGTCGCTTTTTGTAAAAAGCTCCGCAAAAACTTTTGTACTATTTAGTTTGCGCGTTTAGGAGTTGCCTTGCAGCAACTACAAACAAAAGAGAGATATGTTCTGCTCGAATAAATTCGGCAGCCCCATATCTCTCTTTTATTTGTACCCTCTACGAGGGTATCCCCTAAACCCGAATAACCCAATATTATTCAAAGAAATTTAATCAGTTATCACTAAATTCTTTAATCTACCATCACTCTCAAAAACAACAACCGAGAGATATATCGAATATCTTTCGGTTGTATCATTTTGAATTTTGAATTTTGAATTTTGAATTCTTAATCTTTCCCTTTATTTAAAGAAAATCGGCATCAGTGCTCCGCTAATTGCTATTCTATCGTCCTTAACAACTGCGGCGGCGATGACCTCCTTCTCTGCGCCAAGTACTTCGGCGACACTCTCTACATCCTCGATACTCTGCACCCTATTCGCATAGGCGGTAGCCAGGCAGTCGGCCAGGACTGCATCCCTGCACACCACCATCACCGCATCTGCCACACCGAAGCTTAGCGAAGGGCCTACCGTGCCCGACGAGGTGCAGACACCGACCGCCCTACCCTCGCTCGGCACTCGGAAGCCCACCTTGCCCGACAGAGGCGACTCGCCAGCCCACACTGCCACATCGAAGGAGTCGGCAACAATGGCAAACACATCACCGCCATTCTCTATAATTATCTCTCTATAAGGTAGTTGCTCGGCAAGCCTCATCGCCAAATACTCCGAGCAGGCAGCCGCCACACCACCCATAGGGCCAATGCCCGCAAGCGACGAGGCAGCGCTCATACGCACAAAAATATCGGGCGCACCCACCCTGGGGGCATAGGGCACCAGAGCGCGGGCATACTCGGAATCAGCAGCCAGATACTCCTCCATATCCGCCCACATATCCACCAGAATACGGTGGCACACCTCGGGCATATCCTCTCGGAAGGAGTCGCTATCCACAGCCACCCACAGGTCGCTTTTGCGGTGGCTCACACAAAACGAAGTACGCCCTCGGCTGAGGGCGTGACTTGCTCTGTATGTGCGATTTACATACATTATGTTCTCCGGAAAATCTTACTCGGTAAACTCGATGCTAAAAAGTTTCATCGGGCAACTCTTCAAGCAGAGTTTGCAGACAATACACTTCTCGGCGTCGAACTTCAACTTCCAATCGGGGGCTGTAATCGAGAGTGCTCCCGAGGGGCACGACGACGCACAGCTACCGCAGTTGACACAACGCGAGTTATCATAGAAGACCTTGTTAGCCAACGAACTAACCTGAATGCCGTGCGACTTCATATATTCGATACCGCGCTCGATATTCTCCTCGGGGGCCTCGATAGCCATAAGCAGTTTGCCACCCTTGCCAATTTCAATCTCGGCTTTGAGGATATTGATACGCAGGTCGTAGTCCTTGACAAGCTCGTAGGCGAAGGATTGAAAGGTCGCCTCGGGCGGGAAAGAGAGCAGAAGTTTTTTCTCCATAGTGTTCTACGCTTTTTCGGTTAGTTAATCTTCTACCTGTACCATATTCAGAGGTTTAACCTCCGACACCGAGGGCATAGGTCGTACCGGCTCGGTGAGGGTAAACTCACCCTTCTCGATCCACTCTTTGAGCACACCGGCAATCTTGCGTGCCTTGTCGAGCGAGGAGAGAGGCGTCGCCTTGATGCGCTTGCCCGCCACCTCAATCTCGCCACTTCGCAGAGCGGCATAGTTTGTCCTGCCAACGTGAGCACATCCATTGCCATAGTCCACCACATTGGTCTCTATCTGCTCGTTGCGGATGCTTACCCTGCGTGCCATATCCTCGTCGAGAACGGGAATCGGAATACCGATACCTACATACATAGTAGTTCCGTACTTCTCGAAGTAGGCACCTCGGATATACTCGGTGTCCATCTCTTTGAGGTTACCCGCCACTGCCAGCGTACGGGCGTTGCCGATAGGCACACCGTGCTCGTTGGTGGGCTTGGTGGTGTTAAACTGCGTACCGTTCCAGGTGACATAGCCAACCGTACCACCCAGGAAGATGCGAGTACCCAGGCCTATGGTGCGACACTCGGGGTCGTTGAGCAGGGGCGACAGCTCACCTGCCGACGAGTAGGAGCAGTTGTGCATATGCGGTAGCAGAGTACCCATATAGGTATATTTAATCTTGTCCGTACCGTTGGTCGCAACATTATAGTTCTGGTAGCAGTTGCGGGGATTGTAGAGTATAGCCTCGTTGAGCGTATCGCGGTTGATTATTGTGCGCACGTGGCGACGAGGATAGCAATCTGTACCCTTGCCCCACGCTTCGAGAACCACATCCTTACCCGCGATAAGGTCCTCGATGATATGCGAGCCACCATACTCGGGACGCTCAGGATTGCAGTCGGTAGCACCCACATAGGTATCCACAGCCGCCAAACCACCACTCACACGCACACCGTTAAGCTCGATGCGCTCCATACGAATGGGGGGCTCGGCGTGACCAAAGTTCAGAAATGCACCCGAGGAGCACATTGCACCAAAGGTTGCGGTGGTAACCACATCAACCTTCTCAACAATCTCGGCAGGCGAAAGAGTACGGCCCAACTCAGCCACCTCCTCGGCAGTCATCACCACCGCCTTACCGCTACGAATCTTCTCGTTAATCTCAGCAACCGTCTTCTTCATTTTCTTTACATTTTTAAACTATAAATGTAAATTGTTGGTGTATTTAGGATGATAGTTACATCTTTCCAACTACCCAATCCAAAAATTGTATTTCTAGTCTGCGATCATAAAAATTGATTTATATTAGGAGAATTTTAGGCGGAGGGATTTGAGAAGCCCCGAAGCATACTTATCGTATGTGAGGGGTTTCGCAAGTCCCTCCAACACCAAATTCGCCACTAGAAACCAACCTAAAAAATTATTCCCTGGTGAAAATAATTTATAGTAGGTGGTTTTTAGGCGGGGTTGTCTTGCCAGACCGCAGCATACTCTTTGTATGTGAGGATTTGGCAAAGTTCCTCCAACTCCAAATTCGCCACTAGAAACCAACCTAAAAAATTATTCCCTGGTGAAAATAATTTATAGTAGGTGGTTTTTAGGCGGGGTTGTCTTGCCAGA
>JAZUCV010000047.1:0-13373 GCA_045639285.1 Tidjanibacter sp.
TATGAAAATTATCAGACATATAGTAGCTCTTCTGGCGACAGCCCTCCTGACAGTGCTCCCCACAAATGCCCAGTTTGCGGCAGGTGAGTTGGTAGGCGTTGCAGACTTCCAGAGCACAGATATACTTGCCACAGCGCGCAATGCCAACAGCTACACTACGGCACGCGTGGCTGGTATGGCAGGAGCGTTCACCTCGCTCGGAGGCGATATGGCATCCCTCTCGATTAACCCTGCGGGTCTGGGTATGTTCCGCAGCAGCGTGCTGAGCATATCGCCATCGCTCACCTTCACCAAGCATAGCAACAACATCAACCCCTTTGGCACATCTACCCCAGCCCGCTTTTCGATGGGCAACCTGGGATTCGTATCCAACCTCTACGAGGGGGCAGGAAGTGTGGTGAGCCTGAATGTCGCTTTCAGCTACAACAAGTTGGCCGACTTAAACTATGAGCGTCGTTTCTCGATGGGTGGCACCTACTCGATTGCCGATATGTTTGCTCAGCAGATGGGTGGCATCCCGAGTTCGTGGCTCAACTCCAGCGCAAACCCCTTTGAGAATTACGATATCTTCCTCAACGAGTGGGGCGGCGTGCTGGCATATCAGACCTTGCTGATTGACCCTGTAGAGCCCGACAACAACTCGAATATGGCTTACCACGTAACGGCTATCGACCCCAATGCAGGTATCGACCAATATATGAGTGTGGATAGTCGTGGCAGTATTGGCGAGTACAACTTTGCGGCAGGTGTCAACATTGCCAATTCACTCTACCTCGGTGGCTCTATTGCCATCCAGGATATCTACAATGACCGCGACTACTTCTACGAGGAGGAGTACGACAATGGCGCAAACTCCCAGGACCCCGCCTACCTCGCAGCAATGAGCTACAACCCCCACGTCAGAGAGATTGGCTCGGGTATCAGTATGCGACTTGGTGCAATATGGCGTCCTGCCGGTGGTCTTCGACTGGGTGTAGCGTTTCAGACACCTACCCTGATGTCGTTGCAGAAGGAGTACTTTGCAGTGATGGGTACCCGCTTCCAGGGCGAGCGTAACTTCGCCTACAAGACGACAGTCCGCAACATCTACACCTACGACTACACCACTCCCGCCAAGTTGTCGCTCGGTGCCTCCTACACCATAGGTAATGTGGCGGCAATCTCGTTCGACTACGACAGAGTGTGGTATCAGGGTATGCGTATGCGCGACAATAGCCGCTCGGTGAACGACTATATGGATAACAACATCCGCACCCAATATCAGGCAGCCAACAATATGAGAGTCGGTATGGAGTTTAAGCCCGTCGCTTGGCTGGCGCTCCGCGGTGGATATGCCTACTATGGCTCGCCCTCGGCAGTTGGCGACAACATCTTTGATGCACCCATCGAGCTCGACAGCCGCGATCTGGCATTTGGTATCGGCTTCAAGGTGGGTCGCACCTCGATAGATGCAGCCTTTGTCAACAAGCAGACCAACTACTCCGACTACGACCTCTTCTATTGGGATGGCGGCGACGGTACAATAATCGCTAACGACCTTGTATCCAAAAACAAGGCTCGCAAGAACATTGCAACCCTGACCTTCACCGTACCCTTCTAATCGTTGATGATACCATATAAATAATGCCCGATGAGCTTTCATCGGGCATTATTTATATATATATTAGGTATAAACCTTATGCAGTCTTGGTAGCAGCCTTCTTCTTGGCAGTCTTCTTCTCCTCCAGAGCCTTCTCTACCTCAATCTGGCAGTCGCTAAGCACGTTCATATAGTTGATAAACGCCGCATAGCACGAGTCGTAGGGATTCACATAGTGCTGTGCGTCACCATCCGAGAACCACTTGGTAGCCATATAGTAGAAGTTGTCCGAAGCCTTCATAAAGTTCCAAACATAGTTAAAGTCCTCGCTGCCCAACTTGCTGACATTGCTCTGCATCTCGTAGAGTTTCGAGAAAGCCTCGTTCTGCAACTCGTTACCGAGCCAAGCAGTGATATCGCGCTCCTCGTCAGTCCACGACATAGGATGGGGGCAGTGCAATACGCCAATGGGCTGATGTGCAGCCACAGCCTCGCCTACGGTTGCGAACTCCATACCCTCCGCAGCAACTACCTTACCTACGAGAGCCTTCATAAAGTCGAAGATACCGGTCGATGCCTTCTGACGCTCGCCAAAGGTGTCGTAACCCATCACAAGGTTGATAACCTCACCATTGGTTGCACCGAGCCACTCCATAAAGAGGTCGGCATTGATAGCACCGCTACCGAAGTTCATACTGATATCATCGCTGAGCTTATAGTTACGCAGTGCGATGCGAAGCTTCTGGTTGATTGCGTTAGCGTAGATATAGTCTGCGCTCTTCCAACCCAAAACGTGCTTGGCACCCTCGGTAATCATAGCCTTGAAGCCCATAGCAGCCACGCGGTCGCCAATAGTGTCCGAGTAGATAAGCTCAGTGTTTGCGAAGGTGGTAGGGGTCTTGCCGAACTCCTTCTTAATCATTGCAACCTCAGCCTTTACCTCCTGCTCGAACTCCTTGCCCTCAACAAGCGACGAGAGCGAGTGGCAGTAGCTACCAGCCACAAACTCAACGCAACCGGTTGCAGCCAACTGCTTGAAGCTCTCCAAAGCCTCGGGAGCATAGTGTTTGAGCTGCTCGACAGCCAAGCCCGAAATCGAGAAACTAACCTTGAACGCACCCTTGTACTGCTCAATCATCTCGAGCAGAAGGTTGTTCATAGGCAGGTAGCAGTCAGCAGCAACTCGCTGAACGATGGCACGGTTAGCCGACATATCCAGATAGTTGTGGTCCTTACCCATATTGAAGAATCGGTAAGTTTTCAGTCGCAAGGGCTGATGCACATTAAAGTGGAAACAGATTGTCTTATTCATATCTTTGTTTTTCTTTATTTTTTGTTTTCTCGTTACTTGGCCATTGCGCAAGCCTTCTCATACACATCAAGTACCTCGCCTGCTGCCTTGTCCCATTTCATTGCGTTAACCTCCTGCAAGCCTTTCTCAGCAAAAATATGGGCAAGTGCGGGATAAGTCACCAGACCATAAATTGCATCAGCCATCGCATCGATGTCCCAATAATCTACCTTGATTGCATAGTCGAGTACCTCGGCAACGCCCGACTGCTTGGAGATGATGGTGGGAACGTTAGACTTCATAGCCTCCAAAGGCGAGATACCGAAAGGCTCCGATACGCTCGGCATAATATAGACATCGCTCATCGCAAACATCTTCTTCACATCGTCGCCACGGAGGAAACCTGTGAAGTGGAACTTGTCGGCAATGCCCAACTTAGCCACACGACGGATAACGTGGTTCATCATATCGCCACTACCCGCCATCACAAAGCGCACGTTCTTAGTACGTTTGAGTACCTTCGCTGCTGCCTCTACAAAGTAGTCGGGGCCCTTCTGATAGGTGATACGGCCAAGGAAGGTAACAACCTTATCCTTCACGCCGCGCTCAACCTCAATCTCCTGACCCTCGGCAAAGCGCACCGCATTGTGAACGGTAACCACCTTGCTGGGGTCGATACCGTAGCGGTTGATAACAATGTTACGAGTGAGGTGACTCACAGCCATCACCATATCTGCTGCCGACATACCAGCCTTCTCGATTGCGTGCACCTCGGGGTTCACACTCTCGCCACTTCGGTCATACTCGGTAGCGTGGATGTGTACCACCAGCGGTTTGCCCGACACACGCTTTGCGGCAATACCTGCATAGTAGGTAAGCCAGTCGTGAGCGTGGATAACATCGAACTGTCCCTCCAGGTCGCGTGCCACCTGTGCAGCAACAGTAGCATAGCGTGCTACCTCCTCCATCAGATTAGCACCATACTTACCCGAGAAGGTGTAGCGCTCCTTCCACACATCGCCACCAATCTGGCTGTGGATTACTCGGCTACCACTCTCCTCAAATGCCTTGCGCTCCTTCTCGAAGTCCTCAGGAGTCACATAGGGCACCATATTGGAGTCAATCTCGTAGAACTTAACTCTGCGCCACAACTCCTGCTCCTCGGTGTCCACTGGAGCAGAGGTATAGGTTGCGTCTACGTCACTCGCATTTACCACACGCACAAAACGCTGGTCCTCATCGCCATAAGCGCGAGGTACTACAAAATTGACATCTACTCCCAATTTGCCGAGGCTGCGTGTCAATCCGTAGCAGGCTGTTCCGAGACCTCCTGCAATATGCGGAGGAAACTCCCAACCGAACATTAATACTCTCATATATTTTATCCCTTATTTTTTTATTGTTTTCTCTTCTTTCCTCTTTTCCTCTTAGGAGCACCTACTCCTATTTTCTCTTGCGTTTGTACTTGTCTACCATCTCCTTGATGCGCAAGACAGCACCTACGCTCCACGCCTGCGAAATCGAGCCGCGTGCGTGATGGGGTGGATCACCGTCGAAAATCTCACCAATCGAGCCGATACCGTAGGTATTGAGCTCATCAGCAAAGCCCTCGAGAATCTCCTCGGCCTTAGGAATAAAGCCCTTGCCCTGCACGTCGAACTTAGCCTTCACATAGTGCTCCAGGAGCCAGGTCCAAACGGTACCCTGGTGGTATGCCAAGTCACGCTCACGCTGCGAGCCGCCATAGTGACCCTGATAGAGGGGGTTGCGGGGCGAGAGGGTACGCAGACCCTTGGGGGTGAGCAGGTGGCGACGTACAACATCGGCAATCGACTCCTGCTGTACGAGGTTAACCATCTTATACTCTACCGAGCAAGCAATTATCTGGTTGGGGCGGATGAAGTTATTCGCGCCCTTGCCATCTACATAGTCTGCCAAGTAGCCCTGATCCTCCAGCCAGAAGAGCTTGAGGAACGACTCTTTGGTCTTTGCGGGCTCTGCCTTCCACTCGGCAACAAACTCCTTGTCGCCAGCCAAACGAGCCTGGTCGATAGCGTAGCAGAGTGCGTTGTACCAGAGTGCGTTAATCTCTACCTGATAGCCATCACGACCGGTTACGGGCTTGCCATCAACAACAGCATCCATCCAGGTCATCGCGCAATCCTCACGCGAAGCCCACACAAGGCCGTTGGTGTGGAGAGCAACATAGCCATCTACCCCACGACGATATGCGCGAAGCACATCCTTAACGTAGGTGCCATACTTAGCCCAAATCTCCTTTTTACCCATAAAGTCCTCCAACTGCTGCAAGCACCATACAAACCACAGAGGAGCATCCACCGAGTTGTATGCCGAGCCCACATTGGGGAACATACCATCTTTCATCTGAGCAGTCATCGTGTCGATAACCTCCAAGCAGCTCTTCACATCGCCCTGCGCCAGAGTGATACCGGGCAGCGAGATGAAGGTATCGCGACCCCAGCTACCAAACCAGGGATAACCTGCAACTGCGAGGGTCTTATCACCGTGACGTACGATAAACTGGCGTGCCGAGTGACGCAAGCACGAGAAGAAGTCGATCTTATTGCTACGCAATGCAATCTCCTCCTCAAATGCACCCTCCAACTTCGAGGGGTCAATCTCCTCGCTCACCGAGCCACAGAAGATTACGGGCTGACCCTCTTTGAGCTCCATCTCAAAGTAACCGGGGGTCAGCAGGTCTTCGTGGTAGTCGTAGCCACGACGATACTCCTCTGCATACTCAAAGTCGTAGTACCAATCGGGAGCGGCAACAAACTCAGACTCCACATTGGTCTGCATATTGAGCCAGGGGAACTCCTGATAAAGACGACACTTAACACCACCCTTAATCTCGTAGGAGTGGCCATCAGCATACATATTCGCCTTGCTCAACGAGTGTTTGTCGCGGAAAGCAAGGAAGGGGCGCAGACGCAGAGTCACGTTATCGCCCTCCAGGAGAGTGTAGCGGATGAAGAGGCGCGAGCGCGAGTGACGCCACAAAAGCTCCTTCTGAATCAGCACTCCGCCCACACGATAGGTGATTGTGGGGGTAGGAGTGTACTTGAAGTCAACAATATATTTGTGACCTCTGGGCTCGTAGTTGTTCGGGAAGCGGTGGATAGCGAGGTTGAAGGGCTGCTCCTCGTACATAATGGTCTCATCGAGCGACGAGAGCAACACATACTGCTTATCCTCCTCATTGATGGGGCTAACAATCAGACCGTGGTACTTACGGGTGTTGCAGCACACGATGGTAGTGCTCATATAGCCACCCGCTCTGTCGGTCGAAAGCATCTCTCTTTGGAGCGAATACTCCAAGTTGCCCAAACTGTTTTTGTCAAATGTCAACGGCATCTTGTTTAACTTTTACCAAATTTCTGGTAAATATAATTTTTTTAAACGTTTATGTCAAGTTTTTTCCGGACTTTTTTATCGCTAACTATTTTAGCCTCATCGGTATTAGATTTCGGCGCACTCTGTGCCACAAAACCTCCATACCTATAATTAAATAAAAAAGTCAAACTCTATCCGACCCACCACGCAAGGCAGGTCGGACAGAATCTGTATAGTGCTTATGCCCACTTCACCAAAGCGAAGTCCATACGGTGGGGCAGGTTGCTATTCTTAGCGAACACACGGATTGCCACGTCGTAGGAGCCTGTCTGTGCGGGTGTCATATCGATAGTGTAGGTCACGAGGCTGCCCTCAACATTGCTTACACTCATCTCGTGGGTCGAAACAATCTTCACTGCGTGACCCTGCTCAATCTGGTTAGCGAGAACTACCTCAACGCCGATATCCTCCTTCGACAGAGCAGCAACATCAACCTTCACCTCGAAGCGATAGGGGTTGCCTACCATAATTGCCTCCTTGGCGATGTTGGCCTGCTTGGTCTCAACCACGCGAACCTTATCCCACTCACCACTCACGCGACGCTTCCAAGCTGCAATCTGGCGAGCCAGGGTGTAGTCGTTAGCCATCAGTTGCTGGTGACGCTCCGAGAGCTTGCCATAGAAGCGATCCTCGTAGTCGGTAATCATACGGTTGGTGGTGAAGTTCGAAGCGATGTCTGCTACGCAGCTCTTAATCGAGCCAACCCACTCGTGAGGAATACCATCCTCGCCGCGGTTGTAGTAGCGGGGAACAATCTCCTCCTCGATGGTGCGGTAGATCATCTCTGCATCCAGCTCGTTCTGGAAACGCTGGTCGTCATACGAGCGCTCCATAGGCAGCATCCAACCTGCGCCCTCTTTGTAGCCCTCTACCCACCAGCCGTCCATAACGCTGAACTGGAGAACACCGTTCATAATACACTTCTCACCACTGGTACCCGAAGCCTCCAAAGGACGGGTAGGAGTGTTCAACCATACATCAACACCCTGAACCATCTTGCGAGCCAAGTCCATATCGTAGTTCTGGATAAATACTACCTTACCTACGAACTCGGGCATTGCCGATACCTCAACGATGCGCTTAATCAGATCCTGACCGGGCTTATCGTTGGGGTGAGCCTTACCAGCAAATACGAACTGTACGGGATGTACGGGGTTGTTTACGATTGCCGACAGACGCTCCAAGTTGGTAAAGAGCAGATATGCACGCTTGTAGGTTGCGAAACGACGAGCAAAACCGATGGTCAGCACATCGGGACGCAAGGTCTCCTTGATGGTTACAAGAGTGCGGGGGGTAGCAAACAGGGTCTGGCGAGGATCCGAGAAACGGTTGCGGATATGCTTAATCAGACGCTGTTTGAGTGCCATACGGCAGTTCCACAACTCCTCATCGGGAATATTGTGTACCTTCTGCCAAGCGGGGATATTATAGAGTCTATCCTCGAAACCTTCGGGGAAGTACTTGCTATACAGACGACGGAGACTCGATGCGGTCCAGGTGGGGAAGTGAACACCATTGGTCACATACCCAACGTGCAACTCATCCTTGAAGTAGCCGGGCCACATACCACCGAGAATCTCCTTGCTCACCTCACCGTGCAACCAGCTTACGCCGTTAACCTCCTGCGAGAGGTTGCAAGCGAGGAAGCTCATCGAGAACTTCTCGTTGGGGTCGTTGGGGTTGGTCTTACCGAGGTTGATGAACTGATCCCAGGTGATACCCAGACGGTCGGGATAGTGCGACATATACTGGCGAATCATCTGCTCGGGGAATGCATCGTGACCTGCGGGTACGGGGGTGTGGGTGGTGAAGAGCGACGAGCTGCGTACAACCTCCATTGCCTCGCTGAACGAGAGCTTCTTGCTGTCAATAAGGTTGTAGATGCGCTCCAGACCGATAAATGCTGCGTGACCCTCGTTGCAGTGGTAAACATCGCTCTTGATGCCCAACTTGCGGAGTGCGCGGATACCGGCAACACCGAGTACCAACTCCTGCTTCAGACGGTTCTCCCAATCGCCACCATAGAGGTAGTGGGTAATCGAACGATCCTCAGCGAGGTTGAGCTCGTGGTCGGTATCGAGCAGGTAGAGGTCTGTGCGACCCACCTCGCACTTCCAGATGCGTGCAGTAACTGTACGGCCGGGGAATGCGATGTGTACCGAGCACCAGTTACCCTCTGCGTCACGAGCGGGGCTGATGGGGAGCTTATAGAAGTTCTGAGCCTCATAGCTTGCCTCCTGAGCACCCTGCGACGAGAGCTTCTGGGTGAAGTAGCCGTAACGATAGAGCAGACCCACAGCAACCATAGGCACGTTCTTATCACTTGCCTCCTTCAGATAGTCACCTGCGAGGATACCCAGACCACCCGAGTAGATTTTCAGCGAGCTGTGCAGACCATACTCCATACTGAAGTATGCGATGCGGGGACCCTGAGCGCTCTTCTTAGCCTCCATATAGTTCTGGAATGCGCCATAGACCTCATCCATCTTAGCGAGGAACTCCTGATCCTGCTCCAACTCTTTGTAGCGCTGGTAGCCCAACTTGTCGAGGAACTCGATGGGGTTGCGGCTGCAAGCCTCCCACAATACGGGGTCAATCGAGGTGAAGAGCTCGTGTGCGCCGAGAGTCCACGACCACCAGAGGTTCTTCGACAGCTCTTCCAGAGGACGAAGACGCTGGGGCAGCGACTTCTCAACCATCAGACGGGTCCACGAGGGAGTGTTGCTGATAAGCTGCTGACGCACGAAGTTAATCTGCTCGTTATATGCACCACCACCATCATAGACTGCCTTGTTGGTGCGTGCCACTACATTCTCGAGTGCTACGTTGTATGCCTCGTGGTAGTAGTTGATAAGATTCTCCCAGAGTGCAGTGCGCGATACTGCAAATGCCGACTTGCGTGCTGCGTTCATCGAGCGAGCGTTCATTGCCGAGTAGCGAACAATTGCATCAGCGATGCTCTCGATAACGTGGCTGTCGTTGGTATCGTTACGCTCGATAACCTCTACACCCTTGTGCTCCTTGCAGTGCTGAGCAACCCAGAGGCCGAAGCCTGCCAGAGTGGTGGTAACGGTGGGAACCGAGAAGGCAACGCTCTCCAGAGGAGTGTAGCCCCAAGGCTCGTAGTACGATGCAAATACGGTGAGGTCCATACCAACCAACAACTCGTAGTAGTGCTTGTTGAAGATACCGTCAGCACCCTGCAGATAGCTGGGCACGAAGATAACCTTCACACGGCTCTCGGGGTCGAGCAGCTTGCTATCCTGCATTGCGCGAACAATGGGGTCGCCCTCGGGATACGAGAGGTAGTGGGTGGTGTGGCGGAACTGTGCGGGGTCGATGGGGCTGTTCTTGTCTGCCAGGTGAGCAGCCAAGTCGCGACGAGGACCATTGTTGCCTGCAGGTACGGTGATATATACCAACACCTCGCGGCCGAGTGCCTCGCTGCTCTCAGCAACGCGCTTCAACGACTCAACAAATACATCCAGACCCTTATTCTTGAACTCGTAGCGGCCGCTGGTACCCACAATCAGGGGCTCCTTAGCGAACTTGTGGTCAAGGCAAGCCTCTGCCACCTCAATCATAGCCTTGCGAGCCTCCTTGCGTTTGCTCTCAAACTCCTCGCCTTTCCATACGAAGTCATCCTCAAAACCGTTGGGGGTAACCACATTCACATCACGACCGAGCATATAACGGCACTCCTTGCCGGTGATATCGCTCACTGTGCAGAAACAGTCGTGGAAACTTGCAGCGGTCTTCTCGAGCGAGTGCTTAGCCACTACGTTGAACTTACGAGCATAGTCGTCAGCGTTCACCTGCGAAAGGGTGCCGTAGAGAGGCATACCATTTCCGGCGATGCAACGACCCATAACAGTTGCGTGAGTGGTGAATACGGTAGCGGTGTAGGGAGCCTTCTTGCGGAGGTAAAGACCACCGCTGGCAGTCATCCACTCGTGGAAGTGCGCCACGGTACGGTCGGTAGTTGCGCAGAAGTTCTCCATATAGCTCTCGATAACCTTACCTGCGGCATAACCGAAGAGCACGGGCTCGATGTAGTCCCACTGACCGCTGATCGAGTCAACACGATAGTTCTCCCACAGGAATTTCAGGATATCGTCCTTGTGAGGAATCATCGAGCTGTAGTCAACCAAAATCGCGGTGGGGCGACCTGCCACTTTCCACTTACCAATACGGATACGAATACCGTCAGCATAGACCATCTGACGCCACTCGCGCATCATATTCAAATCCTCCTCGAACTCGGGGTTCTCACCCTCCTTGTTGATATCGGGTCCGATGAGTATATATTTCTCACCCAAATTTTCGACCATTGTGTCGGCTTTGGTGGCAATCACGGTGTGGATACCTCCCACCTTGTTGCATACCTCCCAACTTACCTCAAACAAATAGTCGGGTTTCTGTTTAATCTCTTCCATACTTCTTTTCTTGTTTCTTGTACTTAAATATCTGATTTCTTTACGTTTTCCTTATTACATTTTGGCTCGTCGGGGGAAGTCGCCAAACTCATACCATTATATATAAAGCCAAAATTTCGGACTGCAAAAATAGTCCCTTTTTTCGGTAATCCAAAACCGATTTCTGATTTTTTAAATTTTTTTAATAATTACCGATTGCGGGGTTTTGAAGTTTTGATAAAAATCGTGCTTACAGCACACTCTGAGCCACTTTTGCGGGTTTGTTTAAAAAATTGTTAAATATTCGCATTACCGCAAAAAAGAGTCAGAACAACTCGGCTATCACCGCATCGCTCACCAACCAATACTCCGCATCGAAGCGCAATCGGCTCCCCTCCCGAATCAGCACCCCCGAGGCGACAAACTCCTCTGCTGCTCGGGCTGTGTAGGCAGCGCGCTCCGCGCCAAACCTCTGCTCAATTCTCTGCAAATCGATACCTTCGCGAGTCCTCAGACCCACCATTATCATCTCCTCGGCCTGCTCCTCGGCTGTCAGCACCTCGCTCTCGCGCAGAGCGGGGTCAGTTGGGTTAGCAATATAGCGTGTGAGATTCGGCAGATTCCACGAGCGCCCCGACCCATCAAAAGAGTGAGCACCAGGCCCCAGACCAACATACGGGACACCTCGCCAATAGCCGCTATTGTGCTGAGAGCGACGACCTTGGCGTGCAAAGTTGGATATTTCGTAGTGGTCATATCCCGCCTCTGTCAGACGATGGTGAAGGAGGAGATACTCCTCCTCGCTACGCTCCTCCTCGATGGGTTGCACGCCACGCTTACCAAATACCGTTCCCTCCTCGATAGTGAGGTGATAGGCCGAGATATGCTCGGGATTCAGGGCGAGCGCCTCCTCGATATTGCGCTGCCACACCTCGGTTCCGCCACACGGCACACCATAAATCAGGTCTATGGAGAGGTTGTCGAACCCCGCCCTGCGCGCCGCCTCAACCGCTCTGCGTGCAGTGGCGGCATCGTGACGCCTGTTCATAAAGCGAAGCTGCTCATCATCAAATGATTGTATGCCTATACTCAGACGGTTTACCCCTACTCTGCGATACCCCTCCAGACGCTCCGGAGTGAGGTCATCGGGGTTGGCTTCGAGGGTAATCTCCTCCACTCGCGATATATCCCAAACCTCCGCCACACCGCACAGGATTTTACCCACCTCCTCGGGGGTAAACAGAGAGGGAGTGCCGCCACCGAGATAGACGGTGCGAAGGGTCGTGCCACTCAGCTCGTCCGCACGGGCTCTCGCCTCGGCAAGGAGCGCATCGGGATAGAGTGGTAGTTGTTTGAGCGATATAGTTTTGTAAAAGTCGCAGTAGCCACACAATCGTTGGCAAAACGGGACGTGTATGTAGAGTAACGATTCCATATTTTAGCGTCCGCTAAGATAGTGTTTTTTCTGCGATTTACGCCACTAAAACCCTTGTAATTTCGGGCATTTATGCAGTTCGGAAAGATTATTGTTATTTTAAAAACAAAAAGCCCGCGAAAATGTTAGGAAAAATCAAAAAAAAGAGTATCTTTGCGGTGATTTTCATAAATTGGGTCAGAAGGTGGTTTTTGCAGTAGCACACACCCCCATCAGAAAGTCAACTGAAAACGTATAAGAGGTTTTATTAACATATTAATTTTATTAAAGAAATGGCTAATATTGATTTGAGCAAGTATGGAATTACCGGTGTGACCGAGATTTCCTACAACCCCTCGTACGAGGAGCTTTACAATGATGAGGTTAACCCCGCTCTCACCGGCTTTGAGAAGGGTCAGGAGACTGAGATGGGTGCTGTGAACGTTATGACCGGTATCTACACCGGCCGTTCGCCCAAGGACAAATTCTTCGTAATGGACGAGACCTCGAAGGATACCGTATGGTGGACCAGCGAGGAGTACAAGAACGACAACAAACCCGTTACCGTTGAGGCTTGGAAGGAGTTGAAGGCTTTGGCAGCTGAGACCCTCTCGAACAAGAAGCTCTATGTTATGGATACCTTCTGCGGTGCTAACGAGAACACCCGTCTGAAAATCCGTTTCATTATGGAGGTTGCTTGGCAGGCTCACTTCGTTAAGAATATGTTCATCCGTCCCACCGAGGAGGAGTTGGCAAACTACGGCGAGCCCGATTTCGTAGTATTGAACGCTTCGAAGGCTAAGGTTGAGAACTACAAAGAGCTCGGCCTCAACTCGGAGACCGCAGTTGTCTTCAACCTCACCGAGAAGATGCAGGTTATCCTCAACACCTGGTATGGTGGTGAGATGAAGAAGGGTATGTTCTCGTATATGAACTACCTCCTTCCTTTGCAGGGTATCGCTTCGATGCACTGCTCGGCTAACACCAACGAGAAGGGCGAGACCGCTATCTTCTTCGGTCTGTCGGGTACCGGTAAGACCACCCTTTCGACCGATCCCAAACGTCAACTCATCGGTGATGACGAGCACGGCTGGGACGACGAGGGTGTATTCAACTTCGAGGGTGGGTGCTACGCAAAGGTTATCAACCTCGACAAGGAGAGCGAGCCCGATATCTGGAACGCTATCCGTCGTGATGCACTTTTGGAGAACGTAACCGTTGACGCCGAGGGCCACTGCGACTTCGCCGATAAGAGCGTTA
>JAZUCV010000048.1:0-17480 GCA_045639285.1 Tidjanibacter sp.
ACGAGGGTATTCCCTAAACCCGAAAAACTTAATTGCTACAAAAAAAGTCTAAACGGTTATCCCATAATTCTCATAACTCTCATAACTCTCATAACTCTCATAACTCTCATTATTCCCTAATCTCCCTAAATTCCCTAAACTCCTTAAACTCCCTACATAAAACTGAGAGCAATTCGATGCTCTCAGTTTTAGACAATTTTGAATTTTGAATTACAAAACAACACCAGCCGTATCATCCGATACGGCTGGTGTTAGTTTTGTGGGTATTAACCTTACCTTGCCTCGGCTTTGCCGAGGACACATCCCCCCCCGAGGCGGGGGCTTGGGGGTGGGACAGACCTGCATTTGCCTGGGGAGCAGGCGGGGACGTGACGGTATGTGTTGTAAAAATGAGTCAGAATCCTTGATAAGAAAACAATACAAGCCGTATCAAATGATACGGCTTGTATTAGTTTTCGTTGGTGTTAACCTTACTCCTCGGTAGGCAGAGTCACGGTGCTGGGGATTGCAGCCTCGCTGCTCATCACCTGCTCGATAAGGGTGTCACCCTTGCTCTGCGACTTGCTGTGTGTCGACATTGCGATAGTAGCAGCAAAGCTGAGAACTACGATTGCAATCGAAGCACCCCAAGTGAATTTCTCCAAAAAGTCGGTGGTCTGACGAACACCCATTACCTGGTTCGAAGCGCCAAAGTTAGCGGCCATACCGCTCTTGGGGCTCTGTGCAAGCACTGCAAGAATCAACAGAATGCTTGCGATAACTATAAGTACGATGAATAAAATATACATTACTCTATTTGTTTAATTGTTATTCTCTTTGTCTAATTTCTCAATAAGTTCGGCAAAATAAATACTTTTTTTCGGATATAGCAAACTTAATTTTCGATAAGTTTCTTTTGCTTGGTCGAAAAGTCCCTGTTGGGCGTAGATTTCTGCCAATTGTTCACTCACGAATTCTTCCTCACCACCAGATGTCGCTTCGCCTTTCCATTCCAGGTTGTCAGGTGTGTCATCCTGGGCAACGACTTTATAATCACCGACTTCCATAAATTTATCGATAATGCTATCTGTCGATGGGCGAGTAATCTGCTCAGCTGTCAGGGGGTAGTGTGCGGCACGGGTTGCACCGAGTGAGCGCATCAGGAGCGAGAGTGATTTTTTTTCTTCACCCTCTCCCATTTTTGCTACGCAAAGAGGTGCGCACCACGGGTATTTTTCAGCCAATGAGGCAAACTTATTCTCTATCTTCTCGCTCATCCTAACTCCAATTAGATACTGCTGCGTTGAAAATATCCTCAACAAGTTGTTCTACAATCTCATTGATAAGCTGATCCTCTACCGTCTGGAGGAGGGTCGATGCGTCATACTCGGCAAATGCCTGGAACGACTTGTTGTAGTTGAGTGTAGGCTCATAGAGGCTGGTATATTTCACTCTCACGGTGATTGTCAGTCGGTTACGTGCAGCAGTCTCGGCTGCTGTTACGGCTGCCGGCGCGGTGGCATAGTTGGTAATCTCACCCTCGAAGGCAAGGTCGCCGTTCTCCTCCACAATCTGCAACTTGGTCTGTCGCGCAAACTTGTCCTGCAATGCCGAGGTGAGTGTCGAACTGAGTGTCGGAGCAACCATCGGGGCATTGTTGGGGAAGTAGGCGATAGATACTGTTTTGGCCTGTGTCGGGATTGAAGCGCCGGTGAACGAGTAGCTGATTGTGCAACCTGTCATCGCAAAAGCTACTGCCATAATTCCGAAAAATATTTTTATTCTGTTTCTCATCTTTTTCTCTGTTACTCGTTGATACCCAACTCTTTGATTTTACGATAGAGAGTGCGCTCCGACATAAACAACTCCTCGGCCGCCTCCTTTCTGCGACCTCCATTGTTGCGCAGTGCGCGGAGTATCGCTTCGCGTTGCATCTGCTCCTTGGTCTGGGGACGCGATGGCTGTTCGGATGCCTGATAGGTTACATCCTCGCTATCGGCATACATCGGCTCCTCGACACTGCTTGGGCTGTCGTGCGAGGGGAGCAGTGCGGTGTATGATGGCTCGGCAGTATGTGCGGTGTGGGGTGTGGTCTGCAGCCCCATTGAGCGCAACATCTGCTTTATCTCGTTCATATCGTTCTTCATATCGAGCAGGAACTTGTAAAGTAGCTCCCTCTCGTCGATATGGGCGGTGCGCTCGCCATCGCCTGCCACCATCTGGCTGCCTGTCGCCTCGTGGGGAAGGTAGCGCGATAGTGTCTCCGCTGTGATTACTCGCGACTCCTCAATCGCAGATATTTGCTCCGCTACATTCTTCAATTGGCGGATATTGCCACGCCAATAGTAGTTCTCGAGCATCGCCTTGGCAGCCGTATCGAGCGAGATGGCGGGCATATGGTACTGTACAGCCACATCCGAGGCGAACTTGCGGAATAGGAGGTGGATATCCTCCTTGCGCTCGCGGAGTGGGGGTACGGAGATAGGCACGGTGCTGAGGCGAAAGAAGAGGTCTTCGCGGAACTTGCCCGAGGAGATTGCCTCGCGCAGGTTGCTGTTTGTTGCCGCCACAACCCTCACATTGGTCTTCTGAACCTTTGCCGAGCCGACACGGATAAACTCACCGGTCTGCAATACGCGGAGCAGTCGCACCTGTGTTGAGAGGGGCAGCTCGCCAACCTCGTCGAGGAAGATTGTACCTCCATCGGCCTCCTCGAAATAACCCTTGCGGCTCTCGGTAGCACCGGTAAATGCTCCCTTCTCGTGGCCGAAGAGTTCCGAGTCGATAGTGCCCTCGGGAATAGCACCGCAGTTTACTGCAATGTATCTGTTGTGCTTGCGGGCGGAGAGGGTGTGTATCACCTGCGGAAAATACTCCTTACCCACACCGCTCTCGCCAGTGACAAGTACGGTGAGATCGGTAGGTGCGACCTTGGCGGCAATCTCTAAGGCACGGTTCATTGCCTCGTTGTTGCCGATAATCCCAAATCGCTGTTTGATCGAAGTGATATCCATCTCTGCCATCTTTCTCTCTGCTATTGTTAGTTAGCACTCTCGGGTGCTGCAAGTTCTACTGCTGTGGTGTCGGGCATTGCGGGGAGCAGAGGCTCATCAAACACAGGGCCGGGCGACGACACCAAACCATAGATGATAACTATTACCGCAATAGCAGCAGCAATAATGGCAAGGAGGGTTACTCCGTCCATCTTCTTGCGCTTGCGGTTTGTGCGTATGCTGATGCGCTGTGGCGCATTCGTGTCACTATCTTTGTGTGTCTCAAAGCGGAAACGCTCCTGAGTTGCAGGGGCGGGCTTGGCTGCTCTTTTAGGCTCTTGTGCCTCGCTCTGTTTGTCCGACTGTCTGACCTCGTCATCTGAAGTGAAGAGCTTGAATTTAATACTGTCGGTTGTCGGCCTCTCCTCCTTGGCGGGACGTGCGGGCTCTTCTGCTTTGGGTGCAGGCTTTGGCTCTGCCTTAGGTGCTGTGGTAATCTCTACCTTGGGGGCAGCCTTCTCTGCTACGGGTGCGGGCTTCTCCTCCACTACGGGTGCGGGCTTCTCCTCTTTGGGGGTGGCCACAATCTCCTGCTCCTCCACCTTCTCGTAGCGTGGGGTGGGAGGGGTGACCTCTTTGCTCGGTACCGCTTGTGGCTGTTCAGCCTGAAGCGATGCGGGGGCGTCGGCCTGGAAGACGATACCCTTCTCGGTCTGTCGCAGGGTGCCGAGTGCAGGGATGGTGTAGTAGCCATAGTAGCGCATATCGTGTTGCAACTCTGTGATGAGTCGCTCTATGAGGATGTTTGCCTGCTCAGCCGAGATATCCATCTTCTGGCTGATGAGGTTGGTCAGCACTCCGTCGTTCTGCTTGAACATCTCGACAAAAACTATCTCGCCGCCCTCGGTACGACGTACGAAGGCACCCACGCCCGGCAAAATCAGTCGGCGTGAGGAGGCCATATACTCTGCTATGAATCTGTTAACCATTGCTCTAACTCTCAAAATTGGTCGTGGATATATCGGTTAAACGCCTAATACCCTAAAATAGTGCTCAAAATTACCCAAATTCCTTGAAATTTCAATCTTTTTTCAAGAAAAAAGGTATTTATGTTGATAGTTCTAAAAAGAATTGTTTTCTTTGTAGGCCCAAATTTTGTAAAGTAACTCGGCTACATTGATACTTTTTTGTCGAAGTAGCGAAGATGGATTTAATTTTTTCAACGATTCCGAGAAATGAAGAACAAGTACATCGACCTTATTGAGCAAACTTTCGAGTTTCCTCAGGATGAGTTCACCGTTGAAGACAATGAACTCTACTTTCACAATGTTCCTTTGATGGATGTGATCAAGCAGTATGGTACGCCGCTGAAAATAACCTACCTGCCCAAGATATCTTCGCAGATTCAGCGTGCCAAGCGACTCTTCAATGTCGCTATGGCAAAGGCCGATTATCAGGGTACCTACAACTACTGCTACTGTACGAAGAGTTCGCACTTCTCGTTTGTCTTTGAGGAGGCGTTGAAGAATGATATCCACATCGAGACCTCCTCGGCATACGATATCCACCTCGTTAACGCCCTCTATGATATGGGGCTTATCGACAAGGATCGTTATATCATCTGCAATGGTTTCAAGCGTCCTCAGTATATCGAGAACATCGCTACGCTGGTTGCCAATGGCTTCTACAACACTATTCCTGTGCTGGATAACAAGGAGGAGTTGGATCTCGTCGAGCAGCATATCACCAAGCCTTGCAACCTCGGTATCCGTATCGCTGCGGAGGAGGAGCCTAAGTTTGACTTCTATACTTCGCGCCTCGGTATTCGCTACAACGATATCATCGACTTTTACAAGGAGCGTATCAAGGGCAGCAAGCGTTTCCGTCTGAAGATGCTCCACTTCTTCATCAACACCGGAATCAAGGATACTGCCTACTATTGGAATGAGCTTAGCAAGTGTTTGCAGCTCTACTGCGAACTCAAGAAGATATGTCCCGAACTCGACAGTCTGAACATCGGCGGTGGCTTCCCCATCAAGAACTCACTCGCCTTCGACTACGACTATGAGTATATGGCAGAGGAGATTATCTCGCAGATTAAGAATATATGCGGTATGAACGGCGTGGCTGAGCCCAATATCTTTACCGAGTTTGGCTCGTTCACTGTGGGTGAGAGTGGCGCAACCCTCTTCTCCGTTATCAACCATAAGCAGCAGAACGACCGCGAGTGCTGGTATATGATTGATAGCTCGTTTATGACCACACTCCCCGATATCTGGGGTATCAACCAGCGTTACCCTCTGCTGGCGATTAACCATTGGGATCACGAGTATCAGCGTGTCTTCCTTGGTGGCCTGACCTGCGATAGCGAGGACTTTTATAGTGGTGAGTCCCACTCCAACGCTGTCTTCCTCCCCAAGCCCTGCAATGAGACTCAATATATCGGATTCTTCCACACGGGCGCATATCAGGAGTCTATCGGTGGCTTTGGTGGTATCCAGCACTGCCTCACTCCCGCACCTAAGCATATTATTATCGATATCGACAAAGCAACGGGCGAGTATTATACACGACTCTTCTCGAAGGAGCAGAGTTATCGTTCGATGCTGCGTATTCTCGGCTACTAAAAAGCCGTATAATTGGTGAATTTGGTGTTAGAGGAGCCTTGCCGACTACTCACATACGATTAAGTATGTTGCGGGCGGCCTCGCTGCACGAAGCCCCAAATTCCCCTAATTCTACGACTTTTATAATTCAAAATTCAAGATTCAAAATTGGATAAACCCGAGCGCAATATCAAATTGCGCTCCGGTTTATGTTGGGAGTTTAAGGAGTTTAAGGATTGTCCCTACTCTCCCTAAATTCCCTACACTCCCTAACCTCTCATTTCTCACCTTTCATCTTTCACCTTTCCTCTTTCCTCTTTCCTCTTTCCTCTTTGCTCTCCCTTCAAAACTTAATCGCCGAGTTGAGTATTTCAACTCGGCGATTAAGCGATTGTTTAGATTATGCTTAGAAGGAAAAGCCAATATTGGTCATAAATAGCTCGTCGATGCAATTAATTGATGCGCCAATGGTAAATTTGCCGAGCGCAATACCAATACCTGGCTCAATCATTATGTCGTCCCAGCCGATATAATAACCAGCTTTCACGTCAACGTATGGAGTTACCTTGCTTTTCAATACATAGTAGCGTAGATGTCCAAAGACGGGTACAACTGCGCAAATATCAGACTCATAGCCCCAATACTCAAACATTCCGCCACCAACACCTGCGCCAACGTATAGATGAGAAGGTATTACCATATAGCCGGCAGAAAGAGAGGCTCCAAGTTGCGATACTCCTTCATTTCCCCAATCGACTTCACCTGCGAAACCTTCAACGTGCAATTTAAATCCTTTGCGATAAGCGTTATTGCGTTGATTTGTTCTCTCAATGGCTTTCAGTCCTTCAAGTCTGGCAGCCTCTTCGCGTGCGGCTTGGCGTTCTGCCTCCCGGATTGCCGCCTCTTCTGCTCTGCGAGCATCTCTCTCAGCACGTTCTGCATTTCTCTCAGCCTCACGAGCACTATTGTCGCCTCTGCTTAGATTGATATTGATTGTGTGGGTCTGCTTTTCGGTTTCGGGAGTTCCAAAAAGAATTGCAGCCAACTCTTGTGCACCCTTGCGGATACCTGCTGCGTTAGAGGGTATCTGATAGTCGGAACTCATATCGATACGACCGGTAGTTACGTTTACTACTTTGGCAGTCAGCAACATAGTGCGCTCGTCCATAATGGCAGCCTCGGTGATGAGCACATAGTCACAACCCGACATCTCACCGAGTTTCTTAATCTGCTCATCGCTTACAGCACCAGTGCGCTGGAAATCGTGTTCGCCAAAGACAGCATCCATATCCACACGGTCATATCCCTCATAACCTGGAGTCTGTGTGATTGCGGTGGTTAGGCTCGAACGGAGCTGTAACTCGACGCCATAGGTTACATTACCTTCACGGTCAACCACATCAAGAATTGCTACCTTCTTTGTGGGATCCTGTTGATTTGCCATTATAGGCATAGCAATCAACATAGAGAGTGCAATAGTTAAAAGTTTCTTCATAGTAATAGCGTTAATTGTTTATGTATTGATTGATTGTTTCAAGTAGGGAGTCCTGTGCCTCTGTGTATGCAGTACGAGCCGCTTCGTTATAGCTGACGGTGTGTGTGCCTTTGGCGGTAATCTCGTCGTTGCAGACCACTTTGCCCGTAGTGTTGTTGGTGATGACTATGTAGGCATCGACGTAGGCAGTGAAGATGGTTGTTGAACCCATTATGCGTGAGTCGTACTCGCGAGCCGATGCGGTAATCGCAATAACCCAATCGGCACTATCACTCTCTGAAACAAAGCTACAACCATCGGCAGCTATGCCACCTTTTACTTTTCCTGCTAACGAGTTAAAAGGTTTGTCGAATAATTCTGCCTCGCAATTCAGGTAAATTACAAGCCCGTGCTGGGACTCTTTTAATCCCTTTTCTATCGTTAGAAACAACGAGTTAGCTCTCTCCGAGAGAGTGCCGATACTCTGTTTCGGTGTGCCAAAAATGGATAACAAGTCGAGAGCAGAGGAGCTTTTGCTAAGTATATCTTGTGCAAACTGATACTCCTCGACAGCCCTACGGTCGTAACCATCAGCAGAATACTCCTCAGCTATCTTGATTTGCCTATCAGCCCGACTTAATGCCATCTCTACCTCGTTCTGATAGTGGCGTTGGGCCTCTACCTTATTAATATAGGCAATAGCATAACCCTTACGGGATGTGTGGTCGTATATTATATCAGTGGCAGTAAGGCTTATTTCTATGTTGGTGCTGATTGTTGTTGATGAGCCATAGTCAATGCGAGAGTGTCCATCGATGGCACTCTTTTCCATAACCGATATGCTTTGTACATTTGCCTCTATTTGGCGCGAGAGACCTACGAGCGCATCCGAACGTAGTTGTTGGCGGTAGGTGTCTTCACTGATACCTTTATCGTTATGCCCCTCAATATATTCGTACATAAAATCACTGCCAACTGTGTATTTTACCCACTCGGCAGGGAGTTGGGCAGTGGCACATAGAGGCAAAGCAAATAGGGTGAAGAGAGTTAACAATCGCCTCATATTCATCTACTCTTAGTTGCCGCGTGCGGCTTCGATAATGTCGTTATTGATGCTGATAAACTCTTCCATTTCTGCCTCTGTGAGATTGGTAGGGCGGTAGGCGCCTGCTTGTGTCAGCAGGGTGTTGAACTGCTCGCCCTTAACACCCACCTTGGCGGTTACAGTGTACATACGAGTTGCAGGATTGTACTCCACTGTGGCAGTACCGATAGGCTCGCAACCCTTTTGCAAAGACGAACTAACCTGCTCCCAATATGATTTCAGAGCCATAGCCACGGCACCCTGGTTGACTACAGCACCACGCTCACTGTGAGTGAGTACAGCATTGCTCAGTACTCTCGAAATTGTGGCGTATGCCTCACTCTGAGCCATCTCAATAGCTATTTGTCGATTGTCAGCAGTTGCAGTTCCTGCCCACCATTTGTAAGGGACTTTTATAATGTCAGTGCCATCGGCGTTGAGTGCTTCGATCATCTCAATACCATGAAGTTGAACAGTTTCGATTACGACTTTCTCTCCTTCCAGATTGGTCCCCTTCTCTCGTGAAATAACAATGGAGTTCGACTTTGTGCTACCACACGAACTCAGCAGGGTGGCACATGCAAGAATAGTAATAAGCCTTTTCATAATACTTTTAGGTTAGCATTATTTAAGCCTTAGCAACTCCTCTATGGCAGTGGTAAAAAATAAAAGAAGTGTGGAGTTGATCAGCCTGCCTCTGAGCCGGTTCTGGTAAACCTAATAGAAAAACAGACAATACCCCACACCGAATATGGTCGTAGTACTGTCTGGAATAACAGTAACAAACGCTCCACATAGCGATGCCGAGTGTTCAGATTGTCTACCTCTTTCTATAATTCAAATTTACCAGATTTGCTCAGAAAGATAGAGCCAAACACTTCTATCAATATGTATGTTAGCGGTCTAAACCGTCAACGCTACAAATATAAGAAATGTTTTTTAGATATAGAACACTCTTGGGGTATTGTGATGCAAATTTCCTGAAAAAGAAGTTAGAATACAACATTGAATATAAATAAAGTGTGTTGTATGTTTGGGATATTGTTGTCAACTCAATCATAAAACAAAATCGCCGAGTTGAAATAATCAACTCGGCGATTAAAATAGGTTACCTATTAGGTTACAATCCCTCGATACCTTTAAAATATTTATAGGTCGAAACTTTCAGCTCGCCGGCGGCCTCCTCGTCACAGATGATAATGCCGTGGGGGTGTGTTTGGAGTGCGGAGATTGTCCAGATATGGTTATAGCCTCCCTCAATGCCGTGGCGGACAGCGCGTGCCTTCTTGGGGCCGGTGGCCAGAATCAGCACCTTGCCTGCCGAGAGGATGGTTGCCACACCCACTGTGAGTGCCTGACGAGGCACCTGGCTCTCGTCGCCATCGAAGAAGCGTGCATTGACAGCGATAGTGTCAGGGGTCAGGGTCTTGATGCGGGTGCGCGAACCGAGCGACGAGAAGGGCTCATTGAAGGCGATATGGCCATCTTCGCCCACACCGCCCAGGAAGAGGTCGATGCCTCCTGCCTCGGTAATCTTCTTCTCATAGTTAGAGCACTCCTTCGCCAGGTCGGGAGCGTTACCGTTGAGGATGTTTACATTCTCGGGCTTGATATCAATATGGTTGAAGAAGTTATTCCACATAAATGAGTGGTAGCTCTCGGGGTGCTCCTCGGGCAGACCCACATACTCATCCATATTAAAAGTCACTACATTGCTAAACGACACCTCGCCCGCTTTGTGGAGGGCAATCAGTTCGTTATAGGTCTTGATGGGGGTGCCGCCTGTGGGCAGACCCAATACAAATGGCGCGCTGGTAATCTTAGCCTTTTTGTTAATCTCATCCGCAATATAGCGGGCGGTCCAGCGAGCAACATTGTCATCATTCTCGTGAATCAGTACTCTCATAATTCTATTAGTATTTGGTTCTTACTTTGTAATCAATATTTTAGAACAATCTTACAAATACCTCCATTGCCTGATATTCTGCCATACCAAGTCTGTCATAAGCCTTTGCGGTATTCTGTGTGCGCTCCTCGGCGCGTTGCCAGAATTCGCGACGGTCGGCACCGGGGAAGGGTACAATATCCTTCTGCGAGAGGTGGCGATAGATGGCATGGCGCTTGCGTATCATCTCATCGGGGCTCAGAGGCACAGCCATATCGACCATACCAATCTCCCACTCCTGCCAAGCACCGCGATATAGCCAGAGGTGGCAATCTGCCATCCACTCATCTTCCTTTACAATCTCAATTGCTTGAAGAATCACCTCAATACACTTGCGATGTGTGCCGTGAGGGTCGCTCAGGTCGCCCGCAGCATATATCTGATGCGGTCTGACCTCGCGGAGTATATCGACAATTATCTGCACATCCACATCGGTAATGTCGCCCTTTGTTGCGCCGCCTGTTTCGTAGAAAGGCAGGTTGAGGAAGTGGGCGTGTGTGCGGTCGTTGAGGCCGAGCAGACGGCAAGCGGCCCTTGCCTCGGCGCGACGGATTGCCGCCTTAATCTCCAGCAGTCGTTTGGGCTCAGGTTCGCCAACACGCTTGCTGGTAATCAACTCCTCAGCCTCCTCAAAGATATTGCCCAGGCCGAGCTCTCGTGCTGTGTCTACATTCTGCAATACCACCTCATCGTGGACAGCCAGATTGCCCGATGTCTCGTAGGCAACATGCACGTCGTGGCCCTGCACTACAAGGCGATTGAAGGTACCACCCATCGAGATAACATCGTCGTCGGGGTGGGGCGAGAAGATAAGCACTCGTTTAGGGTGGGGTGTCGCCTTCACGGGGCGTGTCGAGTCGTCGGCATTGGGCTTGCCACCAGGCCAACCTGTAATCGTGTGTTGCAGGTCATTGAAGGCGTCAATGTTGATACGGTCGTACTCATAGCCCTGCTCCAGCAGTCCGCTGAGAGAGTTCTCTATATAGTCCTGATAGGTGAGTTTCAGAATCGGCTTACCCACCTGTTCGCTGAGCCATACCACCGCTTTGCGGATAGCCTTGGGTGTCCAGGTGCAGGGGCCTACCAGCCACGGAGCCTGTTCGCGAGTCATCAGACGTGCTGCGTTGGCGTCAATCACCATCTCCACGTTGCGGTGCGACTGCAGGTGCGAGGCGGGAATCAGGTCGCTGCTGGACTCCTCGACAACCTTGCGTACTGCAGTTGCCTTCTCCTCGCCCCACGCCATCAATACCACCTTGTCTGCACGCATCAGCGTACCCAGACCCATAGTGATAGCCATCTTAGGGGTGCTCTCCAGGTCGTAGAAGTTTGCCGACTGTGTGTGGCGAGTGTTGTAGGTGAGCTGCACAAGGCGTGTCTTGGAGGTGGCGTATGAGCCGGGCTCGTTGAAGCCAATCTGCCCATCTTCGCCCATACCCACAATCATCAGGTCGATTTTGTGGATGCTCTTGTCATACTCTGCACAATACTCAGAGATACGCTCCAAGGGTACACTTCCGTCGGGGATGTGTACATTCTCGGGCATAATGTCGATGTGGTCGAGGAATTCGTGACGGATGCGATAGTTGCGACTCAAAATATCCTCGGCAGGAATCGGGTAGAACTCATCGAGGCTGAAGACGACAACATTTGCAAAGCTGACCTTGCCGGCCTTGTGGCGTGCAACCAACTCTCGGTAGAGGCCGATTGCTGTTCGTCCTGTGGTAAGACCCAGCACGAAGGGTTGCGAATCGTCAAAAATCTCGCGCGACGAGTAGGTCTCGTCGTGCTTGTTTATAGCCGCAACAACCTTGTCGGCAACATAGGCCACTCCCTCCTCCTCGTTGGTGAATACCGAGGTGGGAATCTTCTCGTAGCGATGGATAATATCGCGTGGAACTGCCGAGGTTATCAAGCCGCCCTCCTTGGGTAGTCTGAAAATACTATTCATTGTTGTCTGTCGTTTCATTGTTTACTATCCTTCTCCTTCTCCTCCTCTATCCTCTGCGGAGCCTGTGTGTGGCTCCTGTGCTTGTCTGATTCTTGTCGTGTGTGTAGTGTCGGGGGCTATATTATGCCTCCTCAGCCTCCTCTTCGGGCTCGTCAATGGTGAAGTCGGTCATACCGGCCTCTACCAAGGCGTTGTACCACATCACCACCTTCTTCATATCCGATACGTGTACACGCTCACGGTCGTACTCGGGAATTACCTCGGCGATGAGTGCTTTGAGCAGCTGAGGCTCCGACTTGTGGCTGATGGCAGCCTTGCCGCCGGTGTGGTTGTAAAGGTTGGTAAATACCTCATTGATAGGCATATCTTCCTCGTATGTATAGATAGCAATCTCAGCCATCGAGCTTACCTTTGCAGTGCCTGTTGCATTCATTCGCTTGTGGTCGCTGAGCGACTCTACGATTACACCATTGCTGCTACGCGCTACAAATTTGTAGAGGCCGGGCTGACCTGCGATTGCCAAAATGTCTTTCAGTTTCAACTCTTTTTCCATCTTATTTCTCTTTTATTTAAGGTTATTCTAATTCTCGTTCTTAACGTGGACATCCAATTGCGGGAAGGGGAACTCCAAGTTTGGATGTGCCATAATGGTATTGTATATCTGTTCGTTGAGCGAGAAGAGTACATCCCAATAGTCTGCCTTCTCCACCCAAACTCTCACATCTACGTTTACTGCACTGTCACCCAGCGAGGTAACAAGGACTTTGGGCTCTATCTCTTTCAGGATTCTCTCCTCCTTTGCCAAAATCTCCATAATGACCCTTCTTGCCTCTGCAATATCATTGCCATAGGCGAGGCCAATCTTGATGTCAACCCTGCGACGAGTCTCCGAGGAGTAGTTGTTGATACTGCCTGTCGAGAGCGCACCATTGGGCAACAGTATGGTCTTGTGGTCGGCGGTGTTGAGGAGTGTGTTGAAGAGCTGTATGCTCTTAACGGTGCCCTCAAAGCCCTGAGCCTGAATATAATCGCCTACCTTGAAGGGGCGCAACAGAAGGATGATGACACCTCCCGCAAAGTTCTGCAACGTACCGCTCAGAGCCATACCGATAGCCAGCGAAACAGCTGCCAGGATGGCTGCAAATGAGGTGGTCTTGATTCCCAGAGTGCCTATTGCAAGCAGGAATATGATGAGATAGAGCACAACCTTAACAATGTTGCGCAGGAAACCCGCTAACGAAATCTCAACATCCTTACGCTCGAAGATACGTTTTAGGAATCTGTCAACCTTGCCTACCAGCCATCTGCCAATGAAGATGATAATGGCAACAGCCAACAACTTCAGACCGAACTTGATAAGGCCAGGCAGCCACATCTCCAGAAGCCCGCCGATACCGTCGTTCTTCATTACCTCTACAATCTCCGCACTCTTGGCAGCCAGGTCGATATTGGTTATTTGTGCTACGGCCGTAGTATCAACCTCCGGCATAAGTAAACTTGCAATGTCCTGCTGAAACATTATTCGCTAAATTTAGTTCTAAAGTTAATTTAGTTAAAAAACTAAATTCAAATATAACGATAAAAACTGAGAATCGTTAATGTTTGCCGAAAAAATCAAAAAATATCTTTATATTTGCACCCACTAAAGGCTCGGATGGTGGAATAGGTAGACACGCCGGACTTAAAATCCTGTGGCCAGAAATGGCCGTACGGGTTCGATTCCCGTTCCGAGCACCCGAAAGACGCACATTTCCTCTGAGAAATTGTGCGTTTTTCTTTTAGGGGCTGTATTGCAATCCAAATTAAATAGTTAACTTTGTCTTTTGGAAATGACGAACAAAATCTTCATACAACAATGAAAGCAATTGTAAAAAACGACTTTAATTTCCCCGGCCAGCAGAGCCACTATGTGGGAAAGGTGCGCGATGTGTATAGCATCGATGGCGACTATCTTGTAATGGTAGTGTCGGACCGTATTTCGGCATTTGACGTAGTATTGCCCGAGGGTATTCCTTTCAAGGGTCAGGTACTCAACCAGATTGCCGCTAAGTTCCTTGATGCGACTAATGATATCCTCCCCAACTGGAAGATTGCAGTTCCCGATCCTATGGTCACTGTGGGTCACAAGTGCGAGCCTTTCAAGGTAGAGATGGTTATCCGTGGTTATCTCTCGGGTCACGCTTGGAGAGAGTATAAGGCTGGTCGTCGCACCATTTGTGGTGTTGAGATGCCCGAGGGTATGGTTGAGAACCAGAAGTTCCCCGAGCCTATCATCACCCCCACCACTAAGGCAGACGAGGGTCACGATGAGGATATCTCCAAGGAGGAGATTATTGCTCAGGGTATCGTGAGCCGCGAGGACTATGAGCAGTTGGAGGCATATACCCGCGCTATCTTCCAGCGTGGTACTGAGATTGCTGCCAAGATGGGCCTTATCCTTGTAGATACCAAATACGAGTTTGGTAAGAAGAATGGCACTATCTACCTGATGGACGAGATTCACACCCCCGACTCCTCGCGTTATTTCTATGCCGAGGGCTACGAGGAGCGTCTGGCAAAGGGTGAGCGTCAGAAACAACTCTCGAAGGAGTTTGTGCGCGAGTGGCTTATGGCTAACGGCTTCCAGGGCCAGGAGGGTCAGCAGGTACCCGAGATGACCGAGGAGGTGGTTTCGAGCATTACCGAGCGTTATATCGAACTCTACGAGAATATCACCGGCGAGAAGTTCGTTAAGGCTGAGGGTGACGATATCCTTGCCCGCATCGAGAAGAATGTAACCGAGTGCTTGAACTCGCTGAAATAGAGTCAGAGTACGATAATAAACAGCCGAGATTAGTTAGTGCTAATCTCGGCTGTTTGTTTTGGGGAGAGCAGAAAATAGAGAGAGTTTTGCGAAAGTAGTGATTAGCCGAGGTGCGCAGCAAAATTTTTTTTTTGGTACATCATTGGATATTATCATCAAAAGTTTATAACTTTGTTAGACAACAATTCCGCAACTTAAACTATTTTACCTATGGCCCAAACTAATCGATTCAAGAGAACACTATTGCTTGTCGGTGCGCTGTTGGTGATTATTGCCGTTCACACTCTCACTTCGAGTCTGACCGCCGATTTGAAGGACAAAACAGCCACCCCAACCGAACAAACAGAACTCTCCGAGGAGGGTAGCACCACTTCTGCCGAGCCTTCGGTGGTCGAAGAGAGTGCCTCGCTCAACGAAGAGTCCTTCTCCGCACAACTCCCAGCAGCCTACAAAGCCTACTCTATAAAAGGCTTCAAAGAGGCGTTGCAGATTATGACCGTAGTGGCCGAAGATATCTATCAGCAAGAGTTGGCAGAGGGAGATACCGACGATGAATTCCAATTATCCAACTACATTATCAAGGCTATCGATAGTAGCGATGAGCGAATGACAAGTTCCGTTCAGTTGTCGCTCTTGCTCCCGCTACTATTGGCTGTAATGGTAGTGATTGCTAGTTTTGTCTCTATTAAATCGGGGCTGGCGGCTATTCGTCCGCTAAGTTTCGATAACGACGCATCGGTGTTTAACAACTAAAATCTGACTATTATGGCACAATATAGATTAGGTAAGAGAATCTCTTTCAGTTCGGCCGAGGAGAGTCGTTTTCGCAGTTTGTTCAACTCGTGGGCAGCCTCTGTCCCCGAATTTAATCGCAATAAGTTGGGCGATCAACTCAAAATTGTCGAGGTGTGGGATGCACCGCTCTATCAGGCAGTTTTCCGCACCCAGTACGACACCCGTCTGCTCCGCGAGGGTAGTGAGAGGGCTAAGGGTCGCACATTCCCTGCACCCACCATTACCAAGGAGTCCGACATCAATCGCTGGTCGTTAGTACCTTACTCCTCGTCGTTTACCTCCACTGAGGGCAGCCTCACCGTGAAGGGTAGCGAACGCATTGTCAACTGTCATACCTGTGGTGCTCAGGGAGAGATGACCTGTACCACTTGTGGCGGTAAGGGTAAGAGTGAACGTAAGGTGGATACCAAAGTGGAGTGCTCGATATGCTATGGTAAAGGATATAAGACCAACCCGAGTAAGGAGACTGTAACCAAAAATGTGTGGAACTATAGTACCGGAAAGTATGAATCCAAATACGAAACAGTTACCCACGAAAATCGCTCCGAGTGCTATCATTGCAAAGGTAAGGGCTATATTGACTCTTTCAAATGGGTGGTTGATACCTGCCAGAAGTGTGGTGGCCGAGGCAAGTTGGTGTGTAGCACTTGTGCGGGCGACAAACAACTGATGAACTATTGGGAGTTGCGTCGCACGCAATATAATAAAAGTATGAGTGCTTGCTACTTCCCACCGGAGGTGTCGCAAGATGAGGTGCAGAAATTGATGAAACTCTTCGACAATACCACTCCGTGGAGCCTTGTGGAGCGTGTGCGTATCGAGAGGGAGGAGTTCGCAAAGGCTGCCCTTGCCGAAAGACCTGTGGTTGGGCCTATGCTTTCGTTCTTGCAGAGCCGAGTGGAGCATCCGCAGAATACCGCCATCTGTTTTAGCGAGGTGGAGGTGTGTGAGTGTCAGTCGCTCTCGGTCATCTATGAGGTCGATGGTGAGCGTTTTGTCTGTCTGCTGGTTGGCCCGCAGTGGAAACTCTTTACCGTCACTTCGCCCGTGTCGAAGAAGATGGACAGCCTGAAAGAGAAGGTGAACACCTACTGCCGCCAGCGTAAGTATGGTAGGGCGTGGGCCTATCTGCAGAAGGTCAATAAGTTCCCGCAGGCAGGCTCCAACGAGGCATATATGCAAGAGCAACTCGAAGAGCGTATGGCAGGTACTACACGCCTGAGCAGCAATCTGGTGCTGATGCTGTGTGTGGTATTGGCTGCTCCCGTTCTATACTTATTCTACAGTAATACAGAGTTTTATGCTGTCTGGACTAAATGGTTGATGAATAAGTGGGATATTACCCCAACGGCCTTTACCGTTATGTCGATTGTGATAATGCTTGTGGGTGGTATGGTTGCCAATAAGAGCCTTCCCGCATTCTCCTATCGTGCCGCTTCGGGCGTCAGCAGGTCGGTGCGTGGTGCTATGGTCGGCATCGGAACATTTGTGATGATGGGGCTTCTCTCCTTTATCCTCACCTACTTGGGTATCACTACTCTGCTCTATAAGGTCTTTATGATCGCTCTGAGTATTGTGATGTTCTTCGTCATTATTATTGTAGGACTTTTCAAATAGTATAAGCTCACTAATAATGTGATTCTTGCGAAAATAGAAATTAGGGAGTTTAGAGAGTTTAAGGAATTTAGTGAGAGTAGGGATATAAGGCTAATTAGCGATAAACCCAAAATTGTTTAAAAATTTGGGTTTTTCGTGTTTAGGGAATACCCTCGTAGAGGGTACGATGAAAAAGAGAGATGGAGTTGTCAAGTTTACTTGAACAAACTCCATCTCTCTTTTTTGTCGTAATA
>JAZUCV010000049.1:0-7246 GCA_045639285.1 Tidjanibacter sp.
AGAAATAGAGCGGTGATAGTCAAGCTTGCTTGAACTAATCACTGCTCTATTTATCGTTGTAATAACTGCTAAGTTATTCCTAAACCCGCAAACTAATAGTACAAAAGTTTTTGGGGAGCCTTTTTACAAAAAGGCTCGAAAGTTTTTGGTTCCGCTTTTTACAAAAAAGGGGCAAAATCTAAAAATCGTCAGTTCGGATGATTTTAGCGCCGAGGGCGTTGAGTCGCAGGTCTATGTTTTGGTATCCTCGGTCTATTTGTTCCACATTTTGTATTATGCTCACTCCGTCGGCGTTGAGTGCTGCTATGAGCAGTGCTACTCCGGCGCGTATGTCGGGTGATGACATACGTGTTGGGCGCAGTCGTCGTGAGTGGTCGTGTCCGATTACTGTTGCGCGGTGCGGGTCGCAGAGGATTATCTGTGCTCCCATATCGATGAGCTTATCCACGAAGAATAGTCGGCTCTCGAACATCTTTTGGTGTATGAGCACGGAGCCTTTGGCCTGTGATGCTACGACGAGGAATATGGAGAGCAGGTCGGGTGTCAGGCCGGGCCACGGGGCGTCGGCTATTGTCATTATCGAGCCGTCCATAAAGCTCTCTATCTCGTAGTGGTCGCACTTGGGTATGAATATGTCGTCGCCTCGCTGCTCGAAGCGTATGCCCATACGTGCGAACTGTGCGGGGATTATGCCGAGGTTGTCGTACGATACGTTCTTGATGGTTATCTCAGACTGGGTCATCGCTGCCAGGCCTATGAAACTACCCACCTCAATCATATCGGGGAGCATTGTGTGCGATGTGCCGCCGAGACTCTCCACGCCGTCTATCACGAGGAGGTTGGAGGCTATGCCCTCGATTTTGGCGCCCATACGGCAGAGCATACGGCAGAGTTGCTGTATGTAGGGCTCGCACGCTGCGTTGTATATTGTTGTGCGACCCTTGGCGAGTACGGCTGCCATTATGATATTTGCTGTGCCGGTCACGGATGCCTCGTCGAGCAGCATATATGTTCCGCGCAGCTCCTCGGCCTCTACAGAGAAAAATGTGGCATCAGTGTCGAAGTTGAGTTTTGCTCCAAGTTTCTGGAAACCAATGAAGTGGGTGTCCAGACGACGACGGCCTATCTTGTCACCGCCGGGCTTGGGGATGTAGGCCACGCCGAAGCGTGCCAACAGCGGGCCGAGTATCATCACCGAGCCACGCAGACGCGCGCCACGACGACGATAGTCATCGCTGCGGAGGTAGTCGAGGTCGATGTTGCGTGCGCAGAAGGTGTAGCACCCCTCGCTCTTGCGCGTTACCTCTACGCCCAACCTCTCGAGCAGACCGATGAGGTGGAGCACATCTGCAATCTCGGGTACGTTGTTAAGTGTCACCTCCTCCTCTGTCAGCAGCGTGGCGCATATTACCTGCAACGCCTCGTTCTTTGCCCCCTGGGGCGTTATCTCGCCACTGAGTGGGCGACCTCCGTGTACTTCGAATTGAGCCATTGTTTCCCGATTTTTGGTTTTCTTGGGTTAAAGATAACAATTTTTGTGGGATTTATCTCCCGAAAGGCTACTCTTTTTTCTCCTGAGCAAAAATGTTGAAGCGTGCCAGCAGATGATTCTTACGGCCGAGCACCGCCATCTCCAAGAGTATCAGGAGCAGAGCGGCAGCGACAAAGTATTGATACTTCTCGTCGAACTCCTCGAATATCTGTGTTGTGAACTGCGACTTCTCGGTGGCGTTTATCTGCTCGATAATCTCCTGCAAGCCCACTGTGCGATTGTCGGCACGGATGTAGGCGCCGCCCGTTGTCAGGGCAATCTCTTCGAGGGCCTTCTCGTCGAGTTTGGATACCACCATCTCGCCCTCCTCGTCGCGTATGAACTCGTTGCCGATGCGTGTGGGTGCACCCTGGGGTGTGCCGATCCCTATGGTGTATATCTTGATGCCTCGTGCGGCGGCCGCCTCTGCCGAGGCGAGTGCGTCCTGCTCGTGGTTCTCGCCATCAGTGATGAGCACCACCACTCGGCTACCCTCGCTCTGCGAGGAGAAGGAGTTGGCTGCCAGGTCGATAGCGGCCGCTATGTTTGTTCCCTGCTTGCTTACGGCAGTTGTCGAAATCTGCGATACGAAGTTACGCGCGGTGACATAGTCGCCCGTGATGGGTAGCTGTACGTAGGCGTCGCCCGCAAAGATGATAACGCCAATCTTGTCCTCCTGGATACCCTCCAACAGACGACCTACGGCATACTTGGTGCGCTCCAGACGGTTGGGCTCGAAGTCCTCGGCGAGCATCGAGTTGCTGACATCTATGGCGAGCATAATCTCAATACCCTCGCGCTCCACCTCTTTCAGCTTGGAGCCAATCTGCGGACGAGCCAATGCGATGATAATCAGCGACAAGCCGAGCATATAGAGCACAGACTTGAAGGTGCGTCTGCGGGGTGAGTCGTCAGGCATCAGCGAGCGCAGGGTGTCGAGGTTGCCAAATCGCTCCAGGCGACGACGACGCTCCTTGCGCGCCCAGATGTTAAGCCCGACAAGCAGCGGAATAAGCAGCAGAAGATACAAAAACTCTATATTCTCAAATCTAAACATTTTTTTACATTTTGGGTGTGCAGGTAGGGAGGCCTTGCGATTAGGTTTTGCGGTTAGGGATTAGGGGTTTTAGGTTAAGGTATTTGTTTGAGCAGCAGTTTGCGCACCAGCACCTCGCCCACAAGGAGCAGGAGTGCGGCAAGCAGCCAACTACGGTAGAACTCATTATATTTGACAAACTCGTCAGTCTCGATTTTGGTCTTCTCGAGAGTGTTAATCTCGTTGTAAATCTCGGCAAGTGTCTGACGGTTTGTGGCGCGGAAGTATTTACCTCCCGTCAGGTCGGCAATGTCGGTGAGCACCTGCTCGTCGATATCGACCTCCATCTGCTGGAAGTGCATACGACCCCACATATCATATACGGGGTAGGGCGCCATACCGCGCGTGCCTACGCCAATCGTGTAAACCTTTATCCCATAGCCCTTTGCAATCTCGGCGGCAGTCAGCGGTGCTATCTGTCCGCCGTTGTTCACACCGTCGGTGAGCAGGATTGCCACCTTGCTCTTCGCCTCGCTGTCCTTCAGCCTGTTGACAGCCGTTGCCAAGCCGTTGCCGATGGCTGTTCCGTCGTCAATCACACCACTCCGCACCTGGCCGAGGAGCGTCAGCAATGAACTCTTGTCGGTGGTCAGCGGGCTCTGCGTGTAACTCTCGCCCGCAAATACGACAAGACCGATGCGGTCATTGGGGCGATCTACAATGAAGTTCGCCGCCACCTCGCGTGCCGCAGTGATGCGGTCGGGCTCGAAGTCGCGTGCCAACATACTACCCGAGATATCCATCGCCAGGACGATGTCGATACCCTGCGTGGAGGTGAGGCTCCCCTGCTCGCTGCTCTGCGGACGGGCGAGTGCCACGATGAGAAGTGCCACCGCTGCTGCGCGCATCACAAAGGGCAGGTGACGCAGGTAGTAACGAGGGGTGCGAGGCAATCGGCGTGCTGTGGAGGTGTCGGAGATGGTGAGTGTGGCTCCGCCGCGCCTGACACGCAGTACGTAGAGCACCACCATCGGCACCAAGAGCGCCAACAGCCACAATAATTCAGGGTTATTAAAGTTTTTTTCCATTTCTTACAGTTTCAACTGCCCGCAAGGGCTACCATAGCCAACAAGGCCAAACGCTTTCTGAGTAGTACGGAGGCAACCACTCTCTCCTCAATAGAAAAGAGTCTGCGACTCCAATCTTATATATTTTTCCCCACTAACATTAGTACGGAGGCAACCAATTTCCAATCCCCAAGCAGGCTCCTCAATAGAAAAGAGTCCGCGACTCAAAATTTACCAGCCAGACGGCTTTGCTACCAATTCTTGCCGGAGGGGGCGACGGTAACCGCCTGCTGTGCGTTTACTTTTTCGCGGGTCTTGTCCTCCTGTTGCTGCACGGCGTTGAGCATCTGCTCCGCCTCTGCCTGGTTTACTCGCGAGTCGCCATAGTCACGCGAGGGTGGGGGTGGGGTCTCCTCCATACGATCGTCCTTCCCATCGCCGTTCTGGTCGTTGGGGTTGTCGTTGGGGTTCTCCTGCTGGTCGTTGTTACCCTCGTTGTTCTGGTTGTCGTTTTGGTCCTGGTTGTTATCTTGGTTTTGGTCGTTGTTGTTCTGATTTTGGTTGTTGTCGCCCCCCTGCTGCTGGTTGTCATCCTGCTGCTGGTCTTGGCTCTGGTCGTTGTTGTTCTCCTGTTCCTCCAATAGCTTCTTGGTGTAGGCGAGGTTGTACTTTGTCTCCAGGTCGTCGGGGTTTATGCGCTGCGACTGCTTGAACGACTCGAGAGCCTCGGAGAGCTTCTGCTGCTGGAACTGCACATTGCCGAGGTTGTGATATACCTTGGCTGCCTGCTCGGCGGTGAGGCTTTCGGGCTTCTCGGTCAGTGCTTTGAGGGTGTTCTCCGCCTCCTCAAATCGCTCCTGCTTGTAGAGCGCGTCGGCAAGGTTGAAGGCCGCCTCTACCGAGGTGGGGGTGTCGATTTGTGCCTGACGATAGTCCTGCTCGGCAGCGGCATAGTCGAGTGCCTCGTATGCCTTGTTGCCACTGCGTATGTGCTTGCGCTCGGGGAAGAGCTGCGCCGAGAGTGAGGTGTGGAGGCACAGGAGGAGCACCACCGATAGTGCGGTGCGCAATAGGAGTGTATGTCTGCTACTTCTCATCTCTATTCGCTCTTTTTGTCCTCGACAGTTGCGGGGGTTATATCTACTACCATCTCCTTGGGCTCGCCTGTCACCTGCTCGGCAACCTGCTTGGTCTCCTCCACAAAGTAGTAGGCGGCATAGTAGGCCTCCTCGTTCTCCTCGGGGGTGGGGATGTGCTTGGCAAACTTAACATAGTCGGCAAGTCGGAGTATCTTGTTGAGGTCGGCAGAGCTCTTGGCACTCAGCGTGATATCCTTTACGGCCTCCATAATCTCGTCGGAGGTCATCTCCATTGCTCGTATCTCGTAGCGACCGCAGAGGTACTCGCGGAGGATGTCTGTCAGACGGGTGTAATACAGCTTATGTTTGTTGTTCTGCCAAATCTTCTGGTTGTGGAGTGTTTCCAGTTCGCGGATTGCTTTCAGATGGGGTGGCTCGGTGGGGAGCGCCTTGGTCTGCTCTCTCTTCTCTTTGCGCTTGCGGTTGGCTATCAGATAGATGATGGCTGCCAGCACAACGCCTGCAAGTAGTACAATCTCAATATAGCCCTGCACCTCACCCAATAGGAGTGGAGTCTCGATGGGGGCTTTGATGTCATAGATTGTGGTGTTGAGCGTATCGACCGAGAGTGTACCTACGGTGAGTGCTATATTCTCGGGTGCGTAAAGGGTGTCGGTGATATTCTTGTCCAGGTAGAGTGCAGGGAAGTTGGAGAGGTTGAAAGTGCCCTCCTCGAAACTCGTCAGCACATAGTTATATGTTATGCGATGGCGACGCGTTGCAATCTCTACGGTGTCAATCGGGTCGATGGCGAGAATCTCGATAGTGCCACCGATAGTGTTATTCTCAAATTGGGCAGGATTTACCACCTGAGTAAAGTCCTTCTCCACCTCGACCTTCATTATCGCTCTGTCGCCAATCAGTATCGAGTCGGGCGCAAGGGAGATATGGAGCGAGGGGCGTCCCTCCTCCTCTGCCTGCTCGACAGCCACTGTGCGCAATGGCAACAGCAACAGTGCGGAAACGATTAGCGCACGAAGCGTATGTTTCAATATATTAGCCATTTATGCTCTCTCTATCGACGTTTGAAAAGTTTAATGAGCGACTTAACATAGTCCTCGTCTGTCGCCACGGTTGCCACATCTACTCGACAGCGACGGAGCAGTCGCTCCATCTCCTCGGTGCGCTCGCGCCATGCCTCGGCATACTCTCTGCGCACTGCGCGTGACGAGGTATCGACCCAGACCCCTGCACCACTCTCGGCATCCTTCATCTCCACAATACCCACATCGGGAAGTTCGGCCTCGCGTGGGTCGTAGAGGCGTATGCCGACAATGTCGTGCTTGGAGGAGGCTATGCGCAGGCTCTCCTCGAAGGCTGTGGTGTCGGCGTGGGTGGTGAGGAAGTCGGAGATGAGGAAGGCTGTGCATCGCTTTTTGAGCGCTCCTGTCAGGTAGCGCACCGGCTCGGCAAGTGAGGTGCCGCGACTCTCGGGGGTGAACTCGATAAGTTCGCGGATAATCATCAGGATATGCGAGCGTCCCTTCTTGGGAGGGATGAACTTCTCGATGCGGTCGCTGAAGAGTATGCAACCCACCTTGTCACCCGTCTCGGAGGCCGAGAAGGCGAGCACGGCGGCAATCTCGGTGAGGAGGTTTTTCTTGATGCGCTCTGTCGAGCCGAAGCCACGCGAGCCACTCACATCGACCATCAGCATCATCGTCAGCTCGCGCTCCTCCTCAAATACCTTGATGTGTGGCTTGTTGCTGCGGGCGGTGACGTTCCAATCGATATCTCGCACATCGTCGCCCACGCGATACTCGCGCACCTCGCTGAAAGCCATACCGCGTCCCTTGAAGGCACTATGGTAGTGACCCGCAAAGATGTCGCTCGACAATCCGCGTGTCTTGATCTCAATCTTG
This sequence comes from Tidjanibacter sp., assembly GCA_045639285.1. GTDB lineage: Bacteria > Bacteroidota > Bacteroidia > Bacteroidales > Rikenellaceae > Tidjanibacter. Next base: position 6,636 of record JAZUCV010000049.1, read on the forward strand.
CGAACCTGTTTGAGAATCTCGCTGCTCTTCTCCTCTTTCATTGTATATCTAACTGTCGGTTAGTTCGTTAGGGTACCACTACGGCGTTGAGAATCTCGGTGATAATCTCCTCGGTGGTGATATTCTCTGCCTCAGCCTCGTAGGTCAGACCGATGCGGTGGCGCAGCACATCGTGGCACACGGCACGCACATCCTCGGGGATAACATAGCCTCTGCGTTTGATGAAGGCGTATGCCTTCGACGCCTTGGCCAGCGAGATACTCGCACGGGGCGAGCCACCGTAGGCAATCATAGGAGCGAGGTGGCCGAGGCCATACTCCTGAGGCTCGCGGGTGGCGAAGATGATATCGATGATATACTTCTCGATCTTCTCGTCCATATAGACCTCACTCACAACCTCGCGTGCCTTGACGATATCGTCGGGGGTGATTACGCGGTTGGGCTTGGGCATACCTGCACCCGAGAGGTTCATACGGATAATGTCGCGCTCCTCCTGCTTCTTGGGATAGGTAATCTTCACCTTCATCATAAATCGGACAACGCGCGCCTCGGGCAGAGGATAGGTACCCTCCTGCTCCAAGGGGTTCTGGGTGGCCAGCACGAGGAAGGGG
>JAZUCV010000050.1:0-4412 GCA_045639285.1 Tidjanibacter sp.
AAAAAATAGATATAGGGAAGTTCAAGTAAACTTGGCTTCCCTATATCTATTTTCCATCGTACTCTCTACGAGAGTATCCCCTAAACCCGAAAAAACAAAATATTGCTAAACAGTCTAATTGGTTTTCGCTAATCTCCCTAAGTTCCTTAAACTCCCTAAACTCTCTTCAATCTCCTTCACCTCCCATAAATCTCTCCCGATACCTTTAAAAATATACAAATAGATTGGTAATTGTTGAAAAAATGTATATATTTGCGGTGTGAAGAAGAGGTAATGGGGACGCGAGTCCCCAATTTTTGTACTTATCGCAAGGGATGTGTGATTGTTTCTCCTTGATAGTTAGAGAGATATAACTAATAAATAGATAGAAGAAGATGGAAGTTGCAGCAATTAAAGAGTTTGTTGAGCAGAGGCTCGACGGGAGCAAGATGTTCTTGATTGAGATTAATGCTTCGCCTGCAAATGAGTTTGAGGTGGTGGTTGATAGTGATGAGAGAGTAGATATTGACTCGCTTGTCGAGCTGTCGCGTGCCATTGAGGAGGCATTCGATAGGGAGGTTGAGGACTATGAGCTCACCGTTATCTCGGCAGGTATTGGTCAGCCCTTGAAGGTGTTGCGACAGTACCAGAAGCTTATCGGTCTGCCCGTTGAGGTATTGCTCGCCGACAGCACCAAGATTCTTGCTACGCTGTCAGCCGCCGACGAGCAGGGCATAACTCTCAGTTACACCAAGCGTGTGGCTGTGGAGGGCAAGAAGCGCAAAGAGGAGGTAGAGGTTAAGGAGAACTACCCATTCGAGCAGATTAAGTGGACTAAGGAGTATCTTGATTTCAAGTAGCCTTTTCGGTTTTTGGGTCTTTACCGTTTACCTTCCCAACCTGAATAGCTCCACGACCAAATGTGAAAAAAAACAATAAACAAAAATATATAGCAAAATGGAAAAAAATCTCAATTTGATTAGCAACTTTGCAGAGTTCAAAGAGCTGAAAAACATTGACAAAACCACAATGATCGGAGTGTTGGAGGATGTTTTCCGCCACCTGCTTGTCAAGACTTTCGAGACTGACGAGAACTTCGATGTTATCATCAACCCCGAGAAGGGTGACCTGGAGATTTGGCGTAACCGCACCATCGTAGATGATGGCGAGGTGGAGAACCCCAACAGCCAGATTTCGCTCTCGGAGGCTAAGAAACTCGACGAGACCTACGAGGTGGGCGAGGAGGTAGCAGACCAGCTCGATTTGAGCAGTTTTGGTCGTCGTGCTGTCCTCTCGTTGCGTCAGAACTTGGCATCGCGCATCCTCGACTTGGAGAAGGCAAACCTCTTCGCTAAGTATAGCGAGCGTGTGGGCGAGGTAGTAACAGGCGAGGTATATCAGGTGTGGAAGAAGGAGATTCTTGTACTCGACGACGAGAACAACGAACTTATCCTTCCCAAGAGCGTGCAGATTCCCAGCGACTTCTTCCGTAAGGGCGACAGCATCAAGGCTATCGTGTCGAAGGTGGAGATGCGCAACAATACCCCCGTCATCATCCTTTCGCGTACTGCTCCCGAGTTCCTCGAGCGTCTGTTTGAGGCTGAGGTGCCCGAGATTTTCGATGGTCTGATTACCATCAAGAAGATTGTGCGCATCCCCGGCGAGCGTGCCAAGGTGGCTGTTGAGAGCTATGATGACCGTATCGATCCCGTAGGTGCTTGCGTTGGTATGAAGGGTTCGCGTATCTACTCCATCGTTAAGGAGTTGCGCAACGAGAATATCGACGTTGTCAATTGGACTGCCAATACTCAGCTTTTGATTCAGCGTGCGTTGAATCCTGCAAAGATCTCTTCTATCACCCTCGACGAGGCTAAGAAGACCGCTTCGGTATATCTGAAGCCCAGCGAGGTCTCTTTGGCGATTGGCCGTGGTGGTCTGAACATCCGTCTGGCAAATATGCTCACCGGCTACGATATCGATGTATATCGTGATGTTGAGGAGGAGGATGTTGACCTGGATGAGTTTGTGGACGAGATTGACCAGTGGATTATCGATGCCTTCAAGGCTATCGGTTGCGACACTGCCAAGAGTGTTCTCGAACTCTCGTCCGAGGAGTTGGTACGCCGTACCGACTTGGAGGAGGAGACCATCGCAGAGGTGGTATCCATCCTTCGCTCGGAGTTTGAGTAGTCTGCTCCCGACCTGAATAGGGTTACCCTCATCTCTTCTGTCCCACGAGGTGGCGCAGGAGAGTAAGCAAAACAGAATGATTAACGAAAAAAGAGATAGGAGAGAATAATATATGTCAAGTGAGAAGAAACTCAGACTCCAGCAAGTGGCAAGGGAGTTCAAGGTAGGATTTGGTACGGTTGTGGATTTTTTGGCTCGCAAGGGTGTTAACATCGATGCTACTCCGAGTACTCTTATCGATGGCGATACATACGCGCTTATCGAGAAGGAGTTCGGTGGTGGTCAGCGAGGTGGCGAGCGTGCCAATGTGCGCGAGCGTATGAACCTCAAGCAGGAGAGCGTATCGCTGAACAACAAGAAGGAGGCTACTCCCGAAGAGGAGGAGGTTGTGGTGAAGAGCACCACCGTATCGCCCCGCGAGGAGGTGCGCGCACAGCAGCCTAAGATTTTGGGTAAGATTGACCTTTCGACAGGCAAGAAGGTAGAGCCTGCCAAGCCAGAGCCTGCCCCCAAGAAGGAGGAGCCCAAGGCAGCGCCCGCACCCGCACCCAAGAAGGAGGAGCCTAAGGCAGCCCCTGCCCCTGCTCCCGCAAAGCCCGAGGTGGAGATTCAGACCAAGACCTATGACGAGCGTATGGCAGAGAGCCGCGAGGGTCTCTTCCGTGCCGATGACTCGGAGCGTCTGAGTGGTCCTAAGGTGTTGGGTAAGATTGATGTTGCCGACCTGTCGAGTTCGCGCCCCGGTGGTCACCGCGAGAAGCGCAAGCGTATCGGTAAGGTCGATGTAAATAAGGCTCAGCAGGGCGGCGGTCAGCCTCAGCAGGGTGGCGGCAAGCAGCAGAAGCAGAAACAGCAGGGTGGTGGTGCTCAGCAGCAGCCCCAGCAGCCTGTGTCGAAGAAAGAGAAGAAGAAAAAGGCACCGAAACCCGTTGTTCGCCCCGAGGTGAGCGACGAGGAGGTACAGAAGCAGATTAAGGATACTCTGGCTCGCCTCACCGCTAAGGGTGGTAAGAGCAAGGGCTCTGTTCACCGTAAGGAGAAACGTATGGAGGTACGCGCTCGTATGGAGGAGGAGTTCGAACAGGCACAGATGGAGGAGAAGGTACTCAAAGTTACCGAGTTTGTGACTGTCAGCGAGCTGGCTACTATGATGAACGTGTCGGTAACCGAGGTTATCACCGTATGTATGAACTTGGGCTTGATGGTATCTATCAACCAGCGTCTTGATGCAGAGGCTCTTGTGATTGTTGCAGAGGAGTTTGGCTTCAAGATTGACTTTGTGAGTGTCGAGATTCAGGAGGCTATCGAGGAGACCGATATCGACGATGAGGAGAACCTCGTGTCGCGTCCTCCCGTTGTTACCGTTATGGGTCACGTTGACCACGGTAAGACCTCGTTGCTCGACAACATCGGTAAGACCAATGTTATCGAGGGTGAGGCCGGTGGTATCACCCAGCACATTGGTGCGTACAGCGTTGAGTTGCCCGACGGCCGTCGTATCACCTTCCTTGATACCCCCGGTCACGAGGCGTTTACCGCGATGCGTGCGCGTGGTGCTAAATTGACAGACGTTGCGATTATCATTGTGTCGGCTGACGACAGCGTGATGCCCCAGACCGTGGAGGCTATCAACCACGCAGTGGCAGCAGGCGTACCTATGGTCTTCGCTATCAATAAGATTGACAAGCCCAATGCTAACCCCGAGCATATCAAGGAGCAGCTCGCTCAGATGAACTACCTTGTAGAGGATTGGGGTGGTAAGTATCAGTCGCAGGATGTATCGGCGAAGAAGGGTATCAACCTCGACAAACTCTTGGAGAAGGTGCTCTTGGAGGCTGAGTTGCTCGAGCTGAAGGCTAACCCCGACCGCAAGGCTGTGGGTACCGTCATCGAGTCGACACTCGACAAGGGTCGTGGTTATGTGGCTACCGTGCTTGTTCAGGCAGGTACTCTCCACGTGGGCGATGTAATCCTGGCAGGTGTTAACTCGGGCCGTGTGAAGGCTATGTTCAACGAGCGTGGCCAGAAGGTGCAGGTTGCAGGTCCTTCGACTCCTGTGCAGGTGCTCGGCTTTAATGGCGCACCCCAGGCAGGTGATGCATTTAATGTGATGGATGACGACCGTAGTGCACGCGAGATTGCAAGCAAACGTGAACAGTTGCAGCGCATCCAGGGCTTGAAGACCCAGAAGCACGTTACCCTCGACGAGATTGGTCGTCGTATCGCTATCGGCTCGTTCAAGG
>JAZUCV010000051.1:0-5295 GCA_045639285.1 Tidjanibacter sp.
TCTAAGGAGGGGGATTTAGGGGGTGGGTAAACGCTTATGGATGTGCCTGCTTTGCAGGCACATCCCCCGCCGAGGCGGGGGCTTGGGGGTGGGTCAGGCCTGCAATTGCCTTCGTAAGAAGGCAGGTGTCGCGAGGCTGAGTAGAGGAATTAGGTTATTTGCCTTGCCATGAATGCTGGGCAGAATGACAAACAAGCGAGAGTAGCACAACTACTCTCGCTTGTTTATCATTTGAGTTGAAGACTATCTTCTGCCGTTCTGCTGGGGAGCAGCCTCGGGAGCGGTGAGAACCTGAGCGTTCATCCACTCGAAGAGGTTAGCGTGGCCCTGAGGAGCAACGGTACCGCCACCGTTATTGTTAGGCTTAACATCGCCCTCGCTCTGCTCCTGCGACATAGTCACAGCGTCGTTAAAGACGTAGCACCACGAGAAGTGACCCATAATGCGCTGACCGGGGGTGTCCATACCCTGAACGTTCTCGAACATCGACATCCATACGTTCTTAGCACCAGCCTTTACCAGACGCTGGAAGGTGGGGATGCAGTGGGTCTTAGGATCTACGGTAGTATCGTCGTACGACTGAACGAACCAGATGTTCTCCTCTGCGAGCAACTTGATATCGTTATCCGAGATGTTCTCGTCCAGGTAAGCCTGGCAGGTAGGATATGCAGCTGCGAAGTAGCGAGGATTGCGAATCAGCATGTGCATAGTCATATAGCCACCGTTCGAGCAACCACCGAGGTAGATACGGTTGGGGTCAACATCGGGATGTGCAGCAACGTACTCGTCGATGCACGACTTGAGAACGTCAGCATAGAGCGAAGGATACTCACCGTGGCCAAAGCCCTTCGAGGTACCCATCCACATAGTGGGGCACTGAATCGAGAGAACGTATGCGCCACCTTCGCCACCCTCAGTGGTGAAGTGCGACTGAATCTCGGGACGGATGAGCGATACAACCTCGTTGCCGAGCAGGGTGATCGATACGTCAACACCGCCTTCGCCACCACCGTGCAACCAGATTACCAGAGGATTGGCAACGCCATCACCCTTCAGCGACCAGGGCTCGTAAGCAGCATAAGTCAGGGTTACATCACCAGGCTGGCCGGTGTACTTACCGGTAAAGGTGCCCTTGTTGAAGTAGTCAGCCTCCGAGAGGAAATCCTTGAGAGCCTTGTCGGTCGAGCACTCGATAGCAGTATATTTCTGCTTGCCAACCTTCAGAGTCTTACCCTCTTTCAAGCCTACCTTAACGCTGTAGTTATCTCTCCAAACATCGCTGCCCTTAGTCAGACCAATGCCACGGCCGTTAGCCTTAGCAAGACCCAGTGCGAGGTACTGACCCTCGGGGTTGAAAGCACCGCGTGCGTCCGAAGGATAAACGGTCACAACAGTACGCTCGGTACCATTGGTGTTTACAGTAAGAATCGAAGGATCGATGTTGTCGAGCTTAATCTCGGGCTTTACAACCACGAGGTTAACTGCTGTCGAAGCCTCATAAGTGGTTACACCTACTACCTGGGGCTCCATTTTAAGTGTCTGTGCACTTGCTGTCACGGCAAAGGTAGCTGCCAATACAGCGAGAATCGATTTTAATGTTTTCATAAATGTATTTGGTTAATGGTTTGGTATTTCTATACACAAATATAGACTATTGTAGTGAGATAAACAATAATTTTAGTACCGAATATAGCCACAGTAGTTCAAATTGGTATCTCAGTTACTATTTATAGGTAAGGGTCAGTGAGAGCTCTTCGCCGCTCCACAATACTCCGTCGTGGTCTTCGTGGCCGTCAATCTCTCTATTGATAGTCGTGCTTGTCCCTTTCATAACCACCGTCCCGTCGCTCAGAAAAAGAGCCTGTTGACTAATCGAGGTAATGGTTATATCCATAAAACCATAGAGGTCGACTCTTGTGCCCACGGCAACATCGAGTGTACCTTCGAGAGTCTCGGTGCTCTCTTTGCCACCGATATCCCACTCATAGCATTTCCACTTGTAACTCAGCATATCTTAGTCGCTTTAATTATCTATATACAAAGCGAGGCCACCCTCACATACGGAGTATGTAGCGGGACGGCCTCGCAGGTAAAATTACAAATCAGATGGTTTTCTAATACTCCATCTTGGAGCGGCGAACGTAGCTGTTGTAACGATACTTAGCGTTCTCCTCAGCTGCCTTGAAGAGCTCCTCAGCCTCTGCGGGGAATGCCTTCAAGAGCGAAGTATAGCGTACCTCCTTGCCAAGGAATGCCTGGAACTTGCTCCAATCGGGCTCTTTCGAGTCGAGCACGAAGGGGTTCTTGCCCTCAGCCTCGAACATAGGATTGTAGTGCCACAAGTGCCAGTAACCGCACTCAACAGCAGCCTTACCCACGCTCTGGGTGCGGGTCATACCGCCCTTGATACCGTGGTTGATACAGGGAGCGTAAGCGATAACCAACGAAGGACCGGGATATGCCTCTGCCTCGCGCAATACGCTGAGCAGCTGGTTCTGGCTTGCGCCAACCGATACCTGAGCAACATATACATAGCCGTAGGTCATTGCGATAGCACCGATATCCTTCTTGCGGATGCGCTTACCTGCCGAAGCAAACTTAGCAACTGCACCCACGGGGGTAGCCTTCGACGACTGACCACCGGTGTTCGAGTAAACCTCGGTATCGATAATCAGGATGTTCACATCCTCGCCCGATGCCAGCACGTGGTCTACACCGCCGAAGCCGATATCCTAGCCCCAACCGCCGCCACCGATAATCCACTGGCTCTTCTTCACGAAGAGGTCCTTCATAGCGAGCAACTCCTTGCAGGTGTCGCAGCCGCAAGCCTCCAACATAGGAACGAGGCGTGCGCTAACCTCCTCGCTGCCGGCGCTGCTACCGCGCTGCTCGATCCACTCCTTCATAGTTGCCTTCAACTCGTCGGAGCAGCAGGTGCACTCAGCGATAGCCTTCTCCATCAGGTCCTGAACCTTGTTGCGGAGCTTCTCCACGCCGAGGTGCATACCCAAGCCGAACTCGGCGTTGTCCTCGAAGAGCGAGTTAGCCCAAGCGGGACCCTGACCCTTAGCGTTGGTGCAGTAGGGAGTCGAGGGAGCCGAGCCACTATAGATAGAGGTACAGCCTGTTGCATTGGCAACCATCATCTTGTCGCCAAAGAGCTGAGTAAGAGTCTTGATATAGGGGGTCTCACCGCAACCTGCGCAAGCACCCGAGAACTCGAACAGAGGCTGTGCGAACTGGCTGCCCTTAACGGTCTTGCTCTTGTCCATCACCTGGTCGCGATAGCCAACCTTCTCTGTCATATAGGTCCAATTCTCCTGCTCACCCATCTGCTCCTCCAGAGGCTTCATAACGAGCGACTTGTTAGGAGTGGGGCAGACATCAACGCAGTTGCCACAACCGGTACAATCCAGAGGCGAAACCTGCATACGGAACTTGTAAGCCTTGGTAGCTGCCAGACCCTGCTTGGTTGCTACACCCGAAGCCTCAGCCTCCTCATCGGTCAAGAGGAAGGGACGGATAGCAGCGTGGGGGCAGACATACGAACACTGGTTACACTGGATACAGGTGTCAACCTGCCACTCGGGTACCGAGCTTGCGATACCACGCTTCTCCCAGGCTGCAGTGCCGTTGTCCCAAGTACCATCCTCGCGACCGCGGAAGGTGCTAACGGGGAGAAGGTCGCCCTTGAGCGCGTTGATAGGCTCAACCACATTCTTAACGAATGCGGGCTTGCCGCTGTTGTCCTCAGCAGCTACTGCCTCCTTAACCTCGATGTTAGCCCACTCTGCGGGAACGGCAACCTCGATAACCTCAGCGCCCTTATCCACAGCAGCGTAGTTCATATTTACGATATCCTCACCCTTCTTGCCGTAGCTCTTGTAGATGAATCGCTTCATCTCCTCAACAGCCTTCTCGAAGGGGATAACGTTTGCAATCTTGAAGAATGCCGACTGCATAATAGTATTGGTGCGGTTGCCCAGACCAATCTCCGATGCAATCTTGGTTGCGTTGATGATATAGAACTTGATATTGTTCTTAGCCAGATATACCTTCATATGGTCGGGCAGTGCCTCTTTGATACCCTCAGCATCGTGGATGCTGTTCAAGAGGAACGAGCCACCCTTCTTCAGACCCTTCAATACGTCGTACTTGTCAACATACGAGGGAACGTGGCAAGCCACAAAGTCGGGAGTGGTTACCAAGTAGGGCGAGGTGATGGGGTTGTCACCAAAGCGCAAGTGCGACGAGGTGTAACCGCCCGACTTCTTCGAGTCATACGAGAAGTATGCCTGGCAATACTTATTGGTAGTCTCACCGATAATCTTAATCGAGTTCTTGTTAGCACCTACGGTACCATCAGCACCCAGACCGAAGAATACAGCCTCGAAAGTGCCGGGCTTAGCAGCCGAAATCTCCTCACCAACGGGGAGCGAACGGAAGGTAACATCGTCAACGATACCTACGGTGAACTGATTCTTAGGCTCAGCCGCTGCAAGGTTCTCGAATACTGCCAACATCTGTGCGGGGGTGGTATCCTTCGACGACAGACCGTAGCGGCCACCGATAATCAGAGGCTTCTTCTCTGCGGGGATATCCTTGCAGTTTGCAAATGCCTCAACGATGTCCATATAGAGGGGATCGCCATTTGCACCGGGCTCTTTGGTGCGGTCGAGTACGCAGATACGCTTGGTGGTCTCGGGCAGAACTGCGCCAAGATACTTAACCGAGAAGGGACGATAGAGGTGAACGCTGATAACACCCACCTTCTGACCCTGAGCCATCAGGTAGTCAACGGTCTCCTTCAGAGTCTCGGTAACCGAACCCATAGCCACTACGATATTCTCTGCATCGGGTGCACCGTAGTAGGTGAAGGGCTTGTACTCACGACCGGTAATCTTGCTAATCTGCTCCATAGCCTCAGCAACCATATCGGGTACTGCGTCGTAGTAGCTGTTGCAAGCCTCGCGAGCCTGGAAGTAGATATCGGGGTTCTGTGCGGTACCGCGGGTTACGGGGTGCTCGGGGTTCAGACCACGAGCGCGGAAACCTGCGAGTGCCTCCTTGTCGAGCAGTGCAACGAGTGCGTCGCGATCCATCTGCTCAACCTTCTGAATCTCGTGCGAAGTACGGAAACCGTCGAAGAAGTGAACGAAGGGTACGCGCGACTTGATAGCCACCAAGTGTGCAACACCTGCCAAGTCCATAACCTCCTGAACGCTACCGGTAGCCAGCATAGCGAAACCGGTCTGGCGGGTAGCCATAACGTCCTGATGGTCACCGAAAATCGAG
>JAZUCV010000052.1:0-37169 GCA_045639285.1 Tidjanibacter sp.
AACCAACGGTAACCTACATACATACCCTCGGTGTAGTAAGCCTTAGGCGATACGCGCTGACGAGGACGGGGAGCAGCCTGGCGCTGACCACCGGTGATGTCGTCGCGGTGAGCCGCAGCAAACACGTCGGTCTCCTCCTGCTTCTGGGGGAAGTTACCCAGTGCGTAAGCGGGCGAATCCTCAAGCTTAATGGGGAAGGTGAAGGGAAGCTTGCCCGAAGGAGCAATCTCACCATAGAGAATGTCAGCAAGTGCGTGACCACCCTCGATACCATTCCACCAGCCCTGTACGATAGCGGGCGAATACTTGTTAACCTCGTTCAAATCTACGGGACCACCCGAGATGATAACGGTTACGATGTTGGGGTTAACCTCAGCAAGAGCCTTGATAACCTGATCCTGACCTACGGGGAGCATAATGTTCTGACGGTCGCTACCCTCAGTCTCAACGTTCTTACCAGTACCTGCAACGAAGATTACGAGGTCAGCCTCCTTAGCCAAAGCAACAGCCTCAGCCAACATACCTGCATCGGGAGCCTCGTCGATAGTAGCAGCAATCTCAGCAGCGTTAGCACCACCCATCATACGGCCGAACATACCAGCGAAGTTCTTGTAAGCGGGAGCGTAGCTAATCTCGAAGCGACCGTTCGAACGGTTCTGCAAACCGAGCAGAGGAGTGATCTCATAAGGAGTCTTCACACCTGCACCCATACCACCAGCAGCGGTGCTAGCAGTTGCGTGACGACCGATAACGGCAATCTTCTTAACCTTGTTAGCATCGATAGGAAGCAGACCACCCTCGTTCTTCAACAGAACTACCGACTTGGTAGCTACGTTGTAAGCGGTCTGACGGCTCTCGGGCTGCGAAGCAGTCTCCAAGTTAGCCTGATCCTCGGGAATAGCCTCGATAGCGTAGCGAACACGGAGAATCTCACGTACACGCGAGTTAACGATCTCCTCGTCGATCTTACCAGCACGAACCGAGTCAATAAGAGCGGGACCAAAGTAGTTGCTACCGGTCATCTGAACGTTCAGACCACCAAGAGCTGCACCCATAGTGCTGTGAGTACCACCCCAGTCCGAAACCATCAGACCGTTGAAGCCCCACTCACCACGAGCGATCTCGTTGTTGAGTACGAAGTTCTCAGTACCATAGTAACCATTTACCTTGTTGTAAGCGGGCATGATAGCCATTGCACCACCCTTTACAACTGCATCCTCGAAGGGCTTCAGGTAGATCTCGCGCATAGGACGCTCGTCGATAATAACGTCTACCGAACCACGGTTGGTCTCCTGGTTGTTCAAAGCGTAGTGCTTCAAGCAAGCAGCAGTACCAGCAGCCTGCATACCGAGAGTGTACTCAGTTGCAAGAGCAGCTGCAAGAATAGGATCCTCCGAAAGATACTCATAGGTACGGCCACCTACGGGCAAACGCTGGATGTTGATAGCCGGGCCGAGCATGATATCCTTACCACGCTTACGAGCCTCAACACCAATACCGTTACCGTAGTCGTAAGCCAACTCGGGCGACCAGGTAGCAGCAAGTGCCGAACCAGTGGGGAAGTAGGTAGCGGAGTCGGTAGTCCAACCCTTAGGACGGAAACCGTCAGCAACCTCCTCACGTACGCCGAAAGGACCATCGGCATACTTAATGTCCTGAATACCAAGACGAGGCACACCCTCCGACGACATAATCGTCTTGCTGTGCATCATCTCAACCTTCTCCTCGAGAGTCATCTGAGCAATAATCTCATTGATCTCCTTGTCATTAACCGTCAAGCGGTCCTGCAATGTTTTGGGCTGCGAGCAAGCAGTAGCGGCAGCTGCAAAAACCATCACAAAAAGAGCAATCTTTTTCATAATTGTTTGGTTAGTTGTTAAAATGATAATTGTGAGTTATTGATTGTGTTATACACTTAATCTACAATTTTACCATCGAGGAGGCCTCATTACCACCCTCATCCAGGCGGAACACCATATACTCGGGATTTGCCTCAGTGTAGGGAGTCCACACCTCGTCACCCTTGCCATTGGGGTTGCCTGTCGCTGCAAAGTTTGTCCAAGCTGTAATCATACGCTCAGCCAGGTCGTAGTCACCCTCGGTAAAGGGACGCCAGCTCAGGCGCAACGACTTGAACATATACCACAACTCCGACGAGTGGAAAGCACCCGCATCGTCGCCGGGGAGTCTGCGTGCAAACTGGTAGGCATAAGCCACGCCACCAGCCTTTTCGCGCTCGGTGCAGAAACGTGCCACAGCGGGGCCTGCACCCAAACCACCCATATCGTCGAGGGTACCACCTATCATATAAGGTACATCAGCGATGTGACCTGCTATGGTTGCCTGCGAGAAGTTCTCCTTCATTGCGTAGCCATCAATCACCGGCGAGGTAGGAACGCGGAGTCTTTCACGTGTCTCAGCCATATAGCGCGACGAGAGGTTGTAAATCTCCTCTGTCGATGCAGCACGCATCTTCTCTAAGGTATCGTAGCCTGCCCAGTCCATCAGCTTCTTACCGGCAGCCTCGCCATCAGCCAAAGAGCTGCCGCCAAGAGTTGCACGGTCGCTCACGCCACCACCACTCTGAATGATAGCCTTATCAATCAGGTTCTTCGACAGATCGGACGCCACCAAGGTCTGCACGCTCATCGCACCTGCACTCTGACCCATAACTGTTACATTGTCGGGGTCGCCACCAAACTGAGCGATATTCTCTTTCACCCACTTCAGAGCGGCAATCTGGTCGAGCATACCGTAGTTACCCGAGACACCGTTGGGACTCTCCTCCGAGAGCAAGGGGTGAGTGAAGAATCCAAAAATACCGAGGCGATAGTTGAAAGTCACAAGCACACCACCGTGCTTTGCCCACTCCTCGCCATCCATCTCAGGCTCAAAGCCCCAGCCTGCGGTATAGCCGCCACCGTGAATCCAGAGGGTCACGGGGAGCTTAGCATCTGTCTTGCCGGGCTTGGGAGTCCATACGTTCAGGTAGAGGCAATCCTCGCTATAAGGAGCATCGCCCTCCCAGAAGAACTCCTTCTGGTAGAAATCGCCCTCGCGGTGTGCAGCCTGGACAGCTGCATTTCCCCACTTGTCGGCAACCATCACGCCCTCCCAAGGGGTAACAGGCTGAGGCGCCTGCCAACGCAAATCGCCAACAGGAGCAGCGGCAAAGGGGATGCCTTTATAAACATAGATACCGGGATTCTCTCCAGCGACACCTTGAACCTGACCGCCCTCAATAGTAAGGACAGGGTTCTTCTCGCCACACGAGGTAAGCGAACCTACCACAAGCAGCGATGCCGCAACAACGATAATCTTACCAAATAAACTCTTCATAGGTTAATAGTGGTTATTGAATTGGCCAAAAAAGTTCTTCAATTACACCGATACAAAGTAAACTTAAAAGTTCGACAAGCACCGTTGCAACAATACAAATATCATCAATTTTGTGCAAATAACCTAACTTATTGAAATAATTATAGCGCAACACCGCAACATTAACCGCAAAAGCCTCCACTTTTTGGCCAAAAATAGAACCGACCATAGGCCACCTCCGACAGAAAACCGACCACAAAACGGCCCTCTTACTCCATTTTTCAACAACATCTCGTTTTACAGGCAAAAAGCCCTTAAAACCACACATCGCAGCCGCAAAGGCCATTTACAGCTATTAATCTAATCGTTGGCGTTCAAAAAAACATCACGATAGTACAAATCCGTAGGTCGTCAAGAGTATTTTATCTATTTTTAGCGGATAATTCTTACAAAAGAACATGCGCGTACCAAAACTAACCTTCAGAAGGGTATTGACCCCATTTGTTTTGCTTGTTTCAGCACTCTTTATTTCGTGTGTTGATGAGAACAAAATTGACTCCCCGATTGACGGAATCAGGATTGTCGATGGAGTGGATAATATAGCCATCAAGAAGATTGTGGAAGACCAGTCGGGATTTCTCTATATGATCTCCGACTACGGCCTATTCCGCTTTGACGGCACAAACTATCTTCACTACACCAGCACGTCAGACCCAAACTCTATCTCCGTAAACACAATCAACGATATCCATATTGACACCAACGGAGATCTCTGGCTTGCCACACAGAAAGGCGTCGATTGCCTCAAACAAGGAAGCACCGCATTTGAGCACTACCTCATTGACGACTACAACAACTACACAATGCGCATCCTGGAGGATAATCAGGGTCGTCTGCTGATTCTCACTCGCACAGGTATCTTCCTGCTCGACAAGGAGCGCGCAGCCTTTGACAAGGTTATCTCCTTTGAAAATGGTGTAGATATCAGCATATCGTCCAAGGTCTTCATCGACAACTTAGGTCAGGTATGGATTCTCTCGGAGAATGCGCTGGAGCGATACGACAATCACTTCAACTATCAGGGAAGATATGAGCTGAATGGCACGGTGAGTGCCTCTATCTACGACGGTGCCAGCAGCCTCTACCTTGTCTATACTGACCGTATCCGTCGTTTCGACCTCTCATCTATGCAGCTGACCGATAATGTTGGCCGCCTGGAGCAGATTGTTCCCAGACAGATTATCCACATCTCTGCACTTGGCAGCAACCAGATTATCATCATCACTCGCGACGACCACTACTGCTACAACTTCATAACCAACGCACTCTACTCAAACACGGACAACAATCTCCCCTATTGGATTACCTCGGAGAGATTCTCCGTCAATAGCGTGACAAAGAGCAGCAACGGCACAATCTACTTTGCCACAAACAATGGCTTCCGTAGCGCACGTGCGGTAGAGCAGGTCAACGCGACAGAGCGCAGCATGATTCGCTTTATGCAGAAGGACAGGAGCGGTCAGATGGTAAGCAATGGCCGTATTGCCTGGACGGCTTCGGGTCGCCAGCTGCTGATTCTGGATATAAGAAACCATACGGAGCGCACCATAGATATTAATGAAGTTCTGGGGCAGTATGCGCCGAGCACCAACGCCTCGTTCTCGCTCACCCTTGCCCCCGATGGTCGTCTGTTCCTCTCTACCGGCAACTACATATATGCCTGCACGGTCGATGAGGACGGCACTCCTGCCTTCCAGTGCCGCTACCATTGCAATACCAACTCATTGGTTAAGTGTATTGCTGTCGATGGCGAGGGTGCGGTATGGCTGGCCGGCACCGAGCTGACACTCTACTACGGTCTGCGCCCGCAGAATGGCGAGAAGAGTATCGAGATGCAGTCAATCAATATTGAGAGTGAGTTCAGGCAGATTCACGCCTCGCGCGCTACCACCCTCAGCAATGGCAATGTTGTATTCGGCTTCACGGACATCGGACTCGTGACTGTGAATAGTCGTACTATGCAGCCTCACAACATACACCTCTCCGAGACCGACAAACAGATGTTCATCAGCACAATCGAAGAGGACAACGAGGGATATATCTGGGTAGGCACGACAGATGTTGGTCTGTTTATTCTCAACCCCTCGACAGGTGTGTCTGAGAAGGTAGAGCAGTTTGCCGATATGCGTATCCACGACATCGTTTGTGACCGCAATGGCACAATATACATACGCAACGACGATGCTATCTATCGCTACCTGAGCGCGACAAACAGTTTTGAGCAGATATCTCTGAGCGAGTCGGGCGTGGGCAACAACACTATGCTCTTTGCAATGCCCGATGGTCGTGCGGCTTACTCCTATCGCAACCATATTGCCCTGCTCGACAAGACCCGCACATCGCCCATAGAGGTCAACCTGGGAGCGATTCTCACCTCACACAACAGACTCATCAACACAGGTGTAACCCCGAGCGAGGAGAAGGTGAAGATTCTGCTCGACAAGAAGCCCGAGAATATGACCATCTACCTCTCGGTTGTTGGTGAGAGCAATGCCTCGCTCGCTCAATATATGTACGACATCCCCGGACTGACCGAGGGATGGACCACACTTGTCAATCGTGGCGGTATCCCTCTCTACGGCCTACGCTACGGCAGAAACGAGATACATTTGCAGGCGGTGAGCCCCTACGGCAACTTCGACTCCGACACTCTTGATATGGAGATTCGCATTCTTCGCCCCTGGTACGCAAGCACCATAGTAATCTTCTTTGTCGCCCTGCTGCTTATCGCAACATGCATATTGATAGTCAAGCTGATTGCGGACAACCGCATTGCCTCGACCACAGCCGAGATAGAGCGACGCGAGAGAGAGATGCTCGAGAGGGTGAATATGCACAATATGGACTTCTTTGCCAATATCTCGCACGAGTTCCGCACCCCGCTGACCATCATCTCGGGCACTGCCTCCACGCTGTGCAACGAGACTCCCCAGCACTCGCAGAACGCGCGTCTGCTCGCCATTATGCGTCGCAACGCCGACCGTATGCTGAAGTTGGTGAGCCAGCTGATGGACTTCAACCACCTGGAGCACGACACACTGCGTCTTAGCGTGCAGACAGCCGACGTTGCCAAGCAGATAAGTGAGATTGCGGAGAATTTCTCGGCAAGCGCACTGCAGAAACATATCGACCTCACGGTGAATGGCACAGAGCAGCCACAACTGATGTGGGTTGACCAGGATAAACTGGAGAAGGTGATGTACAACCTACTCTCCAACGCACTCAAATTCACCCCCTCAGGTGGTGAGGTGAGTGTGGATATCTCCCGCATTGGCAAGACGGAGGCGAGCGAGCTGTTTGGCAAGTCGGCCGCAGAGCTGGGTGATGACAACTACCTGTATGTCAAGGTGCAGGATACGGGCATCGGCATTTCCAACGACCGCCTGACAGCCATCTTCGACCGCTTCGAGAGCAGTGGCGTACAGGGCGGCTCCGGCATCGGCCTATACCTGACCCGCTCACTCATAGAGCTGCACCACGGATTCATCAAGGCTGAGAATAATGTGGCCGAGGAGAGCTCCAACGGCGCACGCTTCATCTTCATCCTCCCGATGAGCAGCCGCTCCTACTCCGAGCTGGAGCGCACACCTCTGGAGAACCCGCAGAGCTCGATAGACGAGAAGAGCACGATGAGTGAGTACGTGGCAACAATGCCCGAGAAGAACACGCTGCCCGAGCCGGCACCCAAGGTGCTGGTCATCGACGACGACTACGAGATTGTCTATTATCTCCAGTCGATACTCGCTCCACACTACAACGTGATTGTGGCATTTGATGCAAACAATGGCTACAAGCTCATCGAGCAGGAGATGCCCGACCTGGTGATATCCGATATGGTGATGTTGGAGGTTGATGGCACAAAGCTGTGCAAGATGGTGCGCGAGAATATCGCCATCTGCCATATACCTATTATATTACTGACCGCCAAGAGCACTATGGAGGATAAGATTGCAGGTCTTGATGCAGGTGCAGATGCCTATATCGTCAAGCCTTTTGAGCCTCTGCTGCTTATGGCTCAGATGCGCTCGCTTCTGGAGAGCCGCAACCGCAACCAGCAGGCAGTAAACCTCTCCACCGAGACCAGCACGATAAATATAGGTACCCTGGTGGGCAAGGATAAGATCTTGATGGATAAGATCTTTGAGGTTATGGAGTCCTCCCTGTCGGATGCCGACCTCAATGTGACCCAGATATCAGCGATGCTGGGCATCAGTCGCACCAAGTTCTACTACAAGATTAAGGCTCTGACGGGCAAGACTCCCAACGAGTTCTTCAAGACCTATAAGTTGAACCGCTCCGTGGAGTTCATCCGCGAGGGCAAGTATAAGATGTCGGTAATCGCCGATATGGTTGGATTTAGCTCGCCAAGCCACTTCGCCAACTCCTTTAAGAAGCAGTTTGGCGTGTTGCCGAGCAAATACTTCGACCATAAACGATAACCCCGAGAGAGCTTCTTTGGCAATAGTAATTAGGGAGATTAGGGAGAGACCCTAATCTCCCAAATCTCCCTAATCTCCCTAATCTTCCTAATCACCAGCCTATACAAGGTTGTTACGATACTTACCGGTGTACTTAACCATCCAACTCTGAACTGCCTCAGAATCCCAACCGGTCTCGGTAACGCGCATTACTCCATATGTCGTACGACTCTGAGTGTAAATCTCCATAGGAACAGGCTCACAATAAATTAAGCCACGCGTACCCCACCGTCAAGAAAGAGATTACAATTCCAATTAGTTTCAGCATTATTCGATTAATTTCTCCCCAATTTTCTTGCTCTATTGTATATTGTATGCCATTGTTTTTACTTTTATTCTCTTTATTTTAGGTATTCTATTGGCTCATATTCTGTTATTTACACTATTTCGCACCATAGTTTTGCACACAATTCAAATTAAGAAAAATGCTTTGACCTATCGAACTAATCGGCCTCCACGAACAAGAGGAGTTACCATCAAATTGCGTTGTGCACGCCAAAATATTAACCGTCTGAGAATCGTTTGGCTAACTCAAAATGCTCAGTGTCGCACAAATACTCGTTTCTCAGCGATATATAAGGATATAAAAATTTCAAGGCGGCTACAAAAGTAGCCGCCTTGAAATTTTTATTTTGGTGTTGGCTCTCAGAAGAGAGCCAACACTCATCAGATCAGATTACTCAGCCCAAGTATACTTCTCGATAGTATAGTTGTCTGCCGAACCCGAAGTGGGGGTTGCAACATAAACATCCGAGAAGTTGTTGAGGTTGTAGGGGTTGTCAGTCGACTTAACAAGCGCGCATACGCGGAAATAGTGAGGACGGCTGTACTTAAACTCCTGAGTGTTTACGCCTGCAGGGTTAGCATCAATGTAAAGGGTGATAGTCTCACCGGGAGTTACATTAGCAGCCTTTGCGCCAGCATCACCACTTGCCTGGTTGAAGAAACCACCTACATAGTTGTTAGTGTTAACTGCGAAAGTAACATCTACACCGTTGTTAGCCTTGGTAGCATCGCCCAACTCTACCTTGAAGGTAGCTTTGAACTTCCTAACCGAAGCATCGTAAGTGATAGCTACATCCTTAACACGAGCGTAAGGAGTAACCTGGAAATCCAGCTTATTCTCGCCCTTCTCCAAGGTGAACTTAACATCACTCTGGTTGTAAACGTTCAGATAGGAGAAATCCATCTTGTAATCACCAGCCCATACAAGGTTGTTACGATACTTACCGGTGTACTTAACCATCCAACTCTGAACTGCCTCAGAATCCCAACCGGTCTCGGTAACGCGCATTACTCCATATGTCGTTCCACTCTGAGTGTAAATCTCCATAGGAACAGGCTCACCTGTTGCGGTATCGATAAAGCTACCGTATACCTTAGCATCGTGACCCTCAAAATTGTCGAACTCGAACATCTCGCAAGATGTCAAAGCCAACATCAAGCAAGGGATCAAATATAATAACTTTTTCATATAATTTGCCTAACTGTATTACTGTTTAACAATGTCGTTAACGGTATTGTTATTCTCAATCTGGTTCTTTGCGTGGTTAGGAATACCACCATAGATACCATTCGGGTTGTAAACAATACGACCGTGGTTAGGAGCTCTGTCGGGTACACCCTGGATTGCAACGGCGCGGGGGAAGATGTACTTAGCCTCGGTACCGGTCAGGTCAACCATAGGAACGAGGGTGAACTTCTTACCGTCGAGCGACCACTCAATGTCACCCTTCTGGCTGGTAGTCTCATCATAGTAAGCACGACGACGGTGCAATACCTGCTGCCACTTGTTCTCGAAAGCGAACTCAACTTTCCACTCGTGCATTACGTTATCAACAGTAACAGCGATCTCGTCGGTGAAACCTGCACGCTTACGAACGTCGTTCAGAGCCTTCTTAGCAACAGTTGCATCACCCTTGCCACTCTCAGCGTGAGCCTCAGCGTAGCTCAAGAGGATCTCAGCATAACGGATGTCATACCAAGGAGTCTGAGCGTACTGGTTGTAACCCTTCTCATCGAGCGACTTACGCTGACCGAACGAGTAGTCGTAACGGTTGGTAGCGTTGACATCAATGGTAATCTTGTAGAACGACGAGTTATCCTCACCGTAACCACCATAAGGATAGTAGTCATTACCAGCCAAAGTAACACCGGTAACAGTGTTATCAGCACCCTCAATACCGTTAACGGTAGGATAGATCTCGGCTTTACCGTCGGGACGAATCCAACCACCCTGCATATTGATAGTCTTGTTAGCATAAACAACACCGGGATAGAGAACCCAAGCCTGGAAACGAGCATCCTTCAAGAGGAAAGGCTCATCAATGCTGTTGTAACGCTTGTACTCGCTGAAATCAGCAGCAGTGTAAGCATTCTCCCAGTAGTTGCCAGTCAGATAATACTCCTCACTGCCAGTGGTCTTGGTGATGATCTGACGACCTGCAACCTTACGATCGGTAGCGCTTGCATAGTAGTCATACTCGTCAGCAAGGTTCAAGGTAGCAGCACCGGTACCTACGAGGTAACCGTTAACGTGCTGGTTGGGACCCCAGTCCTGGTTGTTACCGGTAGTAGCCGAACCACTCTTGTACGAACGGCCGAAGAGACCCTCGCTGTGCTGGTAGTTCTGGAAGAGGTCGATAAGGTTCTGCTTAGCAGCTTCAATCGAAGCGGGAGCAGTACCACCAAAGAGGCTGTACTTACCGCTGTTGATGATAGTACCAGCAGCCTCAATAGCCTTTGCATAGTAAGCATCAGCATAGCTTGCCTCCATCTTCTGGAGACCACGCTGTACAGCTACATAGGATGCATCAACGGCCTTCTTGTTCCAGAACTTCGAAATCGAAGCAGCCGACAGAGCAACACGGGTCTGCAAACCGAGAGCCGAGTACTTGTTAGCGCGCATGTTACCACCTACGTTAACCTCGGGGAGCATCTGAGCAGCATCATCGAGCTGAGCGATGATCCAATCCCAAGTAGCCTTCTCGGTCGAACGGGGGATGAAGAGATCCTCAAATTTCTCGTTATCGAGAGATTTCTCTACGATAGGCACACCACCGTAAGTCAGAACGCTACCAAAGTAGCAGTAAGCACGGATGAAGAGAGCCTCACCTTTGTAGGTGTTGTAGTTATCCTCAGTAATAATGCCCTTCGCAACTGCGTTATCGAGAGCCTCGATAAACTTGTTAATCGAACGGATATTACCGTAGCTCCAGAAGCTGGGGATACCACTCTGGCCATAGGAAGGGGTGCTACGACTGCTCTGAGCAAAGAAGGTGCTACGATCGGCAGTCGAGAAAGCATTCATAGGAATGTAACCGTAAAGGTTAGCCAAGAGGCCCTTCAAACCAGCCTCGCTACTGAGCAAGTTCTCAGCAGACATTTTGCTGAGGTCGCCCTCGAGGTTGTCGAAGATCTTGTCGCACGAAGTCAGACCGAACGACAAGGCGGCAGCCATAATATATATAAATACTTTTTTCATACTATCAACTATTTTTAGAAGTTAAGGTTAAGACCGAAGCTGTACGATTTCATAAGAGTGAAAGCACCACCCTGACGACCGATATCAGCACTTACCTCGGGGTCAACGAATTTCAAGAGAGGATTCACAATAGTGAAGGGGTTACCCAAGTTAGCGTAAATACGTGCGCTACGCAAACCGATCTGCTTGAGCAGATTTGCCGAGAAGGTATAACCAACCTCGATAGTCTTAACACGCAAGTAAGTAGCGTTTACAAAGTTGTAGGGCTGGTTTGCACCATAGAGACTGTTGAAGGTCGAACCCGACTGCTTAACACGTGCCAATGCAGGCCAGTAACCGCTTACCCACTCAGTGTTAGGATCCCAAGGATCTGCACCATACTCTTTCACGCGGTAGCTGTTGGTCGAGTAAGCACGGGGGAGGTGATAGAGGTAACCGAAGCCAGCATAACCCGACAACGATACAGTCTTGGTGTTCAAAGCAGCACCGTTGAATACTACGCTGAAGTCGAAGTTCTTGTAGTTACCCGATACGTTCAAACCAAACTGCAAGGGAGGGTTACCATTGCCCCAAGTGTAGTACTGGTCATTGCTATCCATATAACCGTTACCGTTGCGGTCCTCGATACGGTACTGACCGGGGAGGAGCTTACGGTTCGAGTTGCTAGTATCATAGAGGATAGGCTCATCCGAAGCGTCGTTCAGGCTGGTGATCTGACCACCTGCCCAGTGGTAAGTGCTTCCGCTCTGATAGTTGCTCCAACGACCGGTGTTGAAGCTCGACCACCAGTTCTGGTGCGACGAGTAGATAGCGGTAGCGTCACCAGCTTTAACAGTCTGACGGTTACGGGTGAAGGTAGCCGAAGCGTTGATACGGTAGCTGAAATCACCGATGGTGTTGCGGTGGCTAAGAGCCAACTCAAGACCTACGTTCTCGCGAGCGTCCAAGTTACGCTGAGGCAGCGATACACCGAAGAAGTCGGGAGTCTTGTTAGCATCGGGCGAGTTAGCAGCGATACCAGAAGTAGTACGACGGAACCAGTCGAAGCTACCGCCGAACTTACCACGCCACAACTCCCAGTCGAAACCGAAGTCCTGCATACGAACGTCAGCCCAAGTGAGGACGGTATCCTCGATGGTGGTCGAGTTCCAACCATTGGTAGTCGAACCCTCGTTCAAAATCCACGAACCGCTCTTGTTATAACCTGCGATGTAAGCATAAGCACGACCCTGAACCGAACCAGTCTTACCATCCGACCAACGGATCTTCAAGTTGTCAACGAAGTCGAAGTTATCCTTGATGAACGACTCCTCCGAGATACGCCAACCCACCGAGTAAGCGGGGAAGAGACCCCAACGGTGACCGGGAGCGTATACATACGAACCGTCGTAACGAGCGGTCAACTCCAACATATATTTACCCGCGTACGCGTAGTTGAAACGACCTACGTAACCTGCAGTAGCGGTCTCCGAACGAGTACCCTCGATCTCACCGGTCGATTTCAAACCACTGTCAAGAGTGGGGTGAGTGAAGAACGAATCAGCATCCGATGCACCATACTTAACGATACCACCAATGTGACCACGCTTGTAGTTGGTCATCTCGGCAGCCAAAGTAGCCTGGATATCGTGCTGGCCGAAACGCTTCGAGTAGTTAGCCTGAACACGACCGTAGAGACGGGTGTTGTCCATAGCAAGCTCCTGATACGAGTTCGACTCACGGAACGAACCTGCATAAGTATCGGTCAGATAGTCATAGAGGTCATATTTCAGAGTCAAAACGTTATCCTTGTTCATCGAATAGTCGTAACCACCAGTAGCCTGGATAGTCAAGCCCTCCAAGAAGGGAGCCTTATAGGTTACATCGATAGTATTCTGGAACGAGAAAGTACGCGACTGGTGGTAACCCGAAGCCTTAGGATCCAACAGAGTAACAGGGTTCATCTGCTCCTCAACGTTCGAATAGTGGCTGGGGTTGTCCTTAGTGTAGATACCTACAGTAGGATTCGAAGCATACAGATAGTAGAACAAGTTCCAGTCAACGTCGCCCGAAGCGGGAGTCGACTGATAGTTCGAACGGATACCAGTGGTGTAACGAACCGACAGAGCGTCAGTCAGCTGTGCGTTAACGTTACCGTTCAACTGATAACGGTTGTAAGCGTAAGCCTCGCTCTTGAAGAGAGAAGCCTCGTCAGCGAAGCTACCGCCCAAGTAGTACTGAATACCGTCGTTACCACCGCGCAACGAAACGTTGTGGCTCTGGTTGAAGGTGAACTTGTTGGTAGTTACATCGTACCAGTTGGTGTAAACGTAGTTAGGATCGCCCTTAGCGTAACCCTCAATCTGAGCATCGCTCCAACGGTGCTCCAACTGGCCTACATCCGACATCTGGTTATCCCACTTCATGAACGATACCCAATCCTCATTGTCGCGGATGGTAACGGGAGTGGTGAACGAGAAGTTGTTCGAGTAAGTTACCGAAGGACGGCTCTGAGTACCTTTCTTAGTAGTAATAAGGATCACACCGTTCTCAGCACCCAAACCGTAGATCGAAGCAGCAGCGTCCTTCAGAACCGATACGCTCTCGATATCCTCGGGGTTCAACTCGTTCAGAACCGACATATCGTTGTACTCCTCAGTACGACCGCCACCCCAGTAGTGAGCCCAAGGATTGGACTGCTTACGAGTGATGGTACCACTACGTACAACACCGTCGACAACGATCATAGGCGAACCGTAACCACGAAGCGACAACTCCGAAGCAAATGCACCGGGCTGACCCGAGTTCTGACGAATCAGAAGGCCGGGAACTTTACCCTGCAATGCTGCAACAGCATTGGTCGACTTGGTGTTAGCGATGTCCTCTGCATTGATCTGCGAAATCGCAGCGGTCAACGACTCCTTCTTCTGAGTACCGTAACCTACCACGATAACGTCCTCTACAACCTGCGAGTCCTCAGCAAGAACTACGTCGATTGCAGTACGACCGTTTACAGGAATCTCCTGAGTTACATAACCGATGAACGATACCTCGATGGTAGCGTCTTTGGCTACATTGTTGAGAGTAACTACACCGTCGATACCAGTATTGTCACCGGAGGTAGTGCCCTTTACCATAACACTAGCACCGATAACGGGACCGTTAGCGTCGGTTACCGTCACTTTCAGCGGAGCGTTCTGAGCCATTACACTGCCCGCGAGGAACAGAGTGCAAGCCATTGCGCTCAAAAATGATATAAATTTCTTCATAAAAAAAACTTTTTAGTTAGTTAAAGTTCATTTTCATTTTCTAAAAAATTGTATTGGTTTGTTAAGGCTGTCCTTACTTAGCTGTCCCGATTTAACTGGCACGAAATTGGCATTATCGCTTCTCAACGCATTTTTGGCGTGTTTCTGTTAATGCGACCGCTCTCCGCGACAGGAATCTCAACCCGCAGGAAAAGCCGAAACACCGCAGACAAGCCACCCCTTGGGCATCTTGACACGGATTTAAGGTAGGAAAGTAGCTCTAAATGGTTTGTTTCATAGGCAGTTACACAGTTTTTGTTATTAATTCAGTTGATTTGACGATAGTTTTTCACAACGCAAAGAAAAAATTTATCCCTCACTATGCGGGCAATACGCGTACAATGTTTGTCAATACGATACACACGAAAGAACATATTTGTTCATAACATAATTATATCGTACAAATTAAATTTGTATTTCGCTGACTTACAGCACATTGCGGTTTGCGCGTTTTTTGCGAAAATTGTCGGTTTCTGCCTCTCAAAGTAGAAATTATGTTCAATCTTAACAGAGTAATAAATGAACAAATTTATCATTATTTATGCTCCAATTGCGGCCCCTAAGGAGGATTTTCGGCTAAGAAACACCCATAAAAGAGCCTCTAAACGCCTGCCAAACAGCATAAATAGCCTTTGAAACGACCACGAAACAGACAAAAATCCACCTGATTTCAGGTCTTGAGGGTAAAAATATGGCTGCTTCAAGCGAAACAGCCATATTCTCATTATTAGTACTAATAGACTAGCGGCCCTGAGCAGCTGCCTCAGCACTACGTGCAGCACGGGTGGTGAGCACGGTGCAGAGCGAGGTAGTTGCGGGGGTGAGAACGGTTACGCCCTCTACCTTAACCTCGCCAGCGAAGATTGCCTTACCGATAGTCAGGTGGGTAATATCCAACTCGATTACATCGGGCAAGTTCTGCTCCAATGCGCTAACGCGAATCTTACGGCGCTGGATCGAGAGTTTACCACCGGCCTTAACACCCTCCGAGTTACCTACAACCTTGATGGGCACCTCAATCGAAACGGGCTTGCCCTCCTCAACGCGGAGGAAATCAACGTGCATAGGATAATCCTTTACGGGGTGATACTGAGCCGACTGCAAAACGCCTACCTCCTTCTTACCGTCGATATCGAACTCAACGATGTACGAGTAGATGCTATTCAACAGGGGTTTGAGTGCCTTCTGGTCAACTGCGAAGTAAACAGCCTCGCCAGAGCCACCATAGAGAGCGCAAGGAACCTGCTCGTTACGACGAACAGCCTTAGTGCCCTTCTTGCCAAAATCGGTGCGGAGTACGCCCGACATCTGCATTTTTTTCATAGGTCTTGTACTTAATTAATTGATAGTTAAAATTTTACTTGGGCGATTCTCAGAGTTGCCAAACCTACGACAACTCCCCAATTTCGCTTGCGGGTGCAAAGATAGCACATTTTTCACAATCCGCGCAATAATTTTTCATTTTTTCACCCGCCATACCTATTATATATATAAAGCGAGGGCGCCCCATCGCGGAGCGCCCCTGCCTAAAGAGTAAATCGGGTGATTAACTGAAAAACTATTATCTTACGACAAGTTGTTTCTTCTGCATCTCATCGAGGCGGCGAACCTCCTTCTTGGGAGCCTTCACCTTACCGCGAGCCTTCAAGGCGGGCTTCTGAGCCTTCTTCATATCGGCATTAACCTTTGCGGAGGTCTTGGTCACAACGCCGAACTCGGGAGCAATCTTAGCAACGTTCTGCGCAGGTGCGCTTACCTGAGCCGCTGCGGGAGCAGTACCCTTCCAGGTGTACTTAATCTTCTTGGGATTGTGAACATCCTCGTTGTAGCCATCAACCTCGATAGTGTACTCCGAGCCACTCTTCGATACGGTTACCGTTCCGTTATCCAACAGAGCATAGTCGTCGATCATACCATCAGGAGTAACAGTGCCGACAAACGAGTAATAGATACCGTTACTTACCTCGCCAGCCCAAACGGTCTTCTCACTGATTGAGTTGCTGACGTGCTTAACATTATAGGTACCTGCTGCAATCTCGCCGTCTGCCACACTACTTGTATTCGAGAATACGAGGACACCAATCTTATTATCACTAAGCGGCAACTGAACATATCTGGTCGACTTAGCATTTGAAACAACATCTACGCCCCAATCGCTAATACTCATCGTACCACCCGTAAAGGCCTCAGCAGGAGTAAAGTCTTCGGTCATAGTTGAGTATACTGCGTCGATATGGGTGCTACCGAGATAGGTTACAGAGTGGGTATTGCCCTCCTCGTCAACCATATCGAGAGCAGCGACACCGTTTTCAGTGACGGTCACTGTACCCGAAACCATCTTCACATTGCGAATAATCTCACTATCGTTAGCCTCGCGATACTGAACAACAGCAGTACCAGCCGCAGCCGCCCAATCGGCATTATTAACTATCTGGTAGGTACCAGCGGGAGCGTCGAAGCAACTAACGTTCTCAGGAGCGTTGGGCGAAGCAATCGAGATATGGTATGCATAGGAGTTGGGGAAGATATCGCCAAATTTGGAATTTACCATATTGTCCAACTGGATACCATAGATGGTATTGCCGTTTGCCGTACCGCGAACAGTACCTGCGATATGGGGTGCCTCATACTCGAAGTCGCGACCCTCCTCCTCTTCTGCATAATTCTGCTTAGTGAGGTAGCCGGTCCAATCAAGCAAGATTTTGAAACCATAATCGGGCAAATATTCAGTTTCGTAGTAGATTGAGTATGTACCATCGGGATTTGCTGTAAACTCAACATCGGTGCTCTCAAAAGGAACCACTGCAATACTTCCACCATCCTGAACCTGAATAAAGTTACTACCGAATACATAGCCCTCGTCAGAGATAAAGCCCGCCAGGTAGGTCATAGGAGTGCTGTAGTCGCTGGCAGGAGCGTAAGTACCGGAGAGATTAGCATCCATACCATCCTCATTTGTTACAAAGTCGAGAGCAAAGCCATTGCCTGGTCCTTCGGGAAGTATCTGGATATACCAATTGCCGTCACCCCAATATTCCAGATTAGCAGACTCTACTTTAACGTTCCAGACATATACATCCTCTTCGTCGCCACCACCGGGCTGGTCGGGCTCGTCGCCACCATTGCCATATTCACCTTCGAGAACGTAGCCGGTATCGGTAGAGTTAACAATGTGGTATTTTTCTTTATCATCAAACACATGCAAGATAATGCCATTATCAGTAACCTGCATTGAAGCATTAGCATAGTACTCCTGATAAGATATGGCCGATGAATTGGTCTCAATAACCTGACCCATATAAAGTTTACCATTCTCTGCAGAATAAGTTCCGTTAGGAATACGACCACCTACAGGTGCCTCATCCAAAAGCAGGACAGTTCTGTAATACCAAGAGTTGGTAGAAAGCTGTAAATTATCATTCTCGATAGTCACCTTTTTATTGGAGAGCCAAATATCGTAGTAGTGATAGCTATTCTGGCCATCGGACAAAACACCCTCGTACCAGCCACTAACCAAAGCACCTGTGCGCTCTACCTCATCCTCGTCGCCACCACCCTGCTCGGGGCTTTCGTCGTACCAAGTTACTTTACCCTCCCAGGTAAACTGCATATCGTCGTCGGAGTATTTAATCTTGAGATTCTCACCTACAACAGAGACGGTGATATCGCCCATCAAATCCATATCGTCAACCTCCTCGGCGTCTTCCCAAGTGGTCAGCCAACCCTGATATGCGGGAATATACTGGTCAACATAGAGCGACTCATAGATGCCCGCCAGATTGCTCTGGTCAAAACCCTCCTGTTCGGGCATAAGATACATATAGAGTCCATAACCATCGCCAGATGTAGGGGTAACCTCAAACTCCCATATTGCATAAGGAACTTCGGGATCGTTCGGGTCGTAGTAGTAGACACCCTGAGCCACAGTCTCACCAAAGGTGATATTCTGCTTTTCGCCGCCACCCTCGCCAGGTTCCTCCTCGTCGGGAGCAGCATTGAGCAAAGGCTCGCCCTGATAGGTAATCTCGCGTTTAACACCGGTATTGTCGGTCATCTCGATAAGGATACCCTGGGGCGAAACGGTCATTGTACCGCTTGCGAACTTGTAGTTGTCGCCATTGATATAGCCCTTGTCGTTGGTCTGATAGTAGCCCTGGCTATACTTCGAGATATTGCCGTCAACATCCTCCTTGGTAGCGTCGTAAGTATAGGTACCGTAGGGGATAAGCTTGGTCTCGGGGTCAAACTCGGTGTCCGAGTAGAAGCTAACGTGCATATAGGTACTGTTGGGCTTCTCGGGCATAGTACCAGCCTGAATACCGTTGTCAGAGAGGTAGAGGCTGTACGAATTCGACTTGTAGTAGCCACCTGCATCGCCCATATAACTACCGTGAATCTGGGTAGCCTTCCAGGTTACATCGGGAGTGAAAGAGTCGTCACCCTCATCACCATCACCGGGCTGGTCGGGATTTTCACCACCCTCGCCACCATCACCGGGCTCGTCGGGCTCGTCACCACCACCCTCACCGGGGCCATCGGGCGTCTCCTCCTTGCCCGCCTGATTAATCGTCACCTCGAACGACTGAGTGGTATAGGTAACAGTTACCTTGCCCACGCGGGGAGAAGTTGACTCGTTAGGAGATACATTAAAGGTAACACGACCCGAAACGCCATAGTTAAGGTCGGTAATCCAAGTGTCTGCCACTGCCATAACAGCACCACTCGACGCAGCGCCGGTCAGCGAGTAGTAGATTGTGCCCGAACCACCCGAAGCGGGGAACGACATCTCCGAGTTCGAAGTGAGTTTGAGCACCGGTAATAGCTGCTCACACGAATAGAATGTAGCAGCAAGTGCCAAAAGCACAATAGATAAATACTTCTTCATAATAAATTGTAATTAGGTTTATATATCTTGTCGGGGATAATAGACAATTCGTTACAAATATATAACATTAGAATCAGATTATCAAGGCTTTTGGCTATATTTCAAATCGTAAGCTGCAATAAATTTCAGGAAAAATCATAGGGGGGGGGGTATTTTGCTGATTATCTGCACTTTACAAATTCTATTTGATGTAAGTAAATAGCATAATATTAAATTATAATTTCGGATTGTAAGTAGCAACAGCGGGGTAATACGTGGAGGGGTCGGAGTGTGGAGTAAAGAGAAAAATTAAAAAATGTGAGATTTTTCAAAAAAAAGTATTGTATTTCAGAAATTATTACTACTTTTGTCAACCTTTTCGGAGGAAACGCCGTTCTTTACTTAACCAATCCAAATAGATTTACCCCGCTCAAAACTCCTTTTGAGGCACTAAGGAGTAATTCTACGTTAAATAATTATTAAATTATTTTAAAATATTTGGAGAATTGCAAAAACCGCCTTATCTTTGCAGTGAAGTTTTAAGGTTCATTTAGGTTAGTAGTTTTAGGTTAGTAGAGGAAATCGGCATTGGAGAATTGAATCTCCTGCCGCATTTCCTTGTTTTTTCTGAAAAATCGACACTCTACGGAGTGCACACGTTCTGAGAAAACCGACAAGCCCACTCATCGGTGGATTAGTTCGGTTAATGAGGTTAGAAGCCCAGGTGGTGAAATTGGTAGACACGCTACTTTGAGGGGGTAGTGAACGTTATAGTTCGTGCAAGTTCGAGTCTTGTCCTGGGCACCAAAAGAGGAGCGATCAGTGATGATTGCTCTTTTTTTATGCCCAGAGCAGTTAGTAAGATGAATAACCTGTCACCTCTACTCTCCGTCACGACACCTGCCTGCTTCGCAGGCAATTGCAGGTCTGACCCACCCCCAAGCCCCCGCCTCGGCGGGGGATGTGTCCTCGGCAGAGCCGAGGCAAATATTGCGAGCACGACCGATTGAGGGTCTCGGAAGTAGCGGGCACGACCGCTTTTTTTTTGATGGGAAAGAGAAAAAGAGAAAAAGAGAAAGGAGGGAATTTAGGGATATTAAGGAGTTTAGGGAATTTAGGGAAAACCATTTTTAATACTCTTTTAGTAATAATTGGTTTTACGGGTTTAGGGGATACTCTCGTAGAGAGTACGATGGAAAATAGATATAGGGAAGCCAAGTTTACTTGAACTTCCCTATATCTATTTTTTATCGTAGTTACTGATAGGTAACTCCTAAACGCGCAAACTCAATAGTACAAAAGTTTTTGGTTCCGCTTTTTACAAAAAGCGGAGAAAAGTTTTTGGGGAGCCTTTTTACAAAAAGGCTCGAAATAAAAATGCTTTTTACAAAAAGCGACAAAAAACTACTCGACAATTTGTGCGTTAAGTATTTCGCGTGCTCGTTCTTCATCTTCGGCGCGCACCACGAGGCGCACTATCTTATTCAGGTATGGCAGCACCATTGAGACATTTTCGTCGAGTACTTGGCAGTCGATTCCTGCCGAGCGGAGTATCGATGCGCTCATCTCGGCGTCTATTGCTACTTGGAATGTTTGGAGGACAACGAGTCGTTGTGGGTCCTCACTCTTTTTACGTTTAAACATAACTCAAAAGGGTATTAGTGAAGCCTATACAAATATAGGAAAAATTGTTTAAAAGTTGGCATTGTTTGTTCTTGTAAATGCAAATATATTTCCTAATTTTGTTTGCAGATAAATTATTTTTGGAGCAATGTCGCAATTCGTTCACTTACACGTACATACGCAGTACTCTATCTTGGATGGTGCTGCTTCCATCTCCTCCTTGGTTGCCAAGGCGAAGGCAGATGGTATGCCCGCACTTGCCGTGACCGACCATGGCAATATGTATGGTGCCAAGGAGTTTTACGACACTGCCACCAAAGCAGGCATCAAGCCTATTTTCGGTTGTGAGGTCTATATGGTCAAGGACCGCTTCCAGAAGTCGAAGGCCACAGAGCGTCGCCACCACCTGCTGTTGCTCGCCAAGAATGAGCGTGGCTACCATAACCTTATCAAGCTTGTGTCGCTCGGCTTTACCGACGGCTATTTCGACGGTCGCGCACGTATTGATGAGGAACTGCTCACCGAGTTGCACGAAGATATCATCTGCTGTTCGGCTTGTATTGCTGGCGAGGTGCCACGCGCCATTATCAATGAGGATATGGCCGAGGCGGAGCGTGTTGCACTATGGTTTAAGGAACTTTTTGGCGAGGACTACTACTTTGAGATGCAACTCTTCAAGCCCCTGCCCGGCTGGGATCAGGGAGCATACCCCAAGCAGGTAAAGGCGAATGCAGGCCTGTTGGAGCTCTCCAAAAAGTTGGGTATCAAGGTTGTCTGCACCAACGATGTACACTTCACCGATGCAGACGATGCGGAGCCTCACGACCACCTTATCTGCCTGAATACCGGCAAGTTGCTCAATGACGAGAAGCGTATGCGCTACTCTGGTCAGGAGTACTTCAAGACTACCGAGCAGATGGCCGAACTTTTTGCCGACTGCCCCGAGGCTTTGGCAAATACCATCGAGATTGCGAATAAGGTGGAGGAGTTCACCCTCAACCACGAGCCTCTGATGCCTAACTTCCCCATCCCCGATGATTTGGAGATTGACTATACGAGGCTGAGAGATAGCTTCTTAAAGAAGATTAAGGACGAGGACATCAAGGCTCGTATGGAGACATACTCAGGCGAGGAGTTAGAGCAGGCGGTTTCTGGCGATAGCGGACTGGAAAAGGTATTGATGGTTGCCAAGCAGTATATGTATCTGCGCCACCTCACCTACAAGGGTGCGCACGAGAGATGGGGCAACACGCTTGACGAGAAGATTATTGAGCGCTTGGAGTATGAGCTGGGTACCATCGAGTGGATGGGATTCCCGGGCTACTTCCTTATTGTGTGGGACTATATCCGTGCTGCCCGCGAGATGGGTGTATCGGTAGGCCCAGGTCGTGGCTCGGCAGCGGGCTCGGCAGTTGCCTACTCGCTGCGAATCACCAATATCGACCCTATCGCATACGACCTTCTGTTTGAGCGATTCCTCAACCCCGACCGTATCTCCCTCCCAGATGTCGATGTCGATTTCGATGAGGATGGTCGTGCTCTTGTGCTGGACTATGTGGTCAAGAAATATGGACAAAAGCGTGTAGCACAGATTGTCACCTTCGGCACAATGGCACCTAAGCTTGCCATCAAGGATGTGGCGCGAGTACAGGATTTGCCCCTTGCCGAGAGCAACCGACTGACCAAACTTGTCCCCGACAAGCTTGCTCCCGCTAAGGGTCAAAGTCCCTTTGAGTGGGTATATCAGGAGGTGCCCGAGCTTGCCAAGGAGCGCAAGGAGGGTAGCGACCTTGTCCAGAAGACCCTTGCTAATGCCGAGAAACTCGAAGGCTCGGTACGTCAGACAGGTGTTCACGCCTGCGGTGTGATTATCGGTCAGGACGATATTGAGAAGTTTGCACCCGTTGCTGTGGCGAAGGATGCCGACCTCAATGTGGTGCAGTTTGAGGGCAAACACGTTGAGAGCGTGGGACTTATCAAGATGGACTTCTTGGGTCTTACCACACTTTCAATTATTAAGGATGCACTTGCCAATATAAAGCACACAACGGGCAAGGTTATTGATATTGATAATGTAACACTCAACGACAAAAAGACATACGAGCTCTTCAGTCAGGGACTTACGACAGGCGTATTCCAGTTCGAGTCGCCGGGTATGAAGAAGCACCTTCGTGCGCTGAAACCCACTCGTTTGGAGGACCTTATTGCTATGAACGCCCTCTACCGCCCGGGCCCAATGGAGAAGATTCCCAACTTCATTGCCCGCAAACACGGACAGGAGGCTGTTACATACGAGTTCCCCGAGATGGAGAAGTATCTGGCTGACACATACGGCATTACCGTATATCAGGAGCAGGTGATGTTGCTGAGTCAGTTATTGGCAGGCTTTACCGGCGGTGAGGCCGATACGCTCCGTAAGGCGATGGGTAAGAAACAGCGCGCAGTGCTGGATAAGATGAAGCCTAAGTTTATTGATGGCGCTGTGGAGCGAGGCCACGACCAGGCTATCTGCGAGAAGATATGGACCGAGTGGGAGGCGTTCGCGTCCTACGCATTCAACAAGTCGCACGCCACCTGCTACGCCTACGTTGCATACCAGACAGCCTACCTTAAAGCCCACTACCCAAGTGAGTTTATGGCAGCCGTGCTGAGCCGAAATCTAACCAAGATGGATAAGATTGTCGGCCAGATGGATGAGTGCAAGCGTATGGGCATCAGGGTATTAGGCCCCGACGTGAACGAGAGTTACAACACCTTTATCCCCAACACCGAGGGCAATATTCGCTTCGGATTGGCAGGTGTTAAGGGTGTGGGCGATGCCGCTGTGACGAGCATTGTGAACGAGCGCAACGAGGGAGGTAAGTTCAAGGATTTGTACGACTTCTTCGAACGCGTAAACTACGGCACGGTAAACCGTAAGGTTATTGAGAATATGGCTATTTCGGGTGCCTTCGACTCGCTGAGTGGTATGCACCGCAGCCGTCTGCTGATAGCACCCGCAGGTGAGGGCAGCTCGTTCCTCGACCAGCTCGTGCGCTACGGCAGCCGCTACCAGAGCGAGAAGAACAACTCACAGCAGAGCCTCTTTGGCGGTTTCGACCAGGTAGATTTACAACGCCCCGAACCACCCGTGGTGGAGGAGTGGACAACTCTCGAGACACTCAATGCCGAACACGAGCTGATTGGTATGTATATCTCGTCGCACCCGCTGGATGACTATAAGTTGGTGATTAACAATATGTGTAACACACAGATAGCCGACTTTGGTGATTTGGCAAAGATGGGAGGCAAGGACTTCACGACAGGTGGTGTGATTACCGCAGTGCGCAATGGTATGACCCGCACACAGAAGCCCTACGGCAGCTTTGTGATTGAGGATTACTCGGGTTCGCACGAGTTCACCCTCTTTGACAAGGACTACGAAAACTTCCGCAAATTCCTCTACAAGGATTACTTCCTGATGTTGAGAGGCACTATACAGCCTCGTCGCTACAACGACAAGGAGTTCGAGGTGAAGTTCAAGGGTATGGTGCAACTCCACGAGGTGCTTTCAGGTGTGCGAGAGGTGACACTGACCATAGACCTCGAGACACTGACTCCGGAGTTTGTAAAAAGACTCACTGAGTGCGTAGCGGCAGCCCGCAAGGTGAAGAAGGGCGAGGCAACAGCCGATCTGAAAGTGAGAGTTATAGATTCAAAGAGTGGTGTCAGCCTGCCGTTCCTCTCGAAAGGCAAGAAGATGAAGGTCACGACAGCACTCGCAGACCTCTGCGAAGAGTACGATATTAAATTTATATTACAATAATTAACCTATTAAAAGACAAACAGTTATGGCACTTACAATTACAAGTAGCAACTATGACGAGTTGATGGCGGGCGAGCTTCCCGTTGTTATCGATTTTTGGGCTGAGTGGTGTGGTCCCTGCCGTATGATGACCCCTATCGTTGAGAAATTGGCTGAGGAGTTTGAGGGTAAAGCCCACATCGGCAAATGCAATGTTGACGAGGAGGACGATGTTGTTAGCAACTATATGATTCGTAGCATCCCCACCATCGTTATCGTTAAGGGTGGCCAGGTTGTTGACAAGCAGGTTGGTGCTTGCAGCGAGGCTGAGTTGAAGGCTAAGATTGAGAAGTATCTCTAAGCCAATCGGCTAAAATAAATATAGCCCGAGAGAAACTCTTGGGCTATATTTATTTTATATAAGGTAAACTACATTGCCACAATCTCGTGAGCGTAGTCGCTCCAGCCATATCCCTCGCTCTTATAGAGTTCAACAGACTCGGCAGGAACATATATCTTGCGATCCTCAGCGCCATCCGCAAAGCCTCTCTCACCTAAATAGGGAGGATTAGTAGGCTCGCTATAGACACTCTTCAAATCCCAACTATATTCAAACGCATAGGAGTCAATACTCTCCAACGATGCAGGGAGAGTGATACTCTCCAAACGGGAGTAGGCAAATGCCTGCAAGCCTATAAATGTCAGGGCAGAGGGCAACTTGATAGAGGTTCCTTCAAAACTAAAAAATGCCTGATCTCCGATTGTTTCCACCTCATCAGGAATAATAATCTCAGTCAACTTATCAATTCCTCCAAAAGCACCGCCACCAATCTCTTTAATACCATTAGGTATGGTATAGGACTTTAAGCCTGCAGGAGCAACAGCGACAAAACGCTCACCGATAATCAACGCCCTACCACCATCCGCAGCAAACTTACCACCAAACGACTCCAAATTTACACATCCGGCAAAAGCAGAGTTCTCTACCTCAGTAACACTCTGAGATAAACTTACGTGGGTAATATTATATATGTCTTCAAAAGCATGGGCGGCAATTTTGGTCACACCGTCAGGCACAGCATATTGAGTCAATCCGGCAGGAGCAAAAGCATAGAGGGTATTATCTTTGATAAGCGAATGACCATCCTCAGACGCATAAACGCCTCGAAACTCTCTGAAATTCTCGCAACGCAAAACGATATTATTGCCGATCTCCTCTACACTCTCGGGAATAGTGAGTGTTGTCAAATTCTCGCACCCCTGGAATGCGAAACCGGAGATACCGATAAGTCCCTCGTGCAAAGTCACTTCCGACAGATTCTCGCAATACAAAAAGGCATTTTGACTAATCCACTCTACACTCTCAGGAATATCAATGCTAACAAGGTTGTATGCATCCTCAAACATCTCATAAGGGATATTTGTCACATCCTCTTCGAAGATAATCATACCACCCTCCTCGGTGTAGATGTTTGCTTTGAGCCAAGCACCATACTTAGCGTAGTAATTCTCAGCATCTGCCTCACTCGGCACGGGACCTGCAATCTTGCCATCGTTGGTGGTGTAACGAATAGCCTTATTACCCAACCCTTCAACATTAAGGTCGAGAGCCGGCTGGATTATAGTCACATCGATCTCCTCGTTGGCGTACGAGAGCGTAACCACGGCTCTTCGCTCACTATCGGTATCGTTGGTCGCAACGGTAAACGACACAGTACTATAATCAACAGAAATATCGGTTATCCAGCTCACATTTGCGCGCGCCTCAACTTCGGCACCGTCAATCTGAGTATTGATAATGTAACCGATTGTCTCATATCCTCCCATCGACAATACGGTCATAGGAGAAGAGGAGGTAATCTCGATATATTGCTGCTTCAAGGGCAAGCAACTCGCCAGAGTAAGCAGCGACAGGCAGAAAACAAATAGACGTTTCATAGATATTATTAGTTTATAGGTTATCTCTTATGCAAAATTAGAAAATATAATTCAGTTTACAAACAACCTACAACACTATCGTAAACAAGAATTGCTAAGACAAACAGAGCAATATTACCCATAAAAAAAGAGAAGGACCCGAAAAGTCCTTCTCTCCATTATACTCTCTAAACGATTAGTCGTTCAACGAGAAACGCTTGTAAGCAACTACGGTAGCCTCAGCGTCAACACTCTTGATGTGTGCGCCTACGCTCTCCTTAGGATTGCTGTTCGAGGGCTGCTCAAGAAGGGTGTTCTCCTTCAAGAACTTCTGAACCTTACCCTCTGCGATGCGCTCCAACATAGCCTCGGGCTTGCCCTCCAAACGAGCAGCCTCCATACCAATCTTGCGCTCCTTCTCGATTACATCAGCGGGGCAGTCAGCGGGCGAGATAGCGATGGGGCCCATAGCAGTTGCCTGCATACAAACCTCGTGTGCCAACTCAGCGGGAACCTCCTTGTTGAAACCGATAATCGAACCAAGTTTCTTGTTGAAGTGAACATACTGTGCGCAGTAGGGAGCCTCGATGCGAGCATAGTAAGCAATCTCGCACTTCTCACCGGTCTGGCCCGACTTCTCGGTTACCAGGTCAGCGATGGTACGACCCTCAGCGTTCTTAGCAGCGAGGAGAGCCTCAACATCAGCAGCGTCAGCAGCGATAGCAACATCCATAATCTCGTTTACGGTAGCGCCAAAGCCCTCAGTCTGCGATACGAAGTCGGTCTCGCAAGCCAAGCAAACCATATAAGCCTTGCCATCAACAACCTTTGCTACAACTACACCCTCCGAAGCGGTGCGGTCGGAACGCTTGCTGGCAATCATCTTACCCTTCTCACGGATAATCTCAACGGCGCGCCCGAAGTCACCGTTAGCCTCGATAAGGGCGTTTTTGCAGTCCATCATACCGGCCTGCGTAGTTGCACGAAGTTTCGCGATTTCTGCAAGTGTTACGTTCATATCGTAATTCTCTTTTTGCTGGTTAAACAATTGGTTTAGGCCTCCTCAGCGGGTGCCTCAGTTGCAGCAGCCTCAGCAGCGGGCTCCTCAACCTCAACCTTTACACTCTTCTTGATGCGGGGCTTAGCCTCTTTCTTAGCCTCAACGGCAGCCTCCTCGCTCTCTTTCTCCTTCTCGAGTTTGCGCTCCTCCAAGCCCTCGGCAATGGCTGCACACATAATGTCAAGAATCAGAGAGATGCTCT
Organism: Tidjanibacter sp.; assembly: GCA_045639285.1. Taxonomy (GTDB): domain Bacteria; phylum Bacteroidota; class Bacteroidia; order Bacteroidales; family Rikenellaceae; genus Tidjanibacter. Next base: position 28,078 of record JAZUCV010000052.1, read on the forward strand.
TCGATGCATCGTCATTTGCAGGGATAACGTAATCGATATCTGTAGGGTCACAGCAAGTATCAACCATTGCAAATACGGGGATGCTCAAACGCTTTGCCTCCTTAACGGCATTAGCCTCTTTCTGTACGTCAACTACAAAGAGTGCTGCGGGCAGACGAGTCAGGTCGGCAATCGAACCGAGGTTCTTCTCCAACTTAGCTCGCTGACGCTCAATCTGCAACTTCTCACGCTTGGAGAAGTTATCATAAGTACCGTCATTGGTCATCTTATCGATGGTAGCCATCTTCTTAACGGCCTTACGTATGGTGGGGAAGTTTGTCAACATACCACCGGGCCAGCGCTCGGTAACATAGGGCATGTTTACAGCCTGCACCTTCTCGGCAACAATATCCTTGGCCTGCTTCTTGGTTGCCACGAAGAGTACTCGACGACCACTCTTGGCAATCTGCTTAATGGCTGCTGCCGCCTCATCAACCTTTACTGCAGTTTTGTGCAGGTCGATGATGTGAATCCCGTTCTTCTCCATAAAGATATAAGGAGCCATCTTAGGATTCCATTTTCTTTTCAGGTGGCCGAAGTGAACACCGGCCTCCAACAATTGATTAAAATCTGTTTTAGTAGGCATTTTTGTAACCTTTTACTTTTTTCTTTAATTTTAATTCTCTTTTCGTCAACCTGTCGGTAGTGCCACTCTAAGCAGCAGTCCGAAAGGTTTTCCGCGAAAGGGCAACGGCGAAGTAACAATCTTCTTCGAGAGTGGTCTTCGCTGTTTCCAACCACTTCCGTGTCGTGTGCGGACGAATATTAACGCTTGCTGAACTGGAATTTAGCACGTGCGCTGGGCTGACCGGGTTTCTTACGCTCAACCTCACGCGAGTCACGAGTGAGGAAACCGTTCTTCTTCAAAACGGGACGGTTCTCTGCGTCAATCTCGCAAAGAGCGCGTGCGATACCCAAACGAGCAGCCTCTGCCTGACCGTGAATACCACCGCCCACCAAGTTAATGGTGATGTCATAGTTCTCAGTCTGGTTCAGAACCAACAGGGGCTGCTTAACCACGAACTGGAAAATGTCGAGCGGGAAGTAGGTCTCCAACGGTTTTTTGTTTATGGTGATGTTACCCTGACCGGGCTTCACATAAACGCGTGCAACTGCAGCTTTTCTACGTCCGACTGTGTTTACAACTTCCATAGTCTTCTACTACTTAATCTCGTTTAATTTAATTACCTTAGGAGTCTGTGCCTCGTGAGGGTGCTCACTGCCTGCATAGACCTTCAAATTTTTCAGCAATGCAACGCCAAGGCGAGTTTTGGGCAACATACCCTTGACTGCATTCTCAATCAAGAACTCAGGCTTGTTGACCAGACGCTCCGCGGGAGTTGCGAAACGCTGACCACCAGGATAGCCGGTGTGATGTACATAGACCTTGTCGGTCATCTTCTTGCCGGTAAGTCTTACCTTCTCAGCGTTGATAACGATAACATTGTCACCGCAATCAGCGTGGGGAGTAAAACTCGGCTTGTTCTTGCCGCGGAGGATCTTCGCGATCTGCGAGGCAAGTCTTCCCAGTACCTCGCCCTCTGCATCGATAACATACCACTCTTTCTGAGCAGTTGCTGCATTGACGAAGACTGTCTTGTAACTCAATGAATCCACTTTGTCTTACGTTAAATTGTTAATACTTGTTAATTGTGACCTTTACTCATACGAATATGAGCGCGCAAAGATAGGAATAATTTCTGAAGAAAAAAAAATCTCTCCGACTTTTTTTCATATAATATAAAGGTATAAGAGACGAAATGCGAACCCGAATTCAAAATGCAAAATTCAAAATGTTTAGGGGTGAGAATCATGGGAGTTATGGGAATAATGGGAATAATGGGAATAATGGGAATAATAGAAAATGAGAGATTAGGAAATTTAGGGAGTGTAGGGAGTGTAGGGAGTGTAGGGAGATTAGAGAATTTAAGGAGCATAGGGATAATCCTTAAACTCCTTAAACTCCTTAAACTCCTTAAACTCCTTAAACTCCTTAAACTCACTACAAAAAACTGAGAGTAGTTCGATACTACTCTCAGTTTTTATCTATTTTGTATTTTGAATTCCTAATTATTATATCCAAACTTTGTAAGTCGACGGTCGGAATTGCGCCAATCGCTATCAACCTTCACCTGCAACTGCAAGAAGACCTTCTTATTCAGGAACTTCTCCAAGTCTATACGGGCAGCCGTACCTACCTTTTTGAGTCGTTCGCCACGGTGACCGATGATGATACCCTTTTGCGAATCGCGACTAACATAGATTGTCGCCATAATGCGGTCGATAGTCGGCTCTTCGCTGTAACTATCAATCTCAACCTCAACAGAGTAGGGAATCTCTTTCTCGTAGTTCAAAAATATCTTCTCGCGGATAATCTCCGAGGCAAAGAAGCGCATCGGGCGGTCGGTGAGGGTGTCGCGGTCGTAGTATGGCTCGCCCTCGGGAAGAAGCGCCACAATACGGTCAAACAGGCCACCAACATTAAAGGAGTGCAAAGCCGAGACGGGTACCACCTCAGCGCGGGGCAGTCGCTCCTGCCACTTGGCAACCACCGTCTCCAGCTTCTCGGGGTCGGAGAGGTCTATCTTATTGACAGCCACAATGACAGGCAGGCCACTGAGAGATATCTTCTCCACAATCTCCTCCGAGGCCTCATCGCCCTGCTCCACCGTGTCGGTGACATAGAGAATCACATCGGCATCGCGCAGCGCACCAATCACAAAGTTCATCATCGACTCCTGCAACTTATAGTTGGGGCGCAGGATTCCAGGGGTGTCCGAATAGACAATCTGAAAGTCGTCGCCATTGACAATACCCATAATTCGGTGGCGTGTAGTCTGCGCCTTGGAGGTGATTATCGAAAGTCGCTCGCCAACCAGAGCGTTCATAAGTGTCGATTTACCGACATTGGGGTTACCGATAATATTTACAAATCCCGATTTCATCTGCTTCTATTAAATTATGGCGCAAAGATAATGATTTTCGGGAGTTTTTTTTACTATCTTTGCTAAGCGTAAACAGGCACCTAAACATTATGCGATTTTTCACACTATTAGCCTCACTGCTAATATCGACCATTGCGGTTTTCGGGCAGGAGAACTACAGCCTACAAGGCTCGGTGGGGGTGGATATCACCTCTCCACTCAGTTGGATTCAAAGATATGAATCTGAGATTAAGCAACTTGACGAGCGTGCACTAAGCGAGCAGGCCGAGTGTGACGTGCTATTCTTTGGCTCGTCATCAATTCGTATGTGGGCCACACTCGCCGAGGATATGGCACCGCTAAAAGTTGTGAATCGCGGCTACGGCGGCGCAACACTGCGCGATATATTCTACAACTACGAGCGTGTATTTGCAGACTACCAGCCCAAGGCCATTGTCCTCTTTTGCGACAACGATATATCAGGCGACAAGAATCGCGATGTAACGGTTGCGGAGAATATAGACCTCTACCGTATGATTTTCACCCGACTTAGCGAGGAGCACCCCGACTCTCCACGCTACTTCCTCTCAATAAAATATACCGAGGCGCGCAAGAATATTCGCCACAAACAACAGATGCTCAACGAGATGATGCGAGAGATTGCCGAGCGCACAGGGCTCTTTGTCTATGTTGATGTCAACTCACTACTGCTCGACTCCGATGGCAATCCCGACCCCAAATATTTCCTTGGCGACCGACTCCACATCACCCGCGAAGCATACGCACTGTGGGCAGAGGAACTGAAAAGAGCAATGAAAAAGTAAGAGGGAATTTAAGGTTTTTTAAATTAGGGTAAGTAAGGAGAGTCCCTATCCATAAACTCCATAGACTCCATAAACTCCCTATCCAAAAAAAAACTCAAAATCTACCTATCGGACGGTTTTCGTTCCACAAGGTTGGTGATATAGACCGTGAATATCGGGAACAACATCATCCCGAGGGCGGGGAGCAGGAAGGTGAGAATCTTGCCTGTGGAGGTGACGGCAAAGAGGGGCGCACCCACCGTAGTCACATTAAGCCCTGCCCACCAAAGAGCCGTGCCGAAACTATCGACAGCACTGTTCAACCCCTCCTCCTCGCAGAAAAAGAGAAGAGCCGACAGGTAGGTGATGGCAAGGGTTATATAGATATAGGACAGGAAGATACGAGTACTTCGCGGACGGGTTGCCGATTGCAGTGCGGGATAGATACCGCTCAGTCCGCGGATAAGAGGCAGACACTTTAAGATAATGTAGAGTTGCTTGGACACATCACCCGCATCAACCAATTTGAGGATATTGAGCCACGGCAACGAAACGAGGAGCCAGAACAGATTCCTGACACCCCAGCGCAACGGCCTCTCCGCAAAGGTCACCCCAGCCACCCAATCAGCCATAAAGACCAGGCAGACAAATAGTTGCAGATGGAGGAGAGAGTTTGAGAGGGTGTAGTTGCGAGAGTAGATTATATCGTGCGAGAGGGTGATGAGTATCACCAGCGAGCCAAGCAGCGTGAGCAGATTAAGCACACGCATAAAGGGATTGGCTGAGGTGATAGTGCATTGTTGTTTCATTGTCGGAACTCTATTTTATTGAACATTAGTTGGTAAAACCCATAGCAAAAGGAGTGCCGAGAGCAGGGTAAGGGGCAGAAGTGGAGGCAGACAAACTCTTTTTTTTGAAAAAAGAACGAAAAAATTTGCATCACAAAAAACTTTTATCTACTTTTGTCGCGCTTTTGAAGCGATGGCGAGATAGCTCAGCTGGTTAGAGCGCATGATTCATAATCATGAGGTCCCCGGTTCAATCCCGGGTCTCGCTACCAATAAGGGAGAAGTCGAAAGATTTCTCCCTTTATTTTTATACATTGTGGGGTGATTTTGTCTAAAACCACAACATCGACTCTTTTTCTTGCCACTTTCTTTGGTAGTTTCCCACAAAAAACAGTAAATTCGTGTTTCAATTAGGTTCACAACCCAATTAACTAACCTTAGAAGAACTATTATGGCAAATATCAAATTCTACAAGATGGGCGATATGCCCCTCGAACTACATAAGGTGAGAGTTGTGCAGAAACTCTATCTGCAACCTATCAGCCGTCGTTTGGAGGCAATGACCGAGGCAGGTTTCAACACCTTTCGCCTGAGCACCAAGGATGTATTCCTCGATATGCTCACCGACTCGGGAACAAACGCTATGAGCGACAATCAGGTAGCTGCAATGTTCCAGGCGGATGACGCCTACGCAGGTTCGCAGTCGTTCGACAAGTTGAAAAAAGCAGTTGAGGATGTGCTCGGCAAAAAATATCTCTTGCCCGTACACCAAGGTCGTGCTGCGGAGAATATCATCTGTGCTGCCTTCGTAAAGCCCGGCGATGTGGTCCCTACCAACTACCACTTTACAACCACTCTTGCCCACGTTATGGAGCGTGGCGGAACAATCGAGGAGCTTATCCACGACCGTGCACTCGAACTCCACAGCGACCACCCCTTCAAGGGCAATATGGATATTGAGAAATTGGAGGCTTGCATCCAGAAGCACGGTGTAGAGAAGATTCCATTTGTGCGTATGGAGGCATCAACCAACCTTATCGGTGGCCAACCCTTCTCCATCCGCAACCTGATGGATGTAAGAGCCGTGTGCGACAAGTACGGTATTATGTTGGTGCTCGACGCATCGCTCCTGGGTGAGAATGCCTACCTGGTAGGTCAGCGCGAGGATGCGTGGAAGGAGAACACTATGGGCGACATCCTCAAGACAATGACCAACCTTGCCGACCTTGTTTACTTCTCGGCTCGTAAGCTCAGCTCGTCGCGTGGTGGCGGTATCTGCACCAACCGTCGCGACATCTACTCCAAGATGGAGCCGCTGATTACACTCTACGAGGGCTACCTGACCTATGGCGGTATCTCCGTACGCGAGATTGAGGCAATGGCAGTAGGTCTTTACGAGACACTCGATGAGACTATGATTTCGCAGAGTCCCACCTATATTAAATATATGGTTGAGCAGCTCGACAAAGCAGGTATCCCTGTCATCACCCCTCCGGGCGTGCTGGGTTGCCACATCAATGCAATGGAGTTCTGCAAACATATTCCCCAGAGCGAGTATCCCGCAGGTGCGCTGGCAGCTGCCCTCTACCTGATTTCGGGTGTGCGCGGTATGGAGCGCGGTACCATCAGCTCGATTCGCGATGAGGAGGGTAACGATGTATTGGCCGATGTTGAGTTGTTGCGCCTGGCAGTACCCCGCCGTGTATTCACTCTCTCGCAGGTGAACTATGTTATCGACCGCCTGCAGTGGCTGTGGGATAACAGAGATCTTATCGGTGGTCTGCGCTTCACCTACGAGCCCCCCGTGTTGCGTTTCTTTATGGGTGGCTTGGAGCCAACTTCCGACTGGCCCGACCGCCTCGTATCGAAGTTCCGCAAAGATTTTGGCGACTCGCTCTAATCATTACAGCAATAAAAAAGTCCTCAGATTACTCTGAGGACTTTTTTTGTTATTCCATTCTACTATAAGAGAGTGTGCGTAGGTAAGGTTTTAAGGGCGAGCATAACGCAGAAATTCGCCCTACCAGGTACTCTTAACTAATTCTCTGCCACCAACGCACTCCAAAGTGCATCCTTCAGCTGAGTGATGTTCTGACCACTGACAGAGGAGATAAAGATTGTCTCGATACCCTTTGGCAACTCCTTCTTGATTTTGGCGAGTTGTTCCTCGTCAGCAGTGTCGCACTTGGTGATTGCCAGCAGACGGCGTTTATCCAACAGCTCTGAGTTATACTGCGTCAGCTCATTGAGCAAAATACCATACTCACCCGCCACATCCTCGGTGGTTGCGGGAATCATAAAGAGGAGTATCGAGTTACGCTCGATATGGCGCAAGAACCTGATACCCAAGCCACGACCCTCGTGTGCGCCCTCGATAATACCGGGGATATCGGCCATCACAAACGACCTGCCCTCACGCGCCTCGACAATACCGAGATTAGGCTCCAGGGTAGTAAATGCGTAGTCGGCAATCTTAGGGCGAGCAGCCGACACCACCGATAGCAGAGTCGATTTGCCAGCATTGGGGAAGCCCACCAAGCCTACATCAGCCAACACCTTGAGCTCCAGGATAAAGGCACCCTCCTTACGCTCTCCGCCGGGCTGTGCGTAGCGCGGCGCTTGGTTAGTAGCGGTCTTGAAGTGCCAGTTGCCCAGACCTCCGCGACCACCTTTAAGCAGCACCAGCTCCTCACCATCGGCAGTCACCTCGCCGACAATCTCGCCTGTCTCCACATCGCGCGCCACGGTGCCAAGGGGTACAAGAATCACCGAGTCGCGACCACTCTTGCCCGTACTGCGTGCACCCGAGCCACTCTGGCCATCCTCAGCGAAGATATGGCGCTGATATTTGAGGTGGATGAGAGTCCAGTGTTGCGAGCTGCCTTTGAGTATCACACTGCCACCGTGTCCGCCATCGCCACCATCGGGACCACCGAAGGCCACGAACTTCTCGCGACGGAAGTGCGCACTACCATTACCACCCGCACCACTGCGAGCATATATCTTTACATAATCGACAAAGTTTGATGATGCCATACCAATCTCGTTTAGGGATATATTGCACAAATTTCGCCCCAAAGTTAGGCAAGATTTGCCGTATTTCCAACCACTACCCTCTCCACACCCCAATAAAAACCAAAAAGAAAGAGTATCTTTGCGGCCAAATCAAACCACACAGAGCCTTGAAGACCAACAGAGAGATACTGCGCCTTGCTGTGCCAAATGTGATTAGCAACATCACCATACCCCTGCTCGGTATGGTCGATATGGCCGTGGCCGGTCGTCTGGGCTCGGAGGCCACCATCGGTGCGCTGGCAGTGGGCACCTCCACCTTCAACTTCATATATTGGAACTGCGCCTTTATCCGTATGGGCACCAGCGGTCTGACGGCTCAGGCGTATGGCGCGCGCCGAGAGCAGGAGTGTGCCAATAATCTGGTGCGCGGTGTGGTTGTCGCGTTGGTGATAGCCTGCGCTCTGCTCCTCTTCCGCAAGCCCGTAGGCAGCCTCGCCCTGAGGCTTATGGGTGGCAGTAGCGAGGTACAATCTCTGGCGGGAGAGTATTTCTTCCACCGCATCTGGGCAGCCCCCGCAAGCATTGCCCTCTTTGCGATGCAGGGGTGGTTTATCGGTATGCAGGATTCACGGACACCTATGTACACCGCACTGCTGAGTAATGTGATAAATATCAGCACCTGCCTCTGGTTTGTCTTTGGGATGGAAATGGGCATAAAGGGTATCGCCCTATCTACCGTAGCGGCACAATATGGTGGCCTGCTCTTCTCGATGGTGATGTTGGCCACAAGGTATCGCGGAGTAATCGCAAAAATCGACCTGCGTGGCAGCCTCCGCCGAGAGCCTATGCAGAGATTCTTCTCGGTCAACAAGGATATCTTCATCCGCTCACTATGTGTGGTGAGTGTCTATACATTTTTCACCGCCGCCTCCTCACGCTTTGGCGACCTCACCCTGGCTGCCAACACTCTGTTGATGCAGCTATTCACACTATACTCCTATATGTCAGATGGTTTCGCCTACGCCGCCGAGTCGCTGACGGGTAGGTTTGTAGGCGAAAAGAACCGCACAGCACTCAGAAGCTCGATTCGCGGTCTGGCCCTATGGAGCCTGGGAATTGCCGTTTTGTTTGTAGGCATTTTCTTCTTTGGCTGGGACGGCATTATGCACCTCTTCAACTCCACCGACGCAATCATCACCGAGGCCAAGGAGTATATCGTATGGGTTGTTGCCGTACCGATGGTGGGGTTTCTCCCCTTCCTGATTGACGGCATTATGCTCGGCGCAACACGCACAAGGGTACTGAGAAACACCCTACTCGTCTCAACCACCGTATTCTACACGATGTTCTACTCACTCGTGGGCACAATAGGCAACAACGCCCTATGGCTCTCGTTTGTAGTATTCATCTTCCTGCGCGGCGCAATCCTCTACTTCGCCACCGACCGCCTCAGCGCTGATAGACTGATTGAGTAGTTTGTTTTTGATTTGTCGCTTTTTGTAAAAAGCTCCGCAAAAACTTTT
>JAZUCV010000053.1:0-41226 GCA_045639285.1 Tidjanibacter sp.
GCATCAACATAGTTGCTTAGGGATACCCTCGTAGAGGGTACGGTGGAAAATAGATATAGGCAGGTATCAAGTTCACTTGAATATCTGCCTATATCTATTTTCCATCGTAGTTACTAATAGGTAACTCCTAAAGCCGCAAACTAATAGTACAAAAGTTTTTGGTTCCGCTTTTTACAAAAAGGCTCAAATATTTCGTACAGAAAAGCGGAGAAGAGTTACTCGCCAATCTCCACGAGCAGACCATCGGCAGGCACTGCCTGGCCGGGTTCTACGAAGATGCGGAGTACCTTACCCTTATAGTCGCTGATGATGCTATTTTCCATCTTCATTGCGTCGAGTATGAGTACCTCCTGGCCACGTTTCACCTCATCGCCCACCTTCACGCTAAGGCTCAGCACGGTGCCGGGCAGGGGTGCTACCACTGCATCGCCTGTCAGCACTATGCGCTCTGCTGCGGGTTCGGGAGTAGGCTCGGGCTTAGGTTCCTCTTTGGGCTTGTTAGCCTCCCAATACGCACGCTTGGTCTTGGTGAGGTAATCCTTTGCCACCATCGGGAAGAGCTCGAGCAGAAGCTCCTCTTTCTCATTCTCGGCGAGCTTCACGCCACCGCAGTCCTCCAATACGGGGTTGGGCTGCATCTTATATTTAGAGGTATCGTAGGGTGTCTCCTCGCGAGTACCTGCAATCTTCAAACGGAACTCGGGGTCAACCTTTACGGGGGTATGGCCATACTCACCCTTCACCATACTTACAAACTGATTGCTGGTGGTGGTGTACATAGGTTTACCCTTCTTCAAGTCGATTGCGCAGTTCACTGCCTGAGCACCCACAATCTGGCTGGTGGGGGTCACCAAGGGGGGCAGACCTGCCTGCAAACGCACGGTGGGAATCAGCTTCATTGCATCCTCCAGGATATCCTCGCTCTTGAGCTGCTTGAGCTGAGCCACCATATTGGTATACATACCACCGGGAATCTCAGCCTTCTGCACCAGCTCGTTGGGCTCGGGGAAGCCGAAGTATGCCTCAATCTTGTGGCAAGCATCCACCAGGGTATCCTCATCTACCTCCTTAACAGCCTTGAGGGCGCGGTCGAACTCTGCATCAATCTCTGCGGGCAACTTGTCGGTGAGGGGGTTGAAGGGCTTGGGGAACTTCTTAACGGCGTCGAACGCATCAAGCTCCTTACGAATCTCGAAGAGGTGCTCGTTAATCTTAGCCACTGCCTCCATATTGATGTCGAGCTCAACACCTGCCTTCTGACAGAATATCCACACCAGCTCAATTGCGGGAGCTGCGGGACCACCTGCAAAGTTCCAGATATTGGTATCAACAACGTCAACACCTGCGCCGATAGCTGCCAACACCGAAGCCAGACCGTAGCCGGGAGTACAGTGGGTGTGGAAATCTACGGGCACCTTCAAGTTCTGCTTGAAGAGCTTAATCAGGTTCGACACACGACGGGGAGGAATCAGACCACTCATATCCTTGATGGTGATCATATCTGCGCCCAATGCCTCCATCTGCTTAGCCTTGTCGAGGAAGTAAGCATCGGTGAATACAGGCTCAGGGTTCTTCTTGCCGCGCAGACGATCGAAGAACTTCACGGGGGGATACTTGGGATCGATGGTGTAGCAAACAGCACAGTCGGCAATACCGCCATACTGTTTAACATACTTAATGGTCGACTTTACATTATCAACGTCGTTCAGTGCATCAAAAATACGCATAATACCCAGACCCGACTCAATAGCATTGCGGCAGAAACCGTCAATAATCTGATCGGTATAGGGAGCATAGCCAAAGAGGTTTCGACCACGCGAGAGAGCAGTCAGCTTCGACACAGGGCCGATAACCTCGTGGATGCTCTCCAGACGAGTCCAGGGGTTCTCACCGAGATAGCGCATCACCGAGTCGGGTACTGCACCACCCCACACCTCCAGGGCATAGAAATTGGCATCTTTGTACAACGGCAGAATACGGTCAATCTGCGATTGCTTCATACGAGTCGCAAAGGCACTCTGCTGACCATCACGCATCGTAAGATCTCTAATCTTTAATTTCTCTGTCATTGTTAATTAATCTTTATTTACATAAAAAAATCTAACTCTTATTTTTCGGGCAGTCGCAACACCAGGATTACTCAATCATCCAGGTATCGCCACTACGCAACAGGTCATCAACACACTTGATAGGCGCAACAGCCTGCTGCTCTGCAATCTGGCGCTCCACCTCCTGCTCGTATGTAGGCTCATCCACATCGCGGATAATACCCAAAGCCACAGGATAGTCGGGATACTTCATAGCCGCCAGAGCGTTGTGGAGGTAGGTATCCTTCTCGTGTGCATCGTGGGTCAGCACATCGTCAAGTGTTACGCCATCCTCGCCAACAGTCACCACCTTCAGCTTGAAGCCGTCAAGCACCAAGCCCTTGTTCTTCTCAGCACCGAAGAGCATCTTCTCGCCGTGGTGGAGAGTGATGGTGCGCTCTGCACGCATAGCCTTGTCAGCCGCAAAGTCGGCGTGTGCCTTATCATTGAAAATCACACAGTTCTGCAACACCTCAACAACCGACATACCTTTATGCTCGGCAGCCTCTACCAAGCAATCCTTGGTCAGTGCCACCTCAACATCTACCGAGCGAGCGAAAAATGTGCCGCGAGCACCAATCACCAACTCACCAGGGTTAAATGGCTTCTCGATAGTGCCGAAAGGCGAAGTCTTGGTCACCTTGCCAAGTTTCGATGTGGGCGAGTACTGACCCTTGGTCAGACCATAAATCTCATTATTGAAGAGGATAACATCGAGGTCGATATTGCGTCGCACGGCGTGGATGAAGTGATTACCACCAATAGCCAGCGAGTCGCCATCGCCCGTAGCCACAAAGACATTGAGCGAGGGGTTGGCTGTCTTCACACCCGTAGCAATCGCATTGGCGCGACCGTGAATGCTGTGGAAGCCGTAGGTATCCATATAGTATGGGAAGCGCGACGAGCAACCGATGCCCGACACCACCACAAAACTCTCCTTGGGTGCGCCCGTATCCTCAGCAACCTGAGGCATAGCCTTCTGCACCGCACTCAGTATGGCGTGGTTACCGCAGCCGGGACACCACTTAACCTCTTGATCACTCTTGAAATCGGTGAACGAATAGTGTATCATCTCTTTTTCCATACTCTTACTTCTCGATTAGGGTGTTAAACTTGGCCTCCAGCTCCACGGTAGTGAAGGGCTGACCCTGCAATTTATTCATCTGCTCATACTTGAACTCCTGGAAGTTCATACGCAGATAGTCGGCAAGTTGTCCATCATTGAGCTCGCAGACAATAATCTTCTTAAAGCCTGCCAGAATCTCCTTCAAGCCATTGGGCAGAGGGTTGATGTAGGTGAGATGGCAGAGCGAGATACTCTTACCCTCAGCCTGCATCTTCTCGACAACGGCCTGCAAGTGACCCTTAGTACCACCCCAGCCCACTACGAGCAAATCGCCACTGCTCTCACCGAGCACCTCCTGACGAGGTACAAAGTCGGCAACAGCAGCCACCTTAGCCGCACGAGCCTCCACCATACGCTGGTGGTTGAGGGGGTTATGCGATACGGTACCTTTGAGGAAATCCTTCTCCAAACCACCGATACGATGCTCCAGCCCCTTAGTGCCGGGGAGCGCCCAACGACGTGCCAGACGCTTATCGTCGCGCTTGTATGGCAAGAAGCGAGGCTCATTCTCGTCGAGTTCGGTAATAACGGGAGGAACAATCTCAGGATAGTCACTCATCGAGGGGATACGCCAAGGCTGACTGCCGTTGGCAATAAATCCGTCGCTAAGCATAATCACCGGAGTCATATGTTCGAGGGCAATTTTCGCCGCCTGGAAAGCGGTATTGAAGCAGTCCGAAGGGCTGCTTGCTGCAAGCACCACCATCGGGCACTCACCATTGCGACCCCACAGAGCCTGACGAAGGTCGCTCTGCTCGGTCTTGGTGGGCAGACCTGTCGAAGGACCGCCACGCTGCACATCCACAACCACCAAAGGCAGCTCAGCCATAACTGCCAGACCCATAGCCTCCGACTTGAGCGACAGACCGGGACCCGAGGTGCTGGTGACTGCCAGATGGCCTGCAAACGATGCGCCAATCGAGGTACAGATACCCGCAATCTCATCCTCAGCCTGTACGGTCTTCACACCGAGGTCTTTACGCTTAGCAAGCTCCTCAAGGATTACGGTAGCAGGGGTGATAGGATAGGAGCCGCAGAAGAGGGGACGACCACTCTTCTCGCTCGCCGCCAACAGGCCCCAAGCGGTAGCCTGATTTCCGTTAATATTACGGTACAGACCCTTAGGCAGATCGGCAGCCTCCACGCGGTAGGTATTAGCAAAGGCGTGGGTATTGTTGCCATAGTTATATCCCGCAGTCAGAGCCAGGATATTAGCTTCGGCAACCACAGGACGTTTCGCGCCGAACTTCTTCTGGATATAACTCTTCGGGTGGTCCAGAGGCTTGTCGTAGAGGTAGAGGCAGATGCCGAGTGCAAACATATTCTTGCACTTAACAACGCTCTTCTGGTCCAGGTCGAGTCCTGCCAGAGCATCGCGAGTCATCGAGGTGATGGCGGGAGTGAGGATATTGTATCCTTCGAGTCCGAGTTCTGCAAAGGGATCTTCGCTATTGAAGCCCGCGCGTGCCACACTCTTGGCATCGAGCGAATCGGCATCGATAATGATTGTTGAGTCTTTCTTGAGCCAGCAGGCATTTGCCTTAAGTGCAGCGGGATTCATAGCCACCAACACATCGCAATAGTCGCCAGGGGTGAGTACTCTCTGCGAACCGATATGCACCTGGAAACCCGACACACCAGCCACCGTGCCTTGCGGTGCACGAATCTCTGCAGGGTAGTCAGGAAAGGTCGAGATACCATTACCGAGCAGGGCAGCAGTATCCGAGAAGAGAGTACCTGTGAGTTGCATTCCGTCGCCCGAGTCACCGGAGAATCGGAGAACGACGTCATTGACCTCTTTTGTCTTCATAGTTATCAAAAAGTTATCTAAACTTCTATTTGTGGTTAGTAATATACGAAACCATAACAAACAGTTTCCAAAGCAAAAATAATAAATTATTTATTGCTTACCACTCTTTCGGAAAATAATTATTAACTTTGAAGCCGATTTTAGGTAGTTTGTGGCCAATTTGGGTAAAGTAGTGACAAATGAACACTGCCAGAACCATACAAAGTGCCCATGCACCTGCCGAAAGAGAAACATAACACAATACAAAACATAACAAAAACCCATCTAAAAAATGAGAAAAGAGATCAAGTTCACCACCCCCGAAGAGGCGGTGAAGGTTATCAAGTCGGGTGACCACGTACACCTCAGCAGTGTAGCAAGTGCTCCCCAGTGTCTGATTAAGGCTATGTGCGCTCGTGGCGAGGCTGGCGAGTTGAAGGATGTTCGCATCCACCACCTCCACACCGAGGGCGAGGCTCCCTATGCAGCACCCGAGATGGAGGGTATCTTCCAGCTCGACTCGTTCTTCGTAGGCGGCAACGTGCGCAAGGTAACTCAGAGCGGTTTTGCTGACTACATCCCCGTATTCCTCAGCGAGACTCAGAAACTCTATCGTTCGGGTACTCTGCCCTGTAACGTAGCAATGATTCAGGTATCGCCCGTTGACGACCACGGTTTTGTGTCGCTCGGTACTTCGGTTGACGCTACTCTGGCTGCTGTTGAGTGCGCTGACACCGTAATCGCTGTTGTGAACAAGTATGTTCCCCGCGCATTTGGTGACGCTATGATTCCCGCTTCGATGATCGACATCTTCGTTCAGGACGATCAGCCTCTGATGGAGGGCCACTTCACCGCTCCCAATGAGGTAGAGACCGCTATCGGTCGCAACTGTGCTGCCCTGATTGAGGATGGCGCTTGCCTCCAGATGGGTATCGGTGCTATTCCCAACGCAGTGCTCGCACAGCTCGGCAACCACAAGAACCTCGGTATCCATACTGAGATGTTCGCTGACGGCGTGCTTCCTCTGGTAGAGAAGGGCGTGGTTAACGGTGCTAACAAGGTGACCGATAAGGGTAAAATCGTTTCGACCTTCCTTATGGGTTCGCAGGAGGTTTATAACTTCATCGACAATAACCCCGAGGTATTGATGATGGACGTTGCATACACCAACGACCCCTTCATCATCGCTCAGAACCCCAAGTTCTGCGCTATCAACTCGGCTCTTTCGATCGACCTCACCGGTCAGGTTTGCGCTGACTCGCTCGGCACCAAGTTCTACTCGGGTGTAGGCGGTCAGGTTGACTTCATCTACGGTGCATCGCGCAGCCAGGGCGGTAAGGCTATTATCGCTATGCCTTCGGTAACCAACAAGGGCGTGAGCAAGATTGCTCCCGTACTCGCAGAGGGCGCAGGTGTCGTTACCACCCGCTCGCATATGCACTGGTTCGTAACCGAGTACGGTGCTGTAAACCTCTACGGCAAGACCTTCCAGGAGCGTGCTCGCCTGCTCATCAGCGTAGCACACCCCGACCACCGCGAGGCTCTGGACCGTGCTGCATTTGAGCGCTTCGGCTCGCACCACCACTATATCAAGATGTGCATGGGTAAATAAGCCGTCTGATTGACTATTTTGGTGTTAAGTTCCTTTTAGTTGCTCCGCTTCGGCAGAGCCTGCGAGCAGTCTCTGCTCTCAGCTAAATCGCAACTTTGGAGGGGCTTCGGGGATTGCTCACATACGATAAGTATGCTTCGCTTCCCCCGAAACCCCTCCGCCTAAAAATAGTCTAATCATACGACTTATTTAATGCAAAATACTGGATTCAAAAATCAAAAATTAATCCTAACCGCCGAGGGATATATCGAATATTCCTCGGCGGTTGTTTATAAAGGGAGGGTAAGGAGTGTAGGGCGAATAGGAGATTTGGGAATTATGAGAACGTTGCGATTACTCCTATCCGCCCTACAAAAAAACCTGAGAGTAGTTCGATACTACTCTCAGGTTTTATCTATTTTGAATCTTGAATTTTGAATTAAAAAGTCGTAGAATTGAGGGAATTTGGGGCTTCGTGAAGCGAGGCCGCCCGCAGGCGTCGCAGACGCATTTCTATTTAACCCCACGACCCAAAAAAAGTCGTAGAATTAGGGGAATTTTAGGCGCAGGTGTTTGGGAAGCTGCGAGCATACTTTTCGTATGTGAGCGGTTTCCCAAGCACCCGCAACACCAAATTCACCAATTATACGGCTTTTTAAAATAGGTGGGCAGCTAATTCTTTGATAGTATTAATATATACTACCTCTATACCTTTGGGTATCTGCATCTTGCTCTGTTTCAGGTAGCCCGAAACGATAATCTTCTTAAATCCCAACCGTGCAGCCTCGGCTATGCGTTGCTCGCTGCGAGGTGCAGGGCGCACCTCTCCCGACAGGGCAATCTCACCAGCACAGCAGATGCCATAGCGAATCGGGTTGTCAAAATAGGAGGAGATGATGGCTGCCACAATTGCCAAATCGAGTCCCGTATCCTGCACGCGGAATCCGCCTGCAAAGTTAAGAAAGACATCCTTGGCGAACATCTTCATTCCCACTCTCTTCTCGAGTACGGCAATGAGCATTGCAAAGCGTTTCATATCGTAGCCCGTAGCGGAGCGTTGCGGTGTTCCGTATGCCGCATTCGAGACCAGCGACTGCACCTCCAACAGATAGGGGCGGATACCATCTATCACACCACCCACAGCAACACCACTCAACGAGTCGTCGGTATGCGACAGCAGGATATCGGAGGGACTATCGACCTCCACCAATCCCTCGCCACGCATCTCATAGACGCCAATCTCAAAGGTAGCACCAAAACGGTTCTTATTGCCTCGCAGGATGCGATATACATTATTATTGTCGCCCTCAAACTGCAAGACAACATCCACGATGTGCTCCAAAATCTTGGGGCCTGCGATTGTGCCATCCTTGGTTATATGGCCGATGATAATCACCGATGTTCCCGTAGTCTTGGCCAGTCGCAGGAGCTGCGCTGCACACTCCCTGATTTGCGACACGCTACCTGCCGAAGATTCGACAGACGAGGTATATATCGTCTGCACCGAGTCGATAACCAGCAGGTCGGGTTTGAGCTGGCTCACCTGGGCAACAATATTATCAAGCAGGGTCTCGGAGTAGATATAGCACTCCTCGTTGTCGCCACCAAGCCTTACGGCACGCATCTTAATCTGCTGAGGCGACTCCTCTCCCGAAACATACAAGGTACGCACACTCTTGCTTTGGAGTGCCACCTGAAGGCTGAGAGTGGACTTGCCGATACCTGGCTCGCCACCCAAAAGTACCAACGAGCCACGCACCAAGCCACCACCAAGCACTCTGTTCATCTCACTGCTCGACAGCAAGATACGGCGGTGCTCCACCTCCTCAATCTGCGACACCACAGTAGGACGTGCCACCTCCGAGGTGAGGGCTGCCACGGGAGTACTCTCCTGTCCGCGCGCAATCACCTCCTCGACAAAAGTGTTCCACTCACCACAAGCGGGGCATTTACCCATCCACTTGGGGGACTCATTGCCACACGAGGAGCAGAAATATGCCTTCTTAACCTTTGCCATAACTCAGTCTATTTCACAAATATACGCATTATATCGTTCCACGTTGCATAGATCATCAACGTCATCAGCAACATCATACCCACCGTCTGGGCATACATCAGGAACTTATCGCTCGGCTTGCGACCCGTAATCACCTCGGCAATGAGGAAGAGAACGTGTCCGCCATCCAGAGCAGGAATCGGGAGGATATTCATCACCGCAAGGATAATCGAGAGCAGGGCTGTGATACTCCAGAAACGCTCCCACGACCACTCATTGGGGAAGATATTGCCAATCGACAATGGGCCACCCAACGCTTTATAGGCCTCGGTCTTGGGCTTAACCATCATCTTCACCTGCTTCCAATAGTCGCTAATCTCCCTGCCCACACGCTTTACGCCGGCGGGGATAGAGCCCCAGAAACCGTACTCGTGTGTGAGCACCTTCATCACCTTCGAGCCATCTACCGAGATACCAATCATACCATCCGCATTGACAGCCACAGCCAACTCCTTATTCAAGGTAACGCCCGCGCTATCTCGCTCAATACCAAGCATTACGATACGGCCAGCCACCTTAGGCAGCTCACTTGTATATTCATCGAAGTAGCGCATTGGCTTGCCTCCGAGCGACACCAATCTGTCACCCACCTTGACACCTGCCTCGGCAGCACCATAACCCTCGACAACCTCTGCCACATCAAAGGGGTAGCGGGGAGCAATCAGGTCGGGGTCCTCCATATAGTCCATAATCGAGGTTACGGGCATAGTAAATGTATGCTCCGCGCCATCGCGCAACACCACAACCTCCGCCCCGGGCTCAATGAGCACCTTGGTCAGCAGTCGCTGATAGTCGTCACTGCGCTCACCACCCACACTGAGGATAAGGTCGCCATCGCGAAAACCCAACTCCTCTGCCGCAGGGCTGAAGACCATACCGTAGTGCATCTCCTCGGTCGAGATATAGCTCTCGCCCCACGCCTGAATCATACCTATATATATGACAAGCGCAAGCACCACGTTCATCATCACACCGCCCACCATAATCAGCAGTCGCTGCCAAGCAGGCTTTGTGCGGAACTCCCACGGTTGCGGCTCGCCCTTCATCTGCTCCGTATCCATACTCTCGTCAATCATACCCGAGAGTTTCACGAAACCACCAAAGGGAATCCACCCCACTCCATAGAGAGTATCGCCACGACGCACTTTGAGCCACGGCTTACCGAAGAAGAGCTGGAACTGCTCCACTCTCACACCAAAAATCTTGGCAAAGAGGAAGTGTCCGAACTCGTGGACAATAACCAACAGCGAGAAGCTGAGGACAAATTGCAATATTTTTATCAATACTTCCATAACTAACCTGTAATCTGCTACTTAAACAGCAACTCTCGCGCCACTCTGCGTGCCACGCCATCTGTTGCGATATAGTCATCGAGGGTGGGACGAGCAATAAAATCTACTCTCTCCAAAGCGCCTGTAATCACCCTCGGAATATCCATAAATCCAATCTCACCACGCAGGAAGGCAGCCACCGCCACCTCGTTTGCACCATTCATCACGCAAGCCGCATTGCCACCGCGTCGCAAGCAGTCGTATGCCACAGACAACATCGGGAAACGCTCATTGTCAACCTGTTCGAAGGTGAGCGTAGGATTCTTAAAGAAGTCGAAGCGCTCCTCCTCGGAGTGTTCGCGCAGCGGAGCGCGAAGTGCATATTGGATAGGCAGATGCATATCTGGTGTGCCGAGCTGTGCCTTGATGGCACCATCCTCGAACTCCACCATCGAGTGGATAATCGACTGAGGATGAACAACAACATCTATCCTCTCGGCAGGCATACCGAACAACCAGTGCGCCTCGATAACCTCAAAACCCTTATTGACCAGCGTTGCCGAGTCGATAGTAATCTTGGCTCCCATCGACCAATTGGGGTGTTTGAGTGCCTCGGCAGCCGTCACCTTGCACAGCTCCTCGGCAGGAGTGCGGCGGAAGGGGCCGCCTGAAGCGGTGAGAATCAACCTGCGAGGAGCCGATACCTCTCCCACAAGACACTGATATACAGCCGAGTGCTCAGAGTCAATCGGCAGGATTGGCACACGCTTCTGCAATGCGCGCTCGATAATTATATCGCCAGCCACCACAAGGCTCTCCTTATTCGCCAGAGCCAACTTCTTGCCGGCCTCCACAGCCGAAAGCGAGGGCAACATACCCGCATAGCCTACCAGCGCATTGACAACAACATCGACATTCGTCGCTGCCGCCACCTGTGCCACAGCCTCCGAGCCGGCATATACCTTAATCGGCAGGTCGGAGAGAGCCTCACAAAGCTCATTATAGTGGCTCTCGTCGGCAATCACCACGCAGTCGGGCTCAAAGTGGCGAGCCTGCTCAGCCAGAAGTTCCCAATTGCGATGTGCGGTGAGGGCAGTCACCTCCATCTCCTCTTTCCACGCCTCTACAATATCGAGTGTCTGAACGCCAATCGAGCCTGTCGAGCCGAGCAGCGCAATACGCATCTTATTATTCTCCATCATCGCTTAGAATTCTACATAGTTTTGGGGATCTACCGCCTGTCCGTCATACCATAGCTGGAACTCTGTCAGAGTCTGTTCCTCCTCGGCATTGGGCCACACAGCACCTATCGCCTCACCCACCTGAACGTGGTCGCCAACGGCTTTGAGTACCTGCGAAAGGTTTTTATATACACTCAGGAAGTTACCCTTGTGCTGAATCTGCACGACATAGCCCTCTTCGGGACTCCACACGGCGGAGATTATCGTGCCTGCCTGGATAGCAAACACCTGCTGAACATCATCGACCTCCACAACTGTTCCATACTTGCGACTGCGAGCAGAGAAACTCTCCTTCACATCGCCACGGTATGGGGAGAGGAACTCCATATCGGTAAGCTCACCTCGCGGACGGCTCGGGGTGCGGTTGAGTCCGTAGCGACCGCCACCCTCCATCTCGGCACGCAGGAGCGAATCGGCCTCCGAGGTAGCCACCAGCGTCTTGTCGGTAGCGATGCTATCTACCGGCAGCGAGATGTTTCTATCAACAGGGGTGCGCCCCTCCATAATGAGTGCCACATTGTCTGTATAGGCAGCGAGGTCCTCCAGCTCCGAGGCGAGGGAGTCTATGCGGAGGATATTCTCGGTCATCTCTCTACGCACCTTATTACCCATATATCCGGGCATAATATCGAGCAGCGAGGTATATGCCGACACAAGCACACCCGCAACAAATACCAACAATGCCACGCCAAAGATAGTTGCCAACACCTTCAAGAGAGTGGTATGGCTGTACCACACCTCTTCGTCGGCGGCGTTATGTATGCTCAGGCGGTGCTTGCGCCTGAGGTTGCGCAAAAAATAGCCAAAATTTCCGTTACCCATAGGTAGTCTAATTTATTACTTATCTTGCAAAGTTACTATTTTTGAACAAATACCCATCATCGTTCCCCGAAATTATGGGACAAAAAATTTTGCAACTCCACAAAATAAACCCTACTTTTGTATCTACTCGTTCCGAATAATTGAGAAATAACAATAATATAACGACTTAACAACAGAAAGATTATGGCAAAGCCTACACTTTTGGTTCTCGCTGCCGGTATGGCTTCGAGATATGGCTCGCTCAAGCAGATGGACGGTGTTGGTCCCAACGGCGAGGCGATTATCGACTACTCGATTTATGATGCTATCCGTGCCGGTTTCGGCAAGGTGGTATTTGTGATTCGCCACCTCTTCGAGGAGCAGTTCAAGGCTGCTTTCCCCGCAGAGCGATTTGGCGGACAGATTGAGGTGGAGTTTGTATTTCAGGAACTTGACTGCCTCCCCGAGGGTTACTCGGTACCCGAGGACCGCGTAAAGCCCTGGGGCACCAACCACGCTGTGATGATGGGCGCAAGCGTTATCGACGGCCCGTTTGCTGTTATCAATGCCGACGACTTCTATGGCAAGAACGCCTTCCAGAGCATTGCCGACTACCTGCGCTCCGTTGAGGGCCAGCAGGGCAAGTATGCGCTTGTCGGCTACTGTCTGAAGAATACCCTTTCGGAGTTCGGCACAGTGTCGCGTGGTGCGTGCAGCGTGGCCGAGGATGGCACACTACTCAATGTTGTGGAGCGCACCGCAATCAAGCGCGAGGCAGACGGAGTGGTCTATTACGAGGACGAGGCTGGCAAACACCCCATCGACGAGAATACCCCCGTATCGATGAATATGTGGGGCTTCACCCCCGACTACTTCTCCGGCTCGGAGGAGCTGTTCAAGGCCTTCCTTGACAACAATATGGCCAATCCCAACCCCAAGGCGGAGTTCTATATCCCCTCGGCTGTGGAGCAGATGATGAGTAGTGGCCAGGCGACCACCAAGGTACTCAGCTGCGATTCTCACTGGTTTGGTGTCACCTACCAGCAGGACCGCCCCGATGTGGTAGCAAAGATTAATGCGCTTGTTGAGGCTGGCGAATATCCTGCAAAGCTATGGAAGTAACACAACAGATTTGGTCTTTCACCCCTGAGGGTGATGCCATCATACTCTATGAGATAACCAACGATAGTGGTGCGAGTGTCCGACTGACCAATATTGGTGCTGCCGTGGTGGGCGTCACCGTTCCCGACCGCAACGGCAACCTTGCCGATGTGGTGCTTGGCTACCCCAATGCCGAGGCCTACCTCACGGGCGACACCTCGTGTATGGGTAAGACCCCCGGCCGATTTGCCAACCGCATTGCGCGTGGCCGATTCACTCTCGACGGCACCGAGTATCGCCTGCCGGTGAATAATGGCCCTAACCACCTCCACGGCGGTCCTAAGGGCTTCTCATCGCGCATCTGGGAGGGACGCGTTGAGGAGGACCGAGTGGTCTTCGCACTCGACAGCGAGGAGGGCGACGAGGGCTATCCCGCAGCACTCTACACGGAGGTAGTATATGACTGGAGCGAGGATAACTGCCTGGATATCACCCTGCTCGCACAGAGCAACGGCACTACCGTCATCAACCTCACCAACCACTCCTACTTCAACCTTGCGGGCGAGAGCAGCGGCTCGGTACTCGACCACACGCTGAGGCTCTTCGCAAGCCACTGGCTGCCCACCGATATCACCCAGATACCTACGGGCGAGGTGGCCTCGGTGGAGGATACCCCTATGGATTTCCGCACTGCCAAGCCGCTTGGCAAGGATATAGAGGCCGATTTCGACGCTCTGCGCATCGGCGCGGGCTACGACCACTGCTGGGTTGTCGATGGCCACGATGAGCCTCAGATGCGCCCTGTGGCGGAGCTTGCCGACCCCGCGAGCGGCCGCACCCTTGAGGTGAGCAGCGACCAGCCGGGTGTGCAGGTCTATACCGGCAACTTCCTCGGTGGCAGCCCCGCAGGTAAGGGCGGCAGAGCCTATAACGACCGCGATGGCGTGGCCATCGAGTGTCAGGCCTTCCCCGACTCCCCCAACAAACCTCACTTCCCCTCGACCACCCTCCACGCCGGCGAACGCTACGAACGCCATATCCAATTCCGATTTGGAGTGAAATAGGAGCAAGTTACAATCTTAATTTAACAGCCGAGAGTAGTCTATTAACACTCTCGGCTGTTTTCTTTTGGCGGTGCAACGCACTGCATTAGAAATAGAATTTCTCCCCGATGGCTTCACGGGTACGAAAAAGTGTACCCGTGCAGATGAGGGCGGCAAGGTAAATAAGGTAAGGGGATATTGGAAGGTTAGAGAGGTTAGAGAATTTAGGGAGATTAGGGACAATCCTTAAACTCCTTAAACTCCCTATTAAAAAATCCCGATTGGGCATAAACAAAAAAATCCTGCCCCGAAATTCGGAGCAGGATTTTTCGTATCATAGTGTTCGATGACTACTTCGAAACTACATAGTAATCACCTTGCTTAGTCGCGCCATAACCCTCAGCGTAGAAATCTGTAGGCTCAACCGAGAACTTACCGCCCGAAACAAAGAAGACCTGCGAATTGAAAGCGCCACTTACATAATTATTACGTTTCAGAGGACCATTAAAGATACCACCCTTAATGTAACCGTTAATCTCGTCAACATCTACACCAAAACCGAGCAAACGAACAGAGCTATTGGTATAGGTATCAGCATTAAAAGTACCATTGTTGATAGTCAGAGTACCCTTATTGGCAGCTGTATTCACATTCTGCAAGTCAATCGAGCCATTGAAAGTACCGCCATTGATAGTAACCTCGGTGTCGGTATCGGTAGTACACCAAATACGCATCGAGCTATAATTAGCATTATTGGTAAACTCACCACTATTAATCACGAGCTTACCCGAGTTGTCAATAGGATGAGGATAGCCATTGGCAGCAACAGCACTACCGCTATTATTTACCACCTTTACAGCCTCCAAAGTCAAAGAACCACTATTCTGAATAGTATTCGACACATAGTTAACAGCAGTTGTCAACTCAGCGATATCAGCATAGTCCAAAGTACCATTCTTGATAGTCCAGTTACCTTTGTTTTGAATCATATTGTAAGCAGCACTCTGAGCCTGTTTCTGACTAATAGAGAAACCGCCCAAATCGAGAGTACCCTCATTGGTGAGTACCAAAGATTCGGTGAGAGTTACATCAGCCTGCAATGTGATAGTCTCACCAGCCTTAACATTTGCCAATGCGTCTGCTACAAATGTCTTGTAGTATACATCGCCGATTCTTGCCTCAACGGGATTTGCAGTGTCGTAGATAGCACCCACAACAGCAGTAGCACCAGTTACATTGCTATAAGAGAGGTTGGAGATAGTCGATTTGCTACCCAGCGAGCCCGATACGATACCCTTGTGAATATTGTCGCAGTCGATAGTCACGTTCTCAACGGTTACGCCATCGAGAGTCTGGCCCGAGATAATACCCGAGATACCACCGACAGCCTTGTCTGCCTTGATGGTCAGGCCCGATGCCTTGAAGTTCGAGTAGTCAGCAACCAAACCACCATTCATCTGAATATCAGAGATTACACCACCAACAGTGATGTCACCCTCGATTGTCGAGCCGGCATTACCCTCGATAGTCAGATCCTTAGCCACAACACAATGTCTTGTGTAAGCCAAAACGCCTGCAGTATAGTTACCACCCTTGATATTGATATCACCCTTAACGGTAATATTCTCAATGTCTGTGTAATAGGGATAAGCAATAGCAGCAGACACAATAGCACCATCACTTTCGATATTTACATTCTCGATAGTAAAGTTCTTGATATAATTGTGTTCCGCCTCACTTCCTTCAGTCACACCAAACAGACCAGCATATGCATAACCTTCGGTAGTATTTGCGTGATTTGTAATTGTCAGATTCTTGATTACTTTGTTGTTGCCATCAAAGTTTCCCATAAAACAATTTGTCTCGGTACCGATAGGAGACCACTCCTCATTATTAAGGTTGATATCATTTGCGAGGGTGAAAGTTACACCTTTGTAATAGTTCTTACCCGAGTTAACCTGTCCAGCAACATATCTCAGAGCTGCAGCAGAAGAGATAGCATAGCTATTCTCACCGGTCTGCTCCAACAGGGGCACCACAGTAAAGATATGATTTTCATCCTCAACCCAGGTTACACCCTCGTTAAACAGTGCGCTATTGGTATTTATCTTTGCGACTGAGGTAAAGATACCGCCAACAATCGAACCCTTAACACCTGCCTTGTTTGCATCGCTACAGCCAATCTTGTAGTTGAACTTACCACCGTTAACAACAAGCTTCACGTTGTCTGCGCTATGGTTAGTCAAGAATACCGACGAGGCGTCAGCACCTGCGGGGCTGAACTCACCACCGTTGATGGTCAGAGTACCAATCTTATTGGTATGGTCGCCCGAGCCACTTGCGTTGCCCTGCTGCATCCAAACCTGGCCTTTGAAGATACCGCCATTGATAACTACGTCGCCATCGGTGTAGAAGTTACGCAGAGTACGCGATTGGGGAGAACTGATACAACCGCTATTAATCACCACCTTACCTGCGCTGTGATTGTCGATAACGTATGCGATAGGATCGCCAGTACCTGCAAAACCCGCATAACCACAATGCTTGATAGTAGAATCATCTTCCAACGAGATAGTCAAATTGCCCTGGTTACGGATCACATAGGTACCCCAGCTCGAGTCTTCAGGGCCCTTACCGCCATCCTGGTAGATGATATTACCGCTACCAACGATAGTAAGATCACCCAAGTTGGTAATCATCGCATAGTGAGCAGTGTTTTTAGCATATTGATCAATGGTATAACCATTCAGATCCAAAGTAAAGCTCTTACCTGCAGGAAGTGTCAGAGGAGCAGTCAACTCAATGTCGTGTGTCAGTTTATAACTTGTAGTGGTCTCATCCTCGAGAGCATTTCTCAGATCTACCTCCAAAAAGCTTACTACACGAATGTCAGAAGCTACACTGCTGGGAAGATTTGCACCCTCCTCGAAATAGACGTAGGTCAGGGGATCTGCATTATCCGCGTGGCGCTCTATGTTATTGACGGTTGCACCTGCCAAAACCTTAACATTACCAGCCTTAACAATCAGTTTCTCGATTGTCACACCACTCTCAACAACCAGAGTATTCTCGGCAGTTGCTGCAACAACCTCATCAAGGGTCATAGTACCCATACCGTCAACTGCAATGGTAACGGTGGTGTTGGGCATATCAACAACCAACTTCTTGGCGTCGTCCAACGAAGGTACGCTGATTACCAACTCGCTAATCGAAGTACCCGAGTTCTCAGCCTCAACAATCTCGATAGTCTCGGTAGCACTGTCAATAGCAGCGATGGTCAGCGAGTGAGTCTCAGCAGCCTCAGCAGCATCTTTCTTGGGAATCTCGATGGTTACGGTCTCATCACCGGCAACATTCTCGACAACAACGCTCTCGCTCTCCTCCATTGCATCGGTAACCTGACTAGGAAGTTCAACAACAGTTGCCTCGCTACCCTGCAAGGTGTGACCGGTCAGAGTGGTGAAGCGGATATCGCGACGCGAAACACTCAGATTCTTGTAGCTTGTAGTAAACACATTGCTACCGTTAACAAGCTCGATATCAATATCGTAAATACCAACGGGAACGGGTACATAGAATACTGCATCAGCATCTGCGCCAAGCGAGAAGTTGATGGTTACGCTCTTCTCAGCAGCCACATCGGTAGCAGTAGCCTCGAATACGGGCTCAGCACCTGCCAAATCAACAGTGAACTCACCTGCAATCTTCTTGTCGGCAGTCAGAGTAAATGTCTGGTTATCGCCTGCTTTCAGGTTGGGGAACTTGAAGGCAAAGATACCGCCCAAGTGCTTGAAAGCTACGGTATTGCCAGCAACAGTTGCCCACATAGGAGTCTGTGCGCTGGTAGCCGAGAAGAAATCGGTATCAACCGCTGCATAGTCATACTCATTGGCAAACTCATAGGTCAGAGTAGTGCCGCTGATACCCTGTGCACCTGCATAGGGATAGATAGCATAGCCACTTGCTGCCGAGTAACCGGTAAAAGTAGCCGAAGTAGCACCATCGGTACAATCGGTGGTGTACTTAGCCAGCGAGCCAGAGCCAACAGCAATAGCATCGCCATTGTGCCAGAAGAACGAACCGCCATTGTTCAGGTCGAAACCAGCACGCGAGCCGGCACCCCAATCCTCAACAGAGGCATTCAGTTTGTAAGCACCGCTCAACTCGTCGCCGAGATTGTCGGTGGTACAACCAACTGCAAACATAGTGAATGCAGAGATTGCAAACAGGAAGAATTTTTTCATCTTAAATATTATTTAAAAGTTGGATATTTACGTTAGAATGGATTCAGATTACCACCTTCACCACTACCGGTCTGTGCAATACCTGCCTCAACAGCCACCTCGACAACCTCGATCGAGGGAGCAGAATAATTCATTTTGTTCATCATTTAAGTTTTTTAAAATATTTGTAATTTTTAGTATAAATTTCAACAACAAAATAGCAACACTCGCCCAGCAAAAGCAAATGCCGAAAGAGTATCACCACAGTAAAAAACCCGGAATGACAAGAAAATAAATTTGAAGTTGGGAAGCAAAAATACCCCCCCCCGACAAACTTAACTCACTGTAAGTCAGTGCATTACACCGACCACCTCTTACATCATCATCAGGGTCAATACTTATATTGCGAAGTGAGGGTACACTTTCTGTATGCAAATATAGACAAAAAACATAAAAAACCATACCTATATATAGTACGGCCACAAAAAAAAGAGCAACCAGCGGTCGCTCTTATAACTCATCGGGCACTGCCCACCCTACCCCTCCAGGATTATGCGCAGATTCTCGGCAACCCTTTGCAGGGCAGGCTCAGAGCTACACTCGGCCTCACGGCAGGCACGCTCCACCTCCTCGGCAGAGAACCAATGCGCCCTGCGGGCATAGGCAAGCAGAGTCATATAGCGGTCGAGGATGCGGGCACTCCCCGCAAGGCGAGCCACAACACTGCGCAGAGCAGCCTCCGAGCGCGAGAGCGACCACACATAGTTCTCGGCCACCTCGAAGGTATCCACCGCCCCACTCCAAGACTCCTCGGCAAGCAGTTCCGGCGTAGCGATAAAGAGTCCCGCAAGGCGCAACTCCCTCACACCGCTCTTCCACACCTCCGAGGCCAACTCGTTATCACCCGCATAGCGCGAAGCCACACTGCGGATGGTAGGCACGCTCACCCCGAAATTGAGGCCATACTCGATACCGCCATCGCGCATAGAGCCAGCCACCGCACCATTCATCTCTCGACGCAGGGTGAGGAGCAGTTCGTTCTTTCTCTCGATTATCTCGGCAGACAGGTGCATTACTTGACAACCTCGGCAGTAACACCCAACTGATAGATAGGCAGAGTACGCTCAGCAAGCACGGTGCGACCCGACATAACACGGCAATCGACCAGTTCGGCAACTCTCACCTGACGGGTAGCGGGAGCCACAGCACCACGCTTAGTATCTACAACAGGCAGAGGAGGGATAACATCCTGAGCCACACCCTTGGGACGGAAATCGACAACCACAGGCGATGCGCTCAGATCGCTACTATCCACCAGACCGGCACTCTCCGACAGACGGCAGACAACGTGTGTAGCCTCGCCCTCGGCAGGAACCACCGTGTAGCGACGCCACATCTTCTCGCTATACTGCTTGCCGAAGAAGAGCGACAGATACTCGTTCTCGATATGGTCTATCTCCGCCAGAGCAGCCTCCAGACCGGCGCCAAAGACATTCTCACCCGCACGGGCAGTAATCAGCTCCAAGCGAGCCTGACGCAACGAGAAGATTGCGGCTGCGGTCTCAGCAGCCATCTCCTCATCGTTCTTCATAGCGGCAGAGGTACGGTCGGGGAGAACATCGACAAAGCCCACCGCAGAGTGGAGGTGGTCGGGATAGTCAGCCTCAGCCGCGGGCAGAGGTGCAGGAGCATCGACACCCTCGGAGTCGGTGTAGTAGATGGCTGCGCTCTCCAGCTTCCAGCTATTCTTCTCCGACAAGGGAGCAACAGCACCGAAATATCGCTGCGCATAGCGAGCATAAGGGCCGGGAACGGTCACCTCGTGCACAACACACAAATCCACGGTGAGGGTGGTCGTGGGATTGTAATAGACCAACTCATCGCCATTGGCTACAAGGCCTACGGGCGAGATTTTAATATTCTGGGCAGAGAGTGCAACCGACGCAAAGAGCACCGCCACAGCAAGTAACAATTTTTTGCTCATTTTTTATACAATTTTATTCAATCCTTTTCTACTTAACCATTGCCGTTAATTATCGACAATTTGAATTATCCAAAGATAAGGAAAAAAACTAATACTTTAAATAAAATTCGCGGATTAGTTCCACATACTCCTCCGTAGGCTCGCCCTTGTGACTCATCACAAGTTCGCTCTGCTCCTCATCGCCACCCGTGCGGGAGAACTCCATCAGAATCCTCTTAGGCGGTTTGGCCGAGGAGGTACGCACCCGACAAAGGCGGGTGGGATGCAGACCCGCACCTATCGCCGCCATACGGATACTGCGCTCACAATCAGCGGGCAAGACAACAGCCAACCTGCCATTGTCACTCAACAGTCGCACCGCCACAGAACACAAAGCACCCAGCGAGAGAGTATCGGTGTGGCGTGCCAGATTGCGCTCCGCATCGGGGGAGTGAAGCGAGGCGGTAAAGTAGGGAGGGTTGGATATCACAAGGTCGAACTTCTGCTCCGAGCGATACTCCTTGGCATCGGCACAGACCACCTCAATCCGTTCCGCCCAGGGCGAAGTGGCTACATTCACCTTCGCCTGCTCTGCCGCCTGAGGCTCAATCTCAACAGCCACAATCTGCGCCTCTGAGGCTCTCTGAGCCACCATCAACGCCAAGAGTCCTGTACCCGTACCTACATCCAAAACACGCTTAGTATCAGCCGAAAGCCCCACCCAAGCACCCAGCAACACACCATCTGTGCCGACCTTCATAGCCGCACCCGACTGCTCAACGCTGAACTGCTTAAATGCAAATCTCTCCATCCTCTACTCGATATTTGCTCCTCGGAAAACACCCGCACCGAAGAGGGCAAAATCATATTTCACAGGGTCCGACAGGTCGAACTGACGCAGTTTGTCTGTCACCTCCTCCACAGCACGCCAATCGTTCTGCTTGCGCTCCAGCAGCCCCAGGCCACGCGCCACATTACCGCTATGGATATCCAGCGGGAGATAGAGTGCCGAGGCGGGTATCTTCTCCCAAAGACCAAAATCGACACCTCGGTTATCCCTTCTCACCATCCAGCGGAAATACATATTAAGCCTCTTGCACGAAGCCCCCTTGGCAATCGAGGAGAGGTGTTTCTCGCTACGCTGCGGGTGGTCCAAGGCGAAGAACTCCTGCCTGAGTTCGGCCAGCACCAAACGCATATCCTCCGTGCGCAAATAACTCTCCTCCACAAAGTTACCGATACCTCCCGACACCTCGTACAACCTGCGCAGAGCCAGGACAAAAGTACGAAAATCGGTGCCGTTGAATGTACGATGGACAAATCTTTCCAAGCAATCAAGTTCCTCAGCCGAAGCACCTTTCACAAAGGCCTCGGGCTGCCACTCCATAAACTCCATCATACGGCGGGCACTCTTCAGGATTGCCTTACGGTTGCCCCAAGCGATGGTTGCGGTAAGGAAGCCACTCACCTCCCTATCGCCACGCTCAGAGAAGAGGTGTGGGATGGATATCGGGTCGCTCTCGATAAATTCGGGGCGATTATATCTGTCGTGGAGATCATCAAGAATCTCCCTTAACTCATTGGTATTCATAGGCTACTCGTTCACAAGAACTCCATCCACAAGGCGCAGGGTACGGTCTGTGGAGGATGCCAGCTCCTCATCGTGGGTTACAATCACCACAGTCTGCCCCGTACGCTCCCTAAGCTCGAAGAAGAGGCGATGCAGCTCACGGCGATTATGGGTGTCGAGGTTGCCCGACGGCTCATCGGCAAGCAATACCGCCGGCTGGTTAATCAGGGCACGAGCCACAGCAACACGCTGCTGCTCACCACCCGACATCTGAGCAGGCTTGTGCATTGCACGATCCGACAGGTCGAGCCCACGCAACAACTCAACAGCCTGTGCTTCAACCTCTTCCCTATCTCGGCCGGCAATAAAGCCAGGTATGCATACATTCTCCAGAGCCGTAAACTCAGGCAGCAGGTTGTGTGCCTGAAACACAAAGCCGATACGACGATTGCGGAAAACCGAGAGGTCGTTATCGTTAAGCTTCTCAGTAGCCACCCCATCAATCAACACCTCGCCCCTGTCGGCACGCGAGAGAGTACCCATAATCTGCAACAGAGTGGTCTTGCCCGCACCACTCGCACCGACAATACTCACCACACTGCCACGCTCGATATCGAAACTCACTCCGCGCAACACCTCCAACGAGCCGAAACTCTTGTGTATATCCCTAACTGTTATCATCCGTTCAACGCTTTATATCTTTCAAAAATTTTAAACATTTGCCTTGTGGGGGCTATATCGTGTGTGCGTAAAATTGTCGCCCCACCCATCAGTGCCTGCCAGCCGAGCACCAGAGAGCCACCCAAAGCCTCCTCGGCACTTGCCTCAATGGTCTGCCACACAAGACGTTTTCGACTCACACCCACCAACACCGGCAAGCCAAATCGAGCGACCTCGCTCAGACCACCCAACAGCCTGAAATCATTCTCCACACTCCCCGAGAACCCGATACCCACATCAAGGATTATCCTCCGTGCATTATATCGCTGCAAGACAGAGAGCCTCTTCTCGAAGAATCGGCACACACGGCTTACAATCTCGGCATCATCCGCCACCACCGAAGCACCACGCTCCGCATCAATCGAGTGGGTAAGAACATACTCGGCATCACACCCACCGACCAACTCGAACATAGCCTCCGAGCCACCCGACACATCATTGATAATCAATCCGTCGCGCCTCTGCAAAGCTCGTTCGGCAACACCCACACGGTAGGTGTCTATCGACAATCGACACTCCCTCTGAACAAGGCTCTCCAACGCCCCCTCAATCCTCTGCCACTCCTGCTCCTCGCTCACCTGCTCAGCACCAGGACGGGTAGAGCAACCACCCAGGTCGATAATGTCGGCTCCGTCGGCAACCATCTGCGCAACACGCTCGGCAACACCATCCACACCAACTCGGCTCCCTGCAAAGAAGGAGTCATCGGTGAGGTTTACGATACCCATTATCTCTCTATGGCTCAGGCTCATATATCAATCTATCGCAACTCCTCCACAAGGCTCAGCACCTGTGGCCAGAGCATACTCTCTTGGTCATTTACAATCACATAGTCGCACCTGCTGGCGACCTCCTCCTGGCTCATCTGCGCAGCAATGCGAGCCTCAATCTGCTCCCTGGCCGCACCATCGCGCGCCACGGCACGCGCCACCCTCAACTCCTCGGGAGCAACCACCGCAACACATCTATCGACAAACCTGTCAAACCCGCTACTCAGCAATATGGCACTCTCCAGCACCACTATATCTGCACCCTCCGCCTCACGCTCGGCCGACCATAAACAAAAATCCTCAGCCACAGCAGGATGTACAATAGCATTGAGCGCAGCAAGTGCCTCTGCATCCGAAAAGACTCGCTCGGCAAGCACCCTGCGCTGCAACACACCGCCCTCGTATATCTCCTGGCCAAATCTTTCGCACAGCCTATCACGCAGAGCCTCCGAGTGTACCATCAGCCACTTAGCTCGGCTGTCACTGTCATAGACAGCCACGCCAAGCATCTGCAAGAGCCTACAAACAACACTCTTGCCACTGCCGATACCTCCCGTAACACCCAATCGTACCATACCTCTTAGCGATTATCCTCCAACCTTAGTTCGGGGGTAGTGCCAATAGAGATTATACGCAGGTCGGCATTGTGCACCGAGATAAAATTCTGCAACGAGGTAGGCTCAATCGAGTAATAGCCATCCTTACCCTCCACAGGCAGCAGCACCACCTTCGAAGTGTCGAGAGCGAGAGCACGGTGAGCAAACCAACGGTAGCCGACAATCTGACGACCCGTACCCTCGGCCATACACATCACACGATACTTATCCCCCTCGTAGCGGATAGTAACAGGCACCTCAGCCGTGTAGGTATAGTCGAGCTTCGATAGATACCACATCAGAGCCGAGAGACCCAACATCACCAAAAAGGCGGGCGACAAACGCGCACCAAAGACCTTTGTCCAAAACTCCTTAATTCTGCTCATTACAATTTGCGGGTTGGTAAATAAAATTCCTCAATCTACAAAGTTACATCTTTTTCACAAACAACACCCAACAACAGACAAAAAAAATAAGAGGATACCCCCGAATGGAGAGTACCCTCTTAATAACAATCAGTCACCTCAGAGAGGACTACTTTGCGCTCTTCTCAGCAGCGTACTTATCGTTAATACCCTTGAGGATAGTAGCGGTGATATCCAGCTCTGCATTAGCATCGAGAATAGGACCGGTAATCGAGGTGGTGAGAATCATATCATAACCTGCGGTCTTGTTGTACTCCTTGATGTAGTCGCTGATGCCGAAGAAAATCTGATTCTGCATCACAGCCTCCTCCTCTGCAAGCTGCTGAACAGCTGCATCACGCTGAGCGATAAAGTCGTTCTGCTGCTTGGTGAGCTTCTCCTCCAACTCGGCAGCCTGCGAACGAGTTACAAGACCCTTGGTAATCTTCTCCTCATAGTCCGCCAAGCCACGCTCCAACGAACGGCTCTTCGACGCCAGGTCGTTGTCAAGCTTGGTTGCCTTGCTCTCAAATGCGGTCTGCAAGTCGATAGCCAGGTCGTAACCCGCAACGAGCGAGTCAATGTTTACATAGGCAATACGTCCGGTCAATGTCGAAGCCACAGCGGGCTCTGCCGACTCCGATGCAGGCTGAGCACCCTGGTTGCAAGCGGTCAGCGCAAAGAGCATCGCAACGACCGAAAAGATAACTTTTTTCATTTTGTTCTATTTGTTTGTGTTTAATTATTTGTTGTTGTCTGTTTCCTAACCCCTTCGGGTAAAACTTTGCAAAGATATACAATTTTTCTTTACCTTCTACCCACAAACCAAAAAAGTTTTCTCGCCCCAAAGAAAATCGGCAAAAAAATCCTACCTTTGTCAAAACTTTAATCTGCACCCTGAGCAATGTACGAATTTATCGAAGGCATAATCGAAGAACTATCACCCGCACAGGTGGTTATCGGCACCTCTTCGGGGGTGGGCTATCTGATGAACATATCACTCCAAACCTACACCGCTATCGAAAAGGCCTCGCGCACAAGGCTCTACACCCACTTCGTGGTCAAGGAGGACTCGCAGACCCTCTTCGGCTTTGCATCAAAGGGCGAGCGCGAGATATTCCGTCTGCTCATCAGCGTATCGGGCGTGGGAGGCAACACGGCACGCACCATTCTCTCCACCTACTCGCCACAGGAACTCAGCAATATAATATCCACCGAGAATGCCGCCCTGCTCAAAAATGTCAAGGGACTCGGACTCAAAACAGCACAGAAGATCATCGTCGAACTCAAAGATAAGATGTTCGGCCTCAGCACAGAAGATATAGCCACCGCCATACCGGGACGCACCACCCACTCGGCAATCTTCGGCGAAGCCGTGGCTGCACTCACTATGCTCGGCTTCCCCAAAGCAGTGAGCGAAAAGGCCGTAACCGCCACCCTCAAAGACAACCCCTCCGCCTCAGTCGAGGAGGCAATCAAAGGAGCCCTCAAAGGGATAAAATAAGGAAAGAAAAGATTTAGAGAGAGTAGGGATAGTAGGGAGTTTAAGGAGTTTAGTGAGTTTAATGAGTTTAGTGAGTTTAAGAATTTCCCCTAATCTCCCTACACTCCTTAAATTCCCTATTCATTCTACCAGCTCTACCCCAATCCCCACTAACCTTAGTACGGAGGCACACCGAGCACAATCCCCAACCACATCCCTCAATAGAAACGCATCTGAGATGGCTTCGTCCCCAATCCCCACTAACCTTAGTACGGAGGCACACCGAGCACAATCCTCAACCACATCCCTCAATAGAAACGCATCTGAGATGCTCAATAGAAACCCATCTACGATGGTTTCGTCCCCAATCCCCACCAACCTCAGTACGGAGGCACACCGAGCACAACCCCCAACCACATCCCTCAATAGAAACCCATCTACGATGGTTAAATAATTGTTAACAATTGTTTTGATGTTGGGAGGTTTAGGGAAAAGGGGTTATTTTTGCGCGGTTTTTTGTGCGTGTAGGCCACGCTATTTATGAAGAAACAAGCGTTATTTTAACCCTATAAATCTATTTCTCAGGACCGTATGAGCGGTATTTATATCTTTATTTTGGTTGTGCTGGTGCTTTTGGCGGTCAGTGGTTTGACTGTTGGTGTCACCAACGATGCCGTCAATTTTCTCAACTCGGCTATTGGCTCCAAGGCTGCTCCCCGCAAGGTCATCCTCTCGGTGGCGGCGGTGGGTATTATGGTTGGTGCTCTGACGAGTAGCGGCATGATGGAGGTGGCGCGTAGCGGTGTGTTCCACCCCGAGGTCTTCACCTTCAACGATGTGATGATGTTGTTCCTCGGTGTTATGTTCGCCAATGTCATCCTGCTCGACCTCTTCAACTCGCTGGGTATGCCCACCTCGACCACTGTGTCGTTGGTATTTGGTCTGCTGGGTGCGGCGATCGCTGTGGCCAGTGTCCGTATCAGTCAGGACCCCACGCTCACCCTTGCGAGCCTCTCGCAATTCATCAACTCAGGCAAGGCGCTTGCCATTGTAGGTGGCATCTTGGCCTCGGTGGCCATCGCCTTTGTGTCGGGTACTATTGTGATGTTTATCAGCCGATTGGTCTTTACTTTCGACTACGAGAAGTTGTTTCGTAAGTTCGGTGCGCTGTGGTGTGGCATTGCCTTTACCGTAATCATCTACTTTGCTCTGTTCAAAGGGTTGAAGAGCTCGGGTGTCATCAGTGCCGATTTCTACGCAATGGTGGAGCACAACCTCAGCCTCTCGATTTTCGCCACTTGGGCTATCTGCTCCGTGCTGATGTTCCTCTTGCAGCGCTTGGGTGTCAATATCCTCAAAATCACCATCCTTGCAGGTACCTTCTCTCTGGCGTTGGCATTTGCCGGTAACGACCTGGTGAACTTCATCGGTGTACCTATTGCTGGTATCGACTCCTATAATATCATTCGCTCTATGGGTGGCACTGAGGATACTCTGATGGGTATGCTGAGCGAGCCTGTCAAGGCGAACTATATCTACCTTGTGATTGCGGGTGTGATTATGGTCCTCACCCTCTTCACCTCGAAGAAGACCCAGAAGGTGAGCGAAACCGAGATTAACCTCGCATCGCAGGACGAGGGTCCCGAGCGTTTTGGTTCCACAGCCGTATCGCGTGCCATCGTGCGTGCTGCGATGAATATGAACAACTGGTATATCCGCAATGCTCCCGAGAAGATGCAGGAGGCCATCAACAGGCGTTTTATGCCCTCGAAGGTGAGCCGCGAGAATAGGGCTAACTTCGATATGGTGCGTGCAAGTGTCAACCTGACCACCGCCTCTATTCTGATTGTTCTTGCCACCTCGCTTAAACTCCCCCTCTCGACCACCTATGTTACCTTTATGGTTGCTATGGGTTCGTCGCTTGCCGATAAGGCGTGGGGTCGCGAGAGTGCCGTATATCGCATCACAGGCGTATTCACCGTCATCTCGGGCTGGTTTATGACCGCCCTCATAGCCTTCCTTATTGCGCTGGTAGTCACCTACCTGCTCTTGTGGGGTGGCACTATTGCCATTATCCTTATCACTCTGCTCTGCGGTTTCCTGCTCTTCCGCGACTCTATCCGCAAGAAGAGAGAGGCAGGCAAGGAGGAGGCGAAGCATCAGGAGAACATCTTCTCGAATGAGGAGGGTGTTGTGCCTGCTCTGATTGCCGAGATTAGCCACACTATGGAGGAGACCACCGACATCTATAAGCAGACCATCGAGGCAACCCTTGCCGAGGATCGTCCGAGATTGCGCTCGCTTGTGCGTCGCGCCAACAACCTCTTCTATGTGGCTCGTGAGCGCAAGTATGAGGTGATGCCTGCCATCCAGAAGTTGGAGAAGAACTATATCAACACAGGTCACTACTATGTGCAGGTGGTCGATTATATGAGTGAGATGACCAAGTCGCTTGTTCATATCACCCGTCCCTGCTTTGAGCATATCGACAACAACCACCGAGGTATGAGCCAGGAGCAGGTGGAGGATTTGCTGATGATTAACAAGGAGGTGTCGAAGATTTACGACAGCATCAACAATATGTTGAAGACCAACGAG
Source organism: Tidjanibacter sp. (assembly GCA_045639285.1). Taxonomy (GTDB): domain Bacteria; phylum Bacteroidota; class Bacteroidia; order Bacteroidales; family Rikenellaceae; genus Tidjanibacter. The sequence continues at coordinate 28,434 of JAZUCV010000053.1, forward strand.
TTTGGCGACCTCGACGAGGTACTTACTATGCGTGATAACCTCTTCGAGATGATTGCGGATGCCATCAAGAATCAGCTGCGCCGCATCAAGACACGCTCGACCAGCACCAAGGCGAGTATGCTCTACCTGAACATCCTCAACGAGACCAAGACTATGGTACTCCAATCGCGCAACCTGATAAAGAGTCAGAAATACTTTATCGAGTCGCATAAATAGCGAATTATCCACACGGTCGGAAATGGCAGAACACAACTGCCGACCAATAGAACGTTCTTACATAATAGGCTGCACATCAATGAATTGCCGTGGGATGTGCAGCCTATTTTCTCTGTTTTGTAGCGAGAGGAGCTGAAAATCATTGTAAAAAAATCGTTTTTTCAATCAAATATAGTATATTTGTGATGGAAAATGTTGCTCAGTTGTTAGCCAACTATCTATCAATCAGCCACTCACATTGTATTGCCGACTGTTTGTGTGGCCGATAGCAGGGTCTGGCGATAGCAAGTCGTAGCAACAAGTTAGTTACCAAGCACAAAGCACATGAGTAATCAAGATAGAATCGAGAAGGCTCTTTCGGTTGCCAATCAGACCAAGGCTCTTGCCATTGGTCCCAACATCATTGGCGAGGTGGGCGCAATGTTCAAGGAGCAGTTCCCCGGCAGAAAGGCTATCATAATCTCGAACGACTCTACCTATGAGAAGGTGGGCATAAAGGTTGCCGAGGCACTCACCGCAGCAGGTGTGGAGCAGGACGAGCCCTTCATCTTCACCGACCCTAACCTCTATGCCGAGTTCACCTATGTACTTCAACTCGACGCCCGCCTGTCGCGCACTCGTGCTATCCCCGTTGCTGTGGGTGCAGGCACAATCAACGACCTGACAAAGATTTGTTCCTACCGTAACGGTAAGCGATATATGTGTGTTGCCACTGCCGCCTCTATGGATGGCTACACAGCCTACGGAGCCTCCATCACCTACAACGGCGAGAAGAAGGACTTCGAGTGCTCCGCACCTAAGGCTATCCTGGCCGACACGGCAATCATCGCTCAGGCCCCCTCGTCGCTCACCGCAGCAGGCTATGCCGACCTCTTTGCAAAGATTACTGCCGGAGCGGACTGGATTTTGGCAGATGAGCTGGGTGTTGAGCATATCGACCCCTTCTATTGGTCGATTATCCAGGACGGACTTATCCACTCGCTCAAAGACCCGAAGGGTATCCAGCAGGGCGAGCTTAACGCCATAGAGTCCCTTGTTGAGGGATTGGTGTTGGGTGGTTTTGCTATGCAGGGTTTACGCTCGTCGCGCCCCGCATCGGGTGCTGAGCACCAGTTCAGCCACCTTTGGGATATGGAGAAACACACCTTCGAGGGTCATACCCCTTCGCACGGCTTCAAGGTAAGTATCGGTATGTTGGCTGTAACTGCGCTCTACGACCAGCTGCTCCACACCGACTTCTCCAACTTCGATGTAGAGGCCGCTGTCGAGGCGTGGCCCGAGGCCGAAGACCAGGCACAGGAGGTGCGACAGATGTTCGACGACTCGGACTTTATGGGTATTGCCGTAACGGAGACTATGGCAAAACATATCTCGCGTCGTCTGTTGCGTCGCCAGCTGACAATGCTGAAACTAAAATGGCCTGAGATTCGCGAGCGACTGAGCAAACAGCTCATCCCCTTTGCGGAGGTCACCCGCCGCCTGGCACTTGTCGGTGCACCTACAATGCCTCGCCAGATTGGCATCACCCGCACCCGACTGAGAGAGAGTTTCCGCAGGGCAGTATATATCCGTCGCCGATTTACGATACTCGATGTGGCACTGCGCACCAACCTACTCGATACCTGGCTCGACAATATCTTTGGCCCGGGCGGTATGTGGGAGATTGGAGATATACAATAGTTATAGAATATGCATAAACTTTTTGGTTTATGCATATTTTTTACCATTATCGCCACTATTTAGGGGCTAAAATTGCATATCTATTGCAAATTAATTGAGAAAAAATTATTTTTGAGACATATAACACTTTTGTTCTCCGTGCGAGAGCATTTCACACACAAACAGTAAAAACGAGTTAGGTTATGACAAATGAGGAGAAAAAGTATGTAGATGATTTCATGGCCGAAATCATTGCAAAGAACCCAGGCGAGAAGGAGTTCCATCAGGCAGTACGCGAGGTTGTCGAGAGTCTTGCACCTCACATGATAGCAAGCCCCCATCTGCGCAAGATGAAGATTTTGGAGCGCATCGCCGAGCCTGAGCGTGTAGTAATATTCCGTGTGCCCTGGATTAACGACAAGGGCGAGGTTGAGATTAACCGTGGCTATCGCGTGCAGATGAATAGCGCGATTGGCCCTTATAAGGGCGGTATCCGCTTTCACCCGAGCGTCAATCTCGGTATCCTGAAATTCCTTGCATTTGAGCAGACCTTCAAGAACTCCCTCACCACTCTTCCTATGGGTGGCGGTAAGGGCGGTTCCGACTTCAACCCCAAGGGCAAGTCCGATATGGAGGTTATGAAGTTCTGCCAGAGCTATATGACTGAGCTCTATCGCCATATTGGCGCAGATACCGATGTTCCTGCAGGCGATATCGGTGTGGGTGGCCGTGAGATTGGCTACCTCTATGGTCAGTATAAACGCATCCGCGACGAGTTTACAGGCGTACTGACAGGCAAGGGCCTCGATTGGGGTGGCTCGCCTCTGCGTCCTGAGGCTACAGGCTACGGCTTGTGCTACTTCGCCGAGGCAATGCTTGCAACCCGAGGAGAGAGTTTTGAAGGTAAAACTGTGTGTGTGAGTGGCTCGGGTAATGTGGCTCAGTATGCTGCAAAGAAGGTTATTGAGTTGGGTGGCAAGGTGGTTACTATGAGTGACTCCAACGGCTTTATCTACGACCCCGACGGTATCGATGCCGAGAAGTGGGAGTATATCTACGAGCTGAAGAACATCTACCGTGGTCGCATCCGCGAGTATGCGGAGCACTACCCCAATGCTCTGTACTTTGAGGGCGAGCGTCCCTGGAAGATTAAGTGCGACATCGCACTCCCCTGCGCTACCCAGAACGAGCTCAATGGCGAAGAGGCAGCTATGCTTCTGGCTAACGGCTGTACCTGCGTAGCCGAGGGTGCTAATATGCCCTCGACCCCCGAGGCTATCGAGGCGTTCCAGAAGGCTAAGATTCTCTACTCACCCGGCAAGGCCTCGAATGCCGGTGGTGTATCGACCTCAGGCTTGGAGATGACACAGAACTCTATGCGTCTGAAGTGGAGCCGCGAGGAGGTGGACAAGAACCTGCGCTCGATTATGAACAATATCCACGAGACCTGCATCAAGTATGGCACCGAGGAGGATGGCTATATCAACTATGTCAAGGGTGCAAACATCGCAGGCTTTATGAAAGTGGCCAATGCAATGATGGCACAAGGCATTGTATAACGCAAGATTACAAATAGGCGATAGCTGAGCGAGGCTACTTATCTCCCGCCTCTGCTAACAAGAAAAGTTGTCTGCAACCAGATGTTGCAGACAACTTTTTTTTTACTCTCTCAAAGCTTTTCCACTCTCCGACCATTCCTTCCATTGCGGGAGTCGAGAGCAAAAAAAAGGTTGTCTGTGAAATTCACAGACAACCCCTCTATTCTATTTTAGGAACTTTTCCTATTTGAACAACAGCTGACCAACAGTGTTCAGGTAGTAACGCCAGTTGCTCCAAGTGTGGCCACCGTCGCTGATGAACATAGTGTGAGGCATATCAAGCTCGGTCAACATCTTGTCCATAACCTGAGTACCAGGATATGCGAAGTCGTCATCACCGCAACCTACCCAGTAGAGCTTGTAACCAGCCTTCTTGATACCCTGCAATGCAGCACGGTTCTCAGGAGTGTCGCTCATACCACAGCTCATGGGGCAAATGTAGTCGAACATATCGGGATAGAGACCGGTAACAGCGGTAGTGTGACCGCCACCCATCGACAGACCGCCGACAGCGCGAGCCGACTTCTTAGCGATTACGCGGTAGTGGCTCTCAATGTAAGGAACGATATCCTCAGCCAACGACTTAACGTAAGCGTTAGGCTGCGACTGACCCTGCTTGTTAGCAATCTGCAAGGGCGAAGCTGCAGTCTGGTTAGCGTTACCGTTAGGCATAACGATCAGCATAGGCTCAGCAAGACCCTTCTCAATGAGGTTGTCCATAATCTGGCAAGCGCGACCCATATTGCTCCAAGCATCCTCGTCGCCACCACCACCGTGGAGCAGGTAGAGAACGGGATATTTCACCTTCTTGTTCTTAGCATCGTCATAGCCATAAGGAGTGTAAACATACATACGGCGGTTCAGACCCAGAGTGGGGCTGTCATACCATACCTTAGTCAGGTTACCACGCTGGTTAGCCTCATAATAGTTCTCAGTGAACTCACCGGGAACGATAAGGATGCTCAGGTAGCGGGTACCGTCACGCTGCTGCAGTACGTTTGCGGGGTCGTTAACCGAAACACCGTCAACAACGAAGTTGTAGGTGTAGAGCTCAGGAGCGGGCATATCCAACGAATACTCCCAAACACCCTGGTCGTTACGAGTCATATCCACAGCACCGTTAGCCAGGAAACCGCCATTAAGCTGTACGCGGGTTGCGTAGGGTGCAGCCAGACGGAGAGTCAACTTACCATCTTTCATCTCGGGCGATACGGCATTACGGATGCCTACGAAGTTACCCAACTCTTGTGCGCTAAGGCCCAGCGACAAAATCAGAGCCGAAGCAAGAACCAATAGTTTTTTCATAGTTAAATAAGTTTTAGTTAAAGGTTTTTTACTTTGTTTGAAGTCTTTATATCTAAAATGTACTTCCAATTTCGGGAACCGACAAGCCATCAATTCACCATTTCACCCGCACAAGTCGATTTTCACTACTACAAATTTATAAATATGTTTTTAAAAATCAAGCAAAAAATTGTTCAATCTCTGCCACAGATATAAAAAACCACTATAAATTCTCACATTTTTTCACCACCCTAGAGCCTAAGTTACTCTGCAAAGTACTTATAGAAGGCTGCAATGGTCTCTATTCCGCGATAGAAGTTATCCAATCCGAAGCTCTCGTTAGGCGAGTGAATAGCATCGCACGACAATCCGAAGCCAAGCAGAATCGACTTCATACCGAGTGCCTTCTCAAAGTGGCTAACAATAGGAATACTACCACCCGAGTAGAAAGGCAGGGGGCGACGACCAAAGGTCTGCTCAACAGCCGAGGCAGCTGCCTGATATGCCTTCAGGTCGGTAGGCGAAACATAAGGAGCACCGCCGTGGAGGAACTTCACGTCAACCTTGACGGTGGGAGGTGCAATAGCGCGGAAGTGAGCCTCGAAGAGTTCGGCAATCTTCTCATAGTCCTGATGAGGTACAAGGCGCATCGAAATCTTAGCAGAGGCAGTTGAGGGGATGATGGTCTTGGTACCCTCGCCAATGTAGCCACTCCACATACCGTTCACATCGAGTGTGGGACGCACACCGGTACGCTCGGGGGTGGTATAGCCCTCCTCACCTGCCAACTCCTCGACACCTACACCCTTCATATAGTTCTCCTTCGAGAAGGGTGCTTTGTTGAACTCCTCGCGCTCCTCTGCCGAGAGTTCGCGCACATCGTCGTAGAAGCCGGGGATGGTGATATGACCCTTCTCATCAACAAGCGAGGCAATCATCTCGGCCAGAACATTTGCGGGGTTTGCCACAGCACCACCATAGAGTCCCGAGTGCAAATCCTTGTCAGGACCTGTAACCTCAACCTGCATATAGGTCAAGCCGCGCAAACCGCAGGTAATCGAGGGGATATCCCAGGCAATCATACTTGTATCGGAGATGAGGATAACATCGCCGGCAACAAGCTCCTTGTTCTCCTCGCACCACTTATATAGGCTCTCCGAGCCAATCTCCTCCTCGCCTTCGAGCATAAACTTCACGTTGCAGGTGAGCGAGTCAGTAGCCACAAGTGCCTCAAAAGCCTTGGCGTGCATAAAGAGCTGACCCTTATCATCGTCAGCACCACGACCCCAGATACGGTTATCCTTAACCACGGGCTCAAATGGCTCGGTATTCCACTGCTCGATAGGATCTACGGGCATAACGTCGTAGTGGCCATAGACAACCACGGTGGGTTTTGCGGGGTCGATAATCTTCTCTGCAAAGACTACGGGATTGCCCTCTGTGGGCATAACCTCTGCCCTATCCACACCAGCCTTCAGGAGGCTCTCGCGCAACCACTCAGCAGCACGCACCATATCGCCCTTGTGGAGCGAAGGCTGTGCGCTGATAGAAGGTATTCTCAAAAGTTCAAAGAGTTCGCTCAGAAAGCGATCCTTATTCTGCTCAATATAATTTTTTACCATAAGTTACAGATATCTTTTATCTCGTTAATAATTCCTTGTGCCATTTTGTTTGCCTCCTCGGTGGAGTGCGCCTCGCTGTAAATGCGGATGATAGGCTCGGTGTTCGACTTGCGCAGATGCACCCAACCTTCCTCAAAGTCGACCTTCACACCATCAATATCGGTAACGTTGTAGTCGGTGTAGCGATTGCGAATCTCCCACAACACCTTATCAACATCAATCTCGGGAGTAAGCTCGATTTTGTTCTTCGAGATGTAGTACTCGGGGTACTCTGCACGCAGCTCCGACATCTTCTTGCCACTCTTTGCCAAGTGAGTCAGCAGGAGTGCCACACCTACCAACGCATCTCGTCCATAGTGCGAAGCGGGGTAGATAACACCGCCATTACCCTCGCCACCAATCACAGCACCCGTAGCCTTCATCTTGGCAACAACATTTACCTCACCAACAGCAGCCGCCTCGTAACTACCACCACGAGCCACGGTCACATCCCTCAATGCACGCGACGAGCTGAGATTGGAGACCGTAGAGCCGGGAGTGTGGCTCAGCACATAGTCAGCAACAGCGACCAGGGTATATTCCTCGCCAAACATCTCTCCACTCTCCTGCACAAGTGCCAGACGGTCAACATCGGGGTCAACAACTACACCCAGGTCGGCGCCCTCGGTGCGCACCACCTCGCTAATCTCGGTGAGATTCTCGGGGATAGGCTCAGGGTTATGAGCAAACTGACCGGTAGGCTCGCAGTTAATCTTAACCACCTCGACACCCATACGCTCCAGCAGGCGGGGAATGACAACACCACCCACCGAATTGACAGCATCGACAACCACCTTGAAGCCGGCCTTGCGTACAGCCTCAACATCTACCAAATCGAGTGCCAAGACCTTCTCGATATGCTCGTCGTTGAAGTCGGAGCACTCCTCCACAACGCCAATCTCGTCAATCGGGGCGTATGTGAGGTCGTCGCTCTCAGCAAGCGCAAGCACACGTTTACCCTCCGCATCGCTCAGAAACTCACCTGCCGAGCCGAGAAGCTTGAGTGCATTCCACTGTTTGGGGTTATGGCTGGCAGTGAGGATGATACCGCCATCGGCACCCTTAGCCACAACAGCCACCTCCACACCAGGAGTGGTACAAAGCCCCACATTGATAACATCAACACCACAGCCGAGCAGAGTACCTACAACAAGGTTCTCCACCATCTCACCCGAAAGGCGTGCATCGCGACCTACTACAACACGCAGACGCTTTCCGGGATTATATTCGGCCAGAAGTTTGGCAAATGCAGTGGTAAACTTAACGGTGTCGATAGGTGTCAGGTTATCGCCCACACCGCCACCGATGGTACCACGAATACCAGAGATAGATTTAATAAGTGTCATAAAATATCTTTTGTCTAAGTTTTGTCAATCAGTTTGTAAATATAGATTTTTTCTTTAATTTTAACAAAATTTTTTAACCATTTACCACTATGAGAGTAATTGAATCTTCGGAACTTATTATTAATGAAGATGGCTCTATATTCCACCTTCACCTCTTGCCCGAGCAGTTGGCAGACATAGTTATCCTTGTTGGTGACCCGGGTCGTGTTGAGATGGTTGCCTCATACTTCACAGCTATTGAGTGCCGCGTGGAGAGCCGCGAGTTCCGCACAGTGACAGGCTCGTATAAGGGTCGCCGTATGAGCGTTATCTCAACCGGTATCGGTACCGATAATATCGATGTGGTTATGACCGAGCTGGATGCGCTCGCAAATATAGACTTCGCCACCCGCACCGTAAAACCGGAGCACCGCACACTCACCATCCTCCGCCTCGGCACTTCGGGAGCACTGCAGCCCGATATTGAGATTGGCGAGCCCGTCTTTGCCCGCACCTCGATTGGCTTTGATGGTCTGCTCAACTACTACGCCGGTCGCGATGAGGTATGTGACTTGGAGATTGAGAAGGCATTTGTGGAGCATACGGGCTGGAATCCGCAGTTACCCGCACCCTACTTTATCGATGCCTCGACCGAACTTTGGGAACACTTCCGCAACCACACCACCGAGGGTATCACCATTGCTGCTCCCGGTTTCTACGGCCCGCAGGGTCGCTGGGTACGCTGCAAGCCTGCCGACCCCGACCTCAACGCCAAGATTGAGGCCTTCCGCTATGAGGGTCGTCGCATAACAAACTACGAGATGGAGTCCTCGGCATTGGCTGGTCTGGCTGCATTGATGGGTCATAAGGGTGGCACCATCTGCTGCATTATTGCCCAGAGAATCAACAAGAACGCCAATACCGACTACAAACCATTTGTGCGCCAAATGATTGAGATGGCCCTCGACCGCTTAGCCGAATTTTAGTTTTTTTTTATTATAGAGAGTAAAATACCTATCGAGAATATAATAGATAGTAGTATTCGGGAAGGGGTGGGTAATGCCCCTAAACAAAAAGTTGTCTGCAACAGAAATTGCAGACAACTTTTTATTTATACTTGCTCACTTTGAGAGCTCCCTATGATTTGTAATATTTCGCATCTCTCAAATGACATACAGTGCAAATATGCAGCAACAGCCCACAAGAGAGAGATGAGCGAAATTCACAAACCGGATAACTTTTACTTATAGAATACGGTGTTAAAGAACTCCTTCATCTGCTTAGCATAGGGCACGCCATACTGAGCAAACACATCCTTGGTCTGCTGGTCGGGCTTCCAATCGAAGAAAGCGTGGCTTGCGCCCTCAACCATCACCAGGTGAGCCTCCTGACCTTTAGCCTTCTGCTCATCAACGTATGCCTGGCAAGGACCCTGCTTAATCAGCGGATCGCGGGTGCCGAGCACCTGCCACTGAGCGATTTTGCGCACCTTAGCATCGGGCACGTTATCTACAGGAGCAACAGCCTTCTTAGCCTCATCGTCAAGACCCTGAACAAAGCTACCGAGAGTAGCCACATCGAATACGCCGTAGCTGGGAGCAGCAGCCTTGATAGCCTTCAGGCTCTCACGAGCAGCAGCAGTGGTCATACCTGCGGGGAGGTAGGTAGGCTTGAACTCATAAACGCCAGGCTGCACACCGAAACCACCCTCGCCAATACGCTCGATAAGGGTAGCCATCGAAGCCGAGAGGTGACCACCTGCACTATCACCGGTCACTGCAAGGTTGTTGGGATCCATACCATAGTCAGCAGCGTGCTCCTGGATGTGGAGGATAGCACCGTAGCAGTCCTCAATGAGGTTTGCCATAGTGTTGGGAGTAGCGTCACCGTCGCCATTGTTAATCCAGCGGTAATCGATGCTTGCTACTACATACTTGCCGTCGTTGATAAGCTCACGAGCCAGACCGCGCATAATATCCTCGCAGTTGCTCGACCAACCACCACCATGGATGATAACGATACCGGGGAGGTTCTTTGCACCCTCGGGAATATATACATCATACTTCAGAATCTTCTCGCCGGGCTTTGCATAGACAACATCATTGATTACTCTATGGCCTTCCAGACGCCAAGCCTCCATAAAGGATGCGCCGATAGCCATATTCTTGTCAACCTTAACCTCAAAGATGGGAGCCATATACTCAGTATAAGCGCCATAGCCAAAACGGCTCTGAGGGCTTACATAACCGCTATCAAACACCCAACCTGCATCGGGAGTAGCGATAACTTTCAATACGGTACCTGCTGCTACTACGCCATCAGCGGGGAGTGCGGGGGTAACGATAACCTTGCCGTGGGGCGAGTCGTTAAGTTTTACGGTAAAGGTCTCCTGTGCGGAAACGGTAGTGCCGAAGCAGACAGCAGCTGCCAGGGCAATCATTTTAAAGATTTTCATAGTTACTGTTTGTTTGAGTTGAGTTAAACACAAACAAATTTATGATTTTGTTTTGGTTTTACAAACTCCCCGACCGCCAAAGAGCAAAAAAAGGACGTGAGCAGTAAATTTTGCACACGTCCGTCATTCATAATCACCTAAAACACGAGCTACTTAACCTCAATCTGGCGTTGTGTTTCACGCTTCTCGGTTGGCTCGTGCTTGGGCAGGGTGATGCAGAGCACACCCCTATCCATCTTCGCCTCCACCCTCTCCTTATCGACATTTTCGGGGAGTACAATGGCCTGACGGAAGGAGGAGCAGTAGAACTCACGACGGAGGTAACGCCCCTCCTTATCGTTGTTCTTGTGTTCGCACTGCTTCTCTACCGAGAGCACGAGGTAGTTGTTGTCGTCGATGCAGACACGGAAGTCATCCTTACTCATACCGGGAGCCGCCACCTCGACCATATACTCCTTGTCGGTCTCGCGCACATTGATAGCAGGGGTCGTACTACGCGATGGGAGGGTTGCCACAGGCCAATCGCCGTCGAAGAAGTCGTTGAAGATGGAGGGCAGCCAATTCTGGTTACGTTTAGTGATTCCACTCATACCTATTAAATATATAAGTTCTGTAAAACAATGTTGTCACAGGGAGAGAGTGCAAAAAGAGTACCAGAGATAAAAACCAACAAGTTGGAGATTATTTGTTAAATAGTCGGCCAAGATGTTATTTTTCGGAGAAAAAAGAGTATCTTTGTTCTAAGTGCAAAGCATTTATGCACTCAAGCGTGAAGAAACGAACCAAAAACAGATAGTTATGAAACGAATTGTACTAACCCTGCTCGCTGCGCTGATAAGCGTGGGAGCTATGGCACAGAGTGCCGCAGTGAAGAAAATCGTCGAGATGGCTAAGAACGACAACCAGACCGTGACCCATCTCCGCACCCTCACCAACCGCTTCGGTGGTCGTATGGTGGGTGGCGACAACTATGACAATGCTGTCGAGTGGGCAGCGAAGCAGTTTGAGAGCTGGGGCCTGGAGGTCTCGATTGAGGAAGCCGGCACAATGGGTGTTGGTTTCAACCGTGGCCCTTGGTTTGGCAAGATTCTCAATGCCGATGCTGGTTTCACTCATCTCCACTTTGTAACCCCCTCCTACACTTCGGGTACTACCGGCGTAGAGCGTGGCCACGTAGTGATGGAGCCTCGCACCGAGGCCGAGTTCAATCGCGTAAAGGGTAAGCTCAAAGGTGCTTGGGTACTCCTCCGCAGCCAGAGCGACGGCTGGGCCATCGACTCCTCGGCCGAGGGCGATGCTGCACGCGCTAAGGCTATTGCCGAGAACGAGCAGATCAATGCCGAGAACCGCGAGATTCAGGCTCGCAACCGTGCAAATGGCACTAACGAGCCCCTGAAAGAGCTCAACAATCCCCCCGCAATCCTCTATCGTCAGATGGTCGAGGCGGGTATTCTCGGTATCATCCAGCCCGCCACTCCCCCTATGCGTGCACTCTACGACAAGGGCGTGGTTAAGAATCCCAACATCACCTTCGAGACACTCCCCACCGTTCCCGATATCAAGCTCGACGCTTCGCAGTTTGCTGTTATTGAGCGACTTGTAAAGGAGAGAGAGGATGTTATTTTGGAGTTCGACATCCGCAACCACTTCAAGATGGGCCCCGTTAAGTATCACAATGTTGTGGCTAAGATTGAGGGTAGCAAGTACCCCAACGAGTCGGTATTGGTGAGCGGTCACCTCGACGCATACGATGTAGCGACCGGTGGTGTTGACGATGGCTCGGGCGTGAGCGTAACTATGGAGGCTGCGCGTATGATTGCTCTCTCGGGTGCTAAGCCTGCGCGTACTATGTACTTTATCCTCTTCGCTGCCGAGGAGTTTGGTCTGCTGGGTGCTCAGGCTTGGGTTAAGACCCACGCTGACGAACTCGACGGTATCTCCAACCTCTTCAACCGCGATGGTGGTCCTCTGGCTTATACAAGTATCAGTGTACCTGAGAGCCTGGTTAAGGAGTACGAGAAGATAGCAGAGCCTCTGCGCGAACTTTACCCCGACTATGGCTTTACCGTAAACGCAATGCGTCCCTCGCCCAAGCCTACAAGTATGGGTGGTACCGATGCTTCGGTATTCGGTATGCAGGGCATCCCCACTATCAATATGCGCGAGAACGACGCCAAGGGCTACGACTTCAATTATAGCGAGATTTGGCACACCGAGCGCGACAACTTCAACGAGAGCGTTCCCGAGTATCAGGAGCAGGCAGGTGCTGCTATGGCGATTATCTCGCTGGGCACCGCTAACCTCGACAAGAAGTTGCCCCGCAACGAGGTTTATTCGAACTAATCTCCTAAGCAATAATAGAATAGGGTGTCCCCAAAAGGACACCCTATTCTATTTACTCTATTGCTTTATTTCTTTGGTTTTATTATATTTGCAGTACCACCATATAGTTAACATTTATTAACCATTAAAACTTTACGATTATGAAAAGAGTTTTAATTCTATTCGTGGGTGCTTTTACCCTATTTTCGTGTGGCGTTGATGAGGTGGGTTTGGAGGTGAGTGATAATGCTACACCGAATTCTGCTATTAGCA
>JAZUCV010000054.1:0-20834 GCA_045639285.1 Tidjanibacter sp.
CAGCATTCAGCGATTTTGTGGCGACGATGCAGACCAGCATCGGCGCTGCGAGGCGGATGACAGCCGCAGAAAGCGCACCCAAACCGAGCCAGCCGCAAATCGAAAGAAAGCGCGAAAAACTGCTACCCGAATCCTCCTGAAGGCGTTCGCCCGAAGCACCGGTACGGAAAACACGGGTCAGAAGCACCCCGACATCGCCCATATGGCGATAGAGCAATGCGACATACAACCCCAACAGCAACAGCACAAACAACCCATATCCGCACGAGGCGGTAGGCAGGATCGTGCGGGGAGCAGGAAGCGGAATGGCCGCCTGCTCCGAATGGGTGCCATAGAGGGTTGCGGTATCGACCTTGCGATAGGGCGATACGGCGTGTGCACGCAACGAGTCGAGCGTCGTATAATGGGGGTAGAGGAAGGACTCACCACCCGATACACACCGACCCTCAACCAAGCACAAGTCGGCCGAATGAAGCGGAGCGATATGGACGACGGCGTGACTCATGATTGCAGGGTGCGTTTGAGGATGATACGGAAGGTTGTACCCTTACCGATTTCCGATTCGAGCACAAAGATTTTTCCCTTATGATACTCTTCGATGATGCGGCGCGAGAGCGAAAGGCCCAAGCCCCAGCCGCGCGTCTTGGTCGTGAAGCCCGGCTCGAAGATGCGTTTCCAGTTTCCTTTGGCGATACCCTTGCCCGTATCTTTCACATCGATCATCACCGACTTTTCGTTCGACGAGATATGCACCTCGATCGCACCATGTCCCTGCAGGGCATCGAGGGCGTTCTTCATCAGATTTTCGACCACCCACTCGAAGAGTGCCGTATTGATGCTGGCCTCGACGGGAGCCATCGCCAGGCCATTATAGTCGAGGGTCACATTGCGCGGAATGCGCTTGCGGAAGTAGAGCACCGAGCCGCCCACCACCTCGTTGATGTTGGCCGACGTCAGGGGTGTCTCCGAGCCGATCTTCGAGAAGCGGTCCACGATCTTCATCAGGTGCGTAAGGTCCTTGTTCATCTCCTCGACGGCCGTCTGGTCGATCGGCTGCGATCGCAGGTACTCGATCCAACCCAGTAGCGACGAGGTGGGCGTGCCGAGTTGGTGTGCCGTCTCCTTCGCCATACCAATCCACACCCTGTTCTGCTGGTCCTCCTTGGTGGAGCGGAACGAGATAAAGAGCAGGGTGGCAAAGACGGCGATAACCGCTATCTGTATATATGGGAAGAGGAGCAGCGAACTCAGCAGCGAAGAGTTGTCGTAGAAGAGCATATATCGGTGGCCGTTCCACGAGTTAATCTCTATGGGCTGGTTGCGCTCGGCGAGCTCCAGAATCTTCTTGTTGCGCAGGTCGGGGTGGTTGATAATCTTATCGGGGATGAGGAGCGATTGGCGCACATTGCCACGCTCGTCGGTGATGATAAAGGGTATCTTGTGGTTGTTGATGATGGTATTGACGAGTGGGTCTTCACCCGACATCTCGCCAAAACGTCCCACGGCGTATGCCCAGAGTGCCACCTCATTCTTCTCCTTCTCGCGCAGCTGCTTCGACAGGAGCGAGCTGGTCACAATGGAGGCAACGCCCACCACCACGCAAGCGATTATCACAATGAATCGGTTGCGATAGGACATCAGTTGTTTTAGTTTCGCCTTCATCGTCATAACTTTTTATTATTCTGCCGGTTGCAACATACTTGCATACTCCTCGGGGGTGCTGAGCAGTTCGAGTGCTCGTGCCACCGTCTTGTCATCACGCAGCGAGTGTGCGTAAGTGCCCTCAGCATAGGCAAAGCGCAATACCAGCTCCTTCTCAATCAGAGTGCGGAGCTCCTCGCGGTGGAGGTTGAGTGTCTGCTCTTTGCTGCTCACCTGCTCCTCGATAGCGGCAATGCGCTCCTCGATACTCTCCAGGTATCGTTCCTGCTCTGCCGACTCGCGCAAGAGTTCCAGCGCGCGCTTGGTGTTCGACTCCCAGGGCACCTCCTGTTCAGCCATAAAGGCCTCGAACTCCTCCCAATCGGCATCCGTGAAACGATATTCGCTCGGAACGACAGTGAGCGAGTCCTGATGACGCTTCCAGAAGAGGTCGGCAAAGTCACTCAACAGATTCATATTATAGACAACGTATGCATAGCTGCTCGCATATTCGGGTTCGAGCACCACATCGGGCAACACTCCTCCGCCATCATAGACCTTACGACCGGCGCGGGTCGAGAACTCGTTAATCAATGAGTCGGGCACGGTGTGTGTGGCACCGCTAGCATCGCGGGAGGCGTAGTCGATAGCCTGAATACAGCGACCGCTGGGTAGGTAATATTTGGCAGTCGTAACCTTGACAAATGTGTCGTATCCCGTAGGTAACGAGGTCTGCACCAAGCCCTTGCCGTATGTGCGCTGGCCAATCAGCACTCCGCGGTCGTAGTCCTGGATTGCGCCCGACACAATCTCTGCGGCCGAGGCACTGTTGCCATCGACCAGCACTACAAGGGGTATCTCGGTGTCTATCGGGTCGGTCTGGGTGCGAAGTGTGCTGTTGTTCGCGCTATCCTTTGCGCGGGTGCTCACCACCTCGCTGCCGCGTGGCACGAAGAGCGAGAGGGTGGCGACAGCCTCGCTGAGCAGACCACCGCCATTGGAGCGATAGTCAAGGATAAGAGCCTTTGCCCCCTGCGCTTTGAGTGCCTCAACAGCACGGCGCATCTCGACGCTGCAATTCTCCGTGAAGTCGTTGTGGAAGATGATGCCCACGCTGTCGCTCACCATACCGTAGTAGGGGATGCCGGGGATGGTGATTATCTCGCGCTCGATACGCATCTCAACCTCCTCGTCGGTGAGCCACTTCTGAACCTTTATCTTGATTTTCGAGCCGGGCTCGCCCTTCAGTGCGTTGCTCACCTGCTCGGTGGTCATACCCTGTGCGTTGCGACCGTCAATCTCCACCAGTCGGTCGCCAATCTGAATGCCCGCTTTGTCGGCCGGCGAGTTCTTGTATGGCTCGGCAAAGAGCACCCAATCACCCTTCTGACGAATCATTGAGCCTATGCCGCCATACTTGCCGGTGGTCATCAGCTCAAAACCCTCCACCTCGCTCTCCGAGATAAACTCGGTGTAGGGGTCGAGGTTGCGCACCATACCGGTTGTGGCATCCTTTAATAGTTGTTCGGGATTTACCTCATCAACATAATAGAGAGAAATGTTGCGAAGAACATTGACAAGTATCTCCATACTCTTGCCGAGCGAGAAACCATCGCCAACCACAGCAGAGGGGAGCACCAGAAGAGCCCCAAGTGCCGCAAGAGCAATCACAATACGACGTACTACCTTCTTCATACTTTTTTACATTTTGTCGGTGGGGTTTGCAATCTCTTCGGTGTCAACCGTTTCGGCTTCGACAACCTCCGCCTCGACAACCTCAACTCTCTCCTCTGTGGCGCGCTCGAAGTGCTCCTCGGTGGGGTCGATGACCTTGTTGTCGATATAGGAGTGTATGCGGAACTCAATCTGTACCACCTCTTTACGGATGCCGTCGAGGGTGATTGTGCCGTCGCCGTTATCGGTCACGGTGATTGCATCGTCGCCCACCATAATCAGACGACGCAAAGGGCTCGACACGCGGAAGGTGGTAACACCACCCACGCTATCGCCCTTGACATAGCCTGCCACGATAAAGGCTCGGTGAATCTCCTCCCAATCGGCAGTAACGCTCGCCTTGACGGTGCGACGAACAAAGCCATAGAGGGGGTAGAGTAACGACACTGCAAACACCGCACTCCACAGCAGTATGCCACGCCTGCTTGTGAAGAGTTCTGCCCAGAAGGCCTCGGTGCTGACACGCGCTGTACCCGTCACCCACATCAGGGCGTATATGCCAATGATAAGTGCCACTATCTTAATGAAATAGCATATTGCTCTTTTGAAATATTTTCCCATTTTTACTGTTTTTGGTCGTGTTGCCAACGACTGTTTTGCGTTTATTAGTTTGCTTCTTTATCCTCTGTTGCGAATAGCCTCGGCAACCTCCTCCATTAGTCGGAGAGGGGTCGAGGTGGCACCACACACACCCACCGAACGACATCCGTCAAGCAGACTCATATCCAGCTCCGTAGCGTCCTCCACCTTATAGGAGTTGGGGTTTGCCGAGCGACATACCTCGAAGAGCACCTTGCCGTTGGAACTCTTTTTGCCACAGACAAATACCACCGCATCGTGGCTCGCTGCAAAGTTGCGAAGATGACCCTCGCGACCCGACACACGGCCACAGATAGTATCGCGAATCACCACCTGCTCGGGATTGGTCGAGCGGGCGAGCACATAATCTCGCACCTCTTCAAATTGCGCCTTGCTCTGTGTGGTCTGCGAGAGAAGAAACAAGGGGCGCGAGAAATCGACATTCGCCAAATCCTCTATCTTCTCCACGACCACCGCCTTTTCGTCAATTTGACCTGTCAGGCCCACCACCTCGGCGTGGCCTCGCTTACCGAAGATAAGCACCTGACCGCCCACCTTCTCCATACACTCAAAGGCCTCGACCACAAGTTTTTGCAGTCGGGCAACCACAGGACAGGTGGCGTCGATAATCTCCACTCCGTACTCCTTGGCTGTGGCGTATGTCGTGGGTGGCTCGCCGTGTGCACGAATCAACATCTTCTGCCCACCGAGCGAGGGTATGCGCGAGTGGTCAATGGTGATAAGTCCCATCTCCTCCAATCGGCGCACCTCACTGCCATTGTGGACAATATCGCCCAACGAGTAGAGAACACCACCTTCGGCTAGCGCCTTCTCGGCACTGCTGATAGCATTTACCACACCAAAGCAAAAGCCCGATTTCTCGTCTATAACTACTCTTTCAATCATTTGTTAATCAACTAATTGGCTGAGGACTGTTTCGCGGAACAACCACTCCATCTGCTCCTCCAGGGTCATATAACTATTGTCGAGCACCACAGCATCCTCGGCCTGACGCAGAGGGCTGATTGTACGGCTCTGGTCGGCACGGTCGCGGTCGATGATATTCTGCTCAATCTCTTCGAGCGACACCTCGTCGCCCTTCTCCCTCAGCTCCTCGTAGCGGCGGAGTGCGCGGATGCGAGGGTCGGCAGTCATAAAGAGTTTCAGCTCGGCATTGGGGAATACCACGGTGCCGATATCGCGACCATCCATCACCACGCCCTTATCTCTGCCCATCTCCTGCTGCATTGCCACCAACTTGGTGCGTACCTCGGGAATCTGGCTGACGGCACTCACAAGGTTGCTCACCTCGATAGTGCGAATCTTACCCTCTACCCACTCGCCATCAACATAGATATCGCTCGCGCCACGCTGGGGGTTGAAGCGGAATTTTATGGAGATGCGATTGAGCAACTCTTTGAGTTTCTGCTCATTGACCATACCATTCTGGATGGCGCCGTTCTCAAGCGCGTAGAGTGTTACGGCGCGATACATTGCGCCGGTATCGATAAAAATATAGCCCAGCCTGGCGGCAATCATCTTGGCAAATGTGCTCTTGCCACACGAAGAGAAGCCGTCGATGGCGATAACAATTTTCTTTCTGCTTTTAGAAGAGTTCATCTATATAATCAATATAGAGATTAAACAAAGTTGATAACAAAGTTATTGTGCCGAGCGAGGCAATCACTCCGCCCGAAATTCTGTTCAGCCAGCGCAAGTGCTTGATGGTAAATCTGCTACGCAGCAGATTAATCAGCGACGTAAGCAGCAGCCACCACCCCGCGCAACCAGCAAATACGCCCGTCAGCATAGCCATACCCTTCAGCTCACCGATATCGTTGCTGAGTCCGAAGGTGGCAAAGAGTGTGACATAAATCAGTATGTAGGTCGGGTTGGCAAGCGTAACACCGAAGACGGAGAGGTAGTCCTGCCACAACGACCCTTTACCCGAGCGGTTGCGACGAATCTGCACTTCGGGGTTGGTGAGGAAGATGTGGATGCCGATAGTGACGATGCAGACACCACCCACCAGCTTGACAATCGTGGCGTGTTCGGAGAAGAGAGCCTGCGCAAACGAGAGCGAGAAAAAGGCCATCGCCGCATATATCATATCGGCTGAGGCAGCCCCCAGTCCCGAGACAAAGCCCGAGCGCAAATCCTTGCTCAGAGTGCGCTGTATGCACAATATCGCCACAGGCCCCAGCGGGAGCGAGGCGGTGACTCCGATAAGAAGTCCTCTGAGAAAAAGATCTATCCACATATCTCTGTCGGTTGCTTTTCGGGTGGTTGAGGCAAAGGATTACCCTCCACTTCGTACACCAAAAATCTCTTTGCGTGCAAAAATAGCAAAAATACATTATATTTGCAGTATAATAACTAATCGCGATGTCAAAAAGAGTTCTTTTATCGCTATCGAGCGTTCTGCTTCTCAGCCTTGCGTGGCTGGGTGGCGGAGGTCTGTTCCTTCTCCCCGCATTTGTCCCTCTGCTCCTGCTCATAGAGGAGTTTGACAAGGGTCGTCGTCCCTTCTGGAAGGCCTACGGCTGGGTGGCCCTCACCTTCGGGTTGTGGTGTGCTGCCTGCACCTGGTGGGTGTGGTATGCCGCCGCTGTGGGGACAATAGCCGCAACAATTATACAGATGACCCTCTTCGGAGCGGTGATTATGCTGTATCACTACTTCCGCTTGCGCACCAAGCGTTCGTTTGCCTATCTGGTCCTTGTGACGGGCTGGATTGCTGCCGAACACCTCTACCTGCGTGGGCAGGTGTCGTTCCCGTGGCTGCTGCTCGGCAATGGCTTTGCCAACCAGCCCTGGGCGGTGCAGTGGTATGAGTGGACGGGTGTCTTCGGCGGTTCGCTATGGGTGCTGCTCGCCAATATCGCCATCTTCGAGGCGGTGCGTGCGGGTAAGGATGATAAGCCCAAAGCGATAAGGGCGGCAGTTGTGGTTGTACTGCCTATCCTTGTTTCGGGTATTGTGGTACTCTGTCAGCCCGAATATGAGGAGTTGCCGAAGGCAAAGGTTACCGTTGTGCAGCCCAACTTCGAGCCGTACGAAGAGAAATATACCATCCCCCGCGAACAGCAGGATATGATTATGCTCTCGCTTGCGAGTGAGGCTCCCAAGGATGTCGATTTCATCGTCTTGCCCGAGACCGTACTTGGCGATATCTCCTCTTCGGAGTGGATTTGGGAGGAGCAACCCCTCTCGTCGGAGGTGATGAGGCGTTACAATGAGTTTATGGCGTCGCACTATCCCGAGGCGGAGATGGTGGTGGGTGCTATGACCTCGCGCCGCTATATGAGCGACTCTCGTCCCACACGCACAGCACGAAAACTCGGCATCTATTGGCTCGACCGCTACAACACGGCCTTCCGAATCAACGGTACAGATACCCTCGCACGCCACCACAAGTCGAAACTTGTAATCGGTGTGGAGATGATGCCCGACTGGAAGATTTTAAACCTATTGGAGAATACAATTGTTAGCCTTGGGGGTACGACGGGTGGTTTGGGTACCGACAATTTTGTCACCGTGTTCCGCGACCCGCGCGGCAAGAATGCCCCATCGTCGGCACAAATCTGCTATGAGTCTATCTACGGCGAACACTTCTCCAAGCCCGTAGCCGAGGGTGCAGAGGTGATGTTCGTCATTACCAACGACGGCTGGTGGCACGACACCCCAGGTCATCGTCAGCACTTCTCCTACTCGCGTCTGAGGGCTATCGAGAATCGACGCTCGATTGCGCGCTCGGCCAATACAGGTATTTCGGGCTTTATCACCCCCACAGGCAAGGTGTTGGACGAAAAACTCGGCTGGGATGAGCGCGGTACGATAACTGCCGAGGTGCCTCTCAATAAACGAGTAACCTTCTACTCGCGTATGGGCGACTACGTTGCTCGCATCAGCAACCTCCTCTTCCCCCTTGCAATACTCTATTACATAGCGATTTACTTCCGTCGCAAGGCCGAAGAGCCGACCTCTAAACCCACCCGCTCTAAACCCACCAACCATAAGAAGCAAAAACAAGCAAAATAGACAAAAATATGGAGAACAGAATGACCTATCAGCAGACGGTGCACTATCTCTTCAACCGTTTCCCTCTCTTCCAGAATATTGGCGCAGGCGCCTATAAGGAGGGTACGGAGAATATTGCCACCTTCTGCAAGCGACTCGACAATCCCCAGTACAACTACTTCACAATCCACGTTGCCGGTACCAACGGCAAAGGCTCCGTGGCACACATCCTCGCCTCTATCCTGCAACAGGCGGGCTATCGAGTGGGCCTCTTCACCTCGCCCCACCTCACCGATTTCCGTGAGCGTATCAAGGTCGATGGAGTGAAGATTTCGGAGCGTTATGTGGTGCGCTTCGTTGAGGAGCACCGCGAGGAGATGGAGAGCCTCGGCCTCTCATTCTTTGAGGCTACAACAGCTATGGCTTTCCAATACTTTTCCGACTCGGATGTTGAGGTGGCAGTTATCGAGACAGGACTTGGCGGTCGTCTTGATGCGACCAACATCATCAAGCCTATCCTCTCTATTATCACCAATATAGGCCTCGAGCACACCCGCTACCTGGGTGATACTCTGGGCAAGATTGCGGGCGAGAAGGCGGGTATCATCAAGCGCGGTATCCCTGTGATTGTTGGCGAGAGTCACCCCGAGACCGACGAGGTGTTCCGCGAGGTGGCCAAGCGTAACCACTCCAAGCTCCTTTTTGCCGATAAGACCTGGGAGGCTGTGGAGAGCCGCTTTGATGACCACAAGAGCAGCTTCGACCTTCACCGACCTGCCGATGGTCGCACACAGACACTCGAACTCGACCTGGCTGGCCACTACCAGCGCAAGAATATCCTTACCGTACGCACAGCAGTCACCCTGCTCCGCCACGACACCCCTCTGAACATCTCCACCCGCGCTCTGCTCAGCGGCTGCCGCACGGTGTGCGAGACAACAGGCCTGCGTGGCAGATGGCAGGTGGTGCTTACCGAGCCGATGGTGGTGTGCGACACCGGCCATAATGCTCACGGTATCAAGGAGGTGACGGCTCAGGTGGCTAAGTGCCACTATCGCAAACTCTTTGTGATTTTCGGCCTTGCCAACGACAAGGACCTGGGTGAGATTCTCCCCTTGTTGCCTCAGAATGCATACTACATCTTCACCCGTGCCTCGGTAGAGAGGGCGATGGCTGCCGATGAGTTGGCAGCGGCGGCCGCAAAGTATGGCCTGCTGGGTGAGGTGCAGCCTACTGTTGAGGCGGCCTACAAAGCGGCACGCCAGGCAGCAGGGGCTGAGGATATGATTTTGGTGGGTGGTAGCACCTTTGTTGTTAGCGATTTTTTAGATAAACAATAATAACACCTTATTTAATACCAAACAAAAACCGAATTATGAAACAATTTCTTAGATTGATTGCGACAATCTGTGTCGCAGGTTTGGTGTGTGGCTTTGCTGCACCCAATGACGATGTCGAGAAGCGCGTTGAGAAACTTCTCGCAAAGATGACACTCGAAGAGAAGATTGGCCAGATGAACCAGCTCTCCTACTCGCGTGAGCAGCCAATGGTATCGGCTGCCAAAGAGGGTAGGGTAGGCTCGATTCTCAACCTCGTTGACCCCGCCGTTATCAACCGTATTCAGCGTGCTGCTGTTGAGGAGTCGCGTCTGGGTATCCCCGTGCTCTTCTCGCGCGATGTTATCCACGGATTCAAGACTATCTTCCCTATTCCTCTGGGTCTGGCCGCATCGTTCGACCCCGAGATGGTGGAGGCAGGTGCTCGTGTGGCTGCCGAGGAGGCAACTGCAGCAGGTATCCGCTGGACCTTCTCGCCTATGCTCGATATCGCTCGCGACCCCCGTTGGGGCCGTGTTGCCGAGGGCTCGGGTGAGGACCCCTATCTGGACAGCCGTATGGCAGAGGCTATGGTGCGTGGCTATCAGACCGACAACCTCGCAGACCCTACCGCGATGGCAGCTTGCGTAAAGCACTTTGTAGGTTATGGTGCTGCTGAGGGTGGTCGCGACTACAACTCGACCAATATTCCTCCTACCCTGATGCACAATGTCTATCTGCCCCCCTTCGAGGCTGCAGTAAAGGCTGGTGCTCAGACCGCTATGACCTCGTTCAACGATAACGACGGTATCCCCGCAACAGGTAACCGCTATATGCTCCGCGATGTGTTGCGCGAGAGCTGGGGTTTTGACGGCTTTGTGGTAACCGACTGGAACTCGGCAGGCGAGATGGTTGTTCACGGCTTTGCTGAGGACAACAAGGACGCAGGCCGCATCGCTCTGAATGCAGGTGTGGATATGGATATGACTACCGGTGCGTTTATCAACTATATCCCCGAACTGATTGAGGAGGGCAAGGTTAAGATGGAGGATGTGGACAATGCTGTTCGTAACATCCTGCGTGTAAAATTCCGCCTCGGTCTGTTTGAGAATCCCTACGTTGAGGAGGGTCTGACCGAGAAGGAGTTCTATGCTCCCGACCACCTCGAGATTGCTAAGAAGTCGGCTGAGGAGTCGGTAATCCTCTTGCAGAACAATAACAATGTCCTCCCCTTGAAGGGTGTTAAGCGTCTGGTGGTTGCAGGTCCTTTGGCTGATGCTCCTTACGACCAGCTGGGTACCTGGATTTTCGACGGTGACCAGAAGCACACTGTTACTCCCCTTGCAGCACTCCGCGATATGTATGGCAAGGATGTAGAGATTATCTATGAGCCCGGTGTTAAGTATGTACGCTCGAACGACACCGCAGATATCCCCGCTGCTGTGGCTGCAACTAAGGGTGCAGACGCTGTGGTGGTATTTGTTGGTGAGGAGGCACGCCTCTCGGGCGAGGCTCACTCGTTGGCAAATATCGACCTGCTCGGTGCACAGAGCCAGCTGCTGGCTGAACTCAAAGCAACAGGCAAGCCTGTTGTAGCAGTTGTGATGGCCGGCCGCCCGATGACTATCGGCAAGGATTTGGCAAATTGCGACGCTATGCTCTACTCGTTCCATCCCGGCACTATGGGTGGTCCCGCTATTGCCGACCTCCTCTTCGGTAAGGCAGTGCCCAGCGCTAAGACTCCTATGTCGTTCCTGCGCGTGGTGGGTCAGGTGCCTCTCTACTACAACCACAATATGGGTGGTCGCCCCACAACCCGTCCTATCCGTCTGCTGGCTGACCTCCCCGTGGAGCAGAATCAGACCTCGGTGGGTGGTACCAGCAACTACCTCGACGTGGAGCATACCCCTCTCTTCCCCTTCGGCTATGGTCTGTCGTACACCACTTTTGAGTACTCTAACGTGAAACTCGACAAGGAGGTATATGGTATGAACGATGTAATCCGCGTGGAGTTCGACCTCGCAAACACCGGTAACTACGACGCTACCGAGGTTGCTCAGCTCTACACCCGCGACCTGGTTGGCTCGGTGGCACGCCCTGTACGCGAACTTAAGAAGTTTGACCGTATCACCCTGAAGGCTGGCGAGAGCAAACATATCGTATTTGAGTTGCCCGTTTCGGAGCTTGCATTCTATAACTCGGAGCTCGTTAAGGCTGTTGAGCCTGGTAAGTTCCAGCTGTGGGTTGCCGGCGACAGCGACTCCGGTAAGGCACTGAGCTTCGAGGTGAAGTAATAGGGAGTAGATTCCTATAAAAATAATAGAAGCAGTGAGCCGAGCTCACTGCTTCTACTTTTTTTCATTCCTCTCTTATTGCTCTGTCACCTCAGTTGAAATGATAGTGGAAGTTGCGGGGAGTGCTACCTCCTTCAGAATCTCCGTGACGGGGATATCGGCGCGGACGAGATAGGCTTTTTCGAAGACTCTGCCCACCTTGCCGAGGAGAATCATTGCGTTGTCGCTGGTGGTGCAGTTGCCCACAGAGACCACCCAATAGGGGTCTTCGTACGACACGTATGTTGCCTCGCCGGGGAAGAGAGCCTGAAATCTGTCGCGCGCCTCAAATGCCTCAGTACGAGCCTTCTGACCCTTGTCCAGATAGATGGTGATGCGGTAGCCGCTAATGTTCTCCTGCTCGCGCGAGGCGATATGTCTTTCGACAGTGGCTGCCGATGTGTGCTCAGTAATCTCAACAGTCGAGAAGTAGAGCGAGTCGGGAGCCGAGAGGTTGCGACGGAACTCGGCATAGCTCTGTCCCATCGCCTCGCCAACGCTCAAGAGCGCAAGCAATAAAAAGGTGTATAAAAATTTCACGTTCGGTCCTAAATATAGTTACTTATGTCGCCAAAGATAGCGATAAATTTTGAAATTGGTACATTTTCTCGCACCATACGTTTACGGAAGGGGCCAACCTTGGCCTCACCATAGCCGCTGATAGTCACCTGTTCGGGGTTGGTGCTCGCTGCCGCAATGGCTGCCATCGCTGTCAGAGGATTGTGCAGACGGATGCCCACCTCCACACCTACCGTCTGGGTGCGGTTGCGACGAATACGCACATCGTTTTCGAGAGTCAGTGTCGCCACCTTCTGCCCGCGATAGTTTACCTCCAACTCGCCACCGACAATCTTTACACCCACGGCAGCGGTACTGGTAATGGTCATATCGGCAGTAAAACCGCTAAAACCGTCCAGACGCAGATTGCTCACCCCGTCGAGTGTGAAATCGTTGCGCGAGATGATGCAGCCACTCAGCAATACAGCCGAGCACAGCATTAATAAGTATTTCCCTAACTTTTTCATAATCAGTTGGGTTTCCGTGCTACAAATATGGTTGCTATGCCTCTCATCTGGGGTCGCAATCGCTCCACTCGGAAGCCTGCATCGGTGAGTTTCTGCTCAAAGCCTGAGTTTGCAAACTCGGGAATCGACTCGGGCAGGTAGGTGTATGCACTCCTATCCTTTGACACAAGCGCACCAACGCGAGGCATAATGTGTTTAGAATAAAAACGATAGAGTGCGCCAAATATTTTGCCGCGCGGCGAAGTAAACTCCATCACCATATAACATCCCCCGCCTCGGAGTGTGCGGAAGGCCTCGGCAATGCCCGCCTCGGCGTTCTGGAAGTTGCGGATGCCAAACACCACAGTCACCACATCGGCTTCGCCATCCTTGGTCGGCAGGGCCTCGCCATCGCCCATCAGCCACTCTATGCGTTCGGTTACAGCCTCGCCCCTGCTCTTCTCCTTGGCCTCAGCGAGCATACCCTCCGAGAGGTCGATGCCCACCACTCGTACCTCGGGCATACGGCGGGCTATTGCCAACGCCACATCGCCCGTACCCGTCGCCACATCAACAACCACCTTTGGGCTTTCGGCTGCCACCATCTTCACCAGACGCTTGCGCCACAGGCGGTCGAAGTTGAAAGAGAGGAGGTGGTTGAGTCGGTCATAGGAGGGGGCAATGGTGTCGAACATTCGTCGCACCTGACTCTTCTTGGACTCTTGGTTGTTATAGGGTTTCATATCTAACTTGCTTATTGATAACGTATTGTCTGTTCGGGTTTTATGCGTGCGGTAATGCCTACGGGGATAATCATACACAGGAGCATCACCACCGGCACAGCCACATCTATCGCTACGAGCCACCAAACACTCTGCGCCACCGGCACCTCAGCCAGCATATAGCCCGAGGGGTCGAGGGTGATAAGATGGGTAAATCGCTGCACTGCCAGCACCGCCAGAGCCACCACATTGCCCCACAAGAGCCCCTTGCCGACAATGCGCGCCGAGCGCAGCAGGAAGATACGTCGCACGCCCGCCGTGGTCATACCCAGAGCGCGCAGTGTGCCAATCATCGAGGTACGCTCCAAAACTATGATGAGGAGTGCCGAAATCATATTCATAAGTGCCACAACCAACATAATGACGATGATTACCACAGCGTTAAGGTTGTGGGTGCGGAGCCAGTCGAAGATGTTTGGGTAGAGTGTGCGTACGCTCGTAACACGCAATGGCTCTTCATCTGAGGCGTGAGTCAGGGTGAGGTCATAGACCCCTTCGCCAAAGGCGTTCACCTCTTCGAGCGAGGTGGAGCGCAACTCGTAGCCCGAGATCTGCTCCTCCTGCCAGCCGTTGAGCCTCTGCACGTTGCGGATATCGGTCAGGGCCATTGTCTTCTCGAGCTCCTCCATTCCCGTTGCGTAGATGCCCGAAATCTGGTAGCTGTCGCGACGCACAGGACGATCGCCACCGACGAAGATAATCTCCACCTTGTCGCCTACGGTGTAGCCGAAGATGTCGGCAACTGCCTGACAGATAAGGATATCCTTGTAGCGTTCCTCGCCACCTATGCGTGGCAGCGAGCCCTCGACGAGTGCCTCCTCCAGGAGTGAGAGGTCGTACTCTGCTCCCACACCTTTGAGCACCGTGCCGTGAATCGCATCACTGCTGCGGATGATACCGCTACGCGAGGCGTAGGGGGCAATGGAGCGGAACAGAGGGAGGGTCGCCACATCGGCTTCGAGGGCAGGCAGGCGTGTGATGGGGGTGTTCTCCACCGCCGAGCCGCTATAGAGTGCCGTCACCTGCACATCGGCCACAAGAGCCGAGAGGTTGCGCGAGATCTGCTCTTTGAAGCCAATGATTACAGAGAGCGCAACGATGATAACTGCCACACTCACAGCCACTGAGAGTGAAGCGATGCGCACCATCAGGTTGCGCTCCCCACCTTCTCGGAGGGAGATTCGACGTGAGATGAAGAGTTCTGCAAATCTTTTGGACATAAAATCGTGCGCTAATTTTACAAAAGTACAAAAAAATGTGGTACTTTTACCACAAATTTTGGAGATTATGAAAAGGAGGGTACTTATTACCGGTGCAACAAGCGGTATTGGAGAGGCTACAGCCTGGGCATTTGCCGATGCAGGCTACGATTTGCTCCTGACCGGACGACGCAGTGAGCGACTGAAAGCTCTCAAACACAACTTGGAGGAGAACTTTGAGTGTAATGTGCTGTTGCTCTGCTTTGATGTGCGCGACCGAGTGGCTACCGAGGCTGCTCTCAGCTCGCTTCCGGAGGAGTGTCGCAGGGTTGATGTGTTGGTGAACAATGCAGGTTTGGCAAGCGGTTTGGAGCATATCGACAAGGGCGACCACTCGGATTGGAGCGCGATGATTGATACCAACATAAAGGGTCTGCTTAACGTAACCCGCATCATATCGGCTCAGATGGTGGAGCGCGGCTGTGGCCATATCGTAAACCTCGGCTCGATAGCGGGCACCCAGCCCTACGAGAACGGTAACGTATATTGCGCCACCAAACACGCAGTGCACGGCCTGAGTCAGGCGATGCGTATCGACCTGCTCTCGCACGGCATTAAGGTTACGGAGATTCGCCCCGGTATGGTGGAGACCGAGTTTTCGAAGGTGCGTTTCCACGGCGACGAGGCACGCGCAAAGGCTGTATATCAGGGTGTTGAGCCTCTGACGGGTGATGATGTTGCCGATGCTATCCTCTGGGCGGTAGAGGCCCCCGACCACGTCAATATTGACGAGATAGTCCTCACCCCCAAGGCACAGGCTAACTCCTATTATGTAAACAGAACCCTTTAATTAGTGTTAACTGAAAAAAGAGTATAAAAGATATGTATGGGTTTGATTATTTGTTGATTGTTATAATCGGTATTGTCGGATTTATCGTGCAGGGGCGTTTGCAGTCTGTCTTTGGCAAGTACAGCCAGGTGATGTTTCCCGGTGGTCTGACAGGTGCCGAGGTGGCTGAGAAGATGTTGCGCGACAATGGTATCCACGATGTAAAGGTGGTATCTGTTCGTGGACACCTGACCGACCACTACAACCCCACTACCCGCACCGTAAATCTTAGCGAGAGTGTATATAATAGCAGGTCGGTGGCAGCTGCTGCGGTGGCAGCCCACGAGTGCGGACACGCGGTACAGCACGCGGTGCAGTATGCCCCTTTGAAGATGCGTTCGGCGCTTGTGCCTATTATCAATATCTCATCGACCTGGTCCACCTGGGTAATCCTAATTGGTGTAATGATGCTAAACACTTTCCCCACTATCTATTGGCTGGGTATCGCGATGATTGCAGCCTCGGCACTCTTTTCGCTCGTTACGCTCCCCGTTGAGTATAACGCCTCGGCAAGAGCCTTGCAGTGGTTGCAGATGAGTCGCACACTCGATGAGCAGTCACTCCCGATGGCACGCACATCGCTCCGCTGGGCTGCCCGCACCTATCTGGTGAGCGCACTCAGTGCAGTGGCAGTGCTCCTCTACTACCTCGGATTTGCTCGTCGTGACGATTAGTTTCAACCTCCAAAAGAGAATCCCAAACAAGTGAAACAGAAGCCGACGCAGGAGAACCAACTCTCACACATATTGCGACTTACCGCCCTTGTGGTTGTGGTGCTGATTGTTATCAGCTTCATACCCTCGTGGCACCTGGGCAATATGGAGGTGCGTCGTGCCAATATCCTGGGCGACCTTGTTACTTTTGAGGAGAGGTTGCCCGAGTCGCTCGGCTTGCAGAGCAGCGAGGTGCTCGATACCTCCTACCTTGCCGACCTCCCCTCCGATATCGACAGCCTCCTCTCGTCGGCGCGTGCCGAGCGCGAGAGTATGGCCGAAATACCCGCCGCCACAACCACAACAACCGTTGAGCCTCGCGATGCGGCACTTCCGCGCGCTACGAGCGAGGCAAAGACCTTCTCGGTGGATACCCCATTTGTGCCCCGTACGGCAGATAGCCCTGCTGTGGTGATTGAGGATTACAGCGCAGGTGGCGAGATGATGGCGAAGTTCTACCGTCGTCTTGCATCTGGCAGTAAACAGCCTGTGCGCGTGGCAGTTATGGGCGACTCATTTACCGAGAGCGATATCCTCACCGGCGACCTGCGTCGAGCCTTGCAGGGGGAGTATGGCGGTCGTGGCGTAGGCTTTGTGGGGTTTGCCAACCCTCTGGCGCAGTATCGCTCAACACTGAAACACACCTTTGAGGGGTGGGAGAGTTACACCGTTATCCAGCGTAAGAAGGCTCCCGAGGCGTTGCAGAGCGAGTTCCCCATTGCGGGTATGATATATACTCCCAAGGCGGGGGCTACAGCCCATTTCGAGCTGAATAGTTCGGGTGGCGGCGAGGTGGAGCGTGCGCGTCTGTTGTTCAAAAATAGCGGTAACAGCCGTCTGCTGTTGGCTGTCAATGGTGGCGAGGAGCGCGAGTATCCAATCAAGAAAAACAATGATGTTCAGGAGGTTGTGGTGAGTGGGCCAATCAGTTCGCTCGATATGCGCCTCCCCGAGGCCGAGGGCTTTGTGGGCTATGGCGTGGTCTTCGAGAGCGATGGCGGTGTGGCGGTTGACAGTTATGCGGTGCGAAGCAATAGCGGTCTGGCGACCTTCTCGATGAATAGCACTGTTAATAAGCAGATTGACAATAGGTTGCACTACGACCTTATCATCTTGCAGTATGGTCTGAATGTGATGTCACCCGATGTGGTGAACTACGACTACTACTCCTCACAGATGACAAAAGCCATTGATTATCTGCGACTTTCGTTCCCCGATGCGGCAATCCTTGTGATGAGTGTCAGCGACCGCGCCCAGAAGAAGGGTAGCAAGGCGGCCACTATGTCGGTGGTGCCGATTATGGTCGAGGCACAGCGCACTGCGGCACGCAATGCGGGTGCGGCCTTCTGGAGCACCTTTGATGCAATGGGTGGTCCCAACGCTATGCCCTATTTCGTGGAGCAGGGTTGGGCGGCAAAGGATTTTACCCACATCAATTTCAAGGGTGGTGCGGCAGTGGCTGGGGAGTTGGCGCGCTCGATTATCGAGAGGGCGGTAAGTCTCAATGGCCCTGTTAAACGAGTGCAAACAGCTGATGTTTTGATAGATACGCTGGCGGTTGATAGCCTTGCCCTGGATACTCTTGCTGCCGATACGTTAAGTATGGATTTGGCTCCTGCCGACTCGTTGGCGGTTGATACCGTTGCGGTCGATAGCCTGATGTTGGATACCTTAGCGACCGATTCGCTCGTCCTTCCCGATATCGACACCCTCTCCTCAGAGGTGGCAACAGAGTGGGTTGAGGAGGAGATCGAGGAGTCTGCCGAGGAGAACGAAGTGGCAACAGATAGTACTGCTAACCAATTGATAGATAACCTGGAAGAGATATAAGTATGGGAAACATCTTGGATATATTCACCTACTCGCCCGAGTCACCGATGCTCTTCTCTTCGCGTGACTTCCTGCTGCTCTTCCTCCCATTCTTCGCGATATTTACGGTGGTGAGTCGCAAGATTTCGTGGCGCAACCTATACCTCACCCTCTTCTCGCTCTTCTTCTATTACAAGACGGGCGGAATATACTTCCTGCTGATACTTTTGATGTCGCTGACCGACTACACGATATCGCTTTTCCTCGTCACTAACAAAGAGCCGAAGCGTCGCAAATGGTTGGTAACCACCTCGGTAGTCTTCGACCTCGGCGTGCTCTGCTACTTCAAATATACGGGTATGTTGGGCGATATGCTCTCGGCACTTACCGATGGCCACATATCGTTTGGCGATATCTTCCTCCCTGTCGGTATATCCTTCTTCACCTTCCAGTCGCTGAGCTATGTGATTGATGTCTATCGTGGTGATATTGAGCCCGCCCGCAGTTGGTCGGACTACCTCTTCTACCTCTGTTTCTTCCCGCAGTTGGTGGCTGGCCCTATTGTGAGGGCGAAGGATTTCCTGCCACAGATTCACCAACCCACACTTGTCACCCGACAGATGATGGGCCGAGGACTCTTCCTCATACTTATCGGCCTGATAAAGAAGGCGGTAATCTCCGATTATATCAGCATAAACTATGTGGACCGCATCTTCGATGCACCGCTTCTCTACTCCGGATTTGAGAACCTGATGGGTGTCTATGGCTATGCCTTGCAGATATATTGCGACTTCTCGGGCTACTCCGATATGGCAATCGGTATCGCACTGCTGCTCGGCTTCCGCTTCCCCACCAACTTCGACCTTCCCTATCGCTCGGCCACCATCACCGAGTTCTGGCGACGTTGGCATATCTCGCTCTCGTCGTGGCTCAGAGATTACCTCTACATCCCGCTGGGTGGCAATCGCAAGGGTCGCCGTCGTACATATATCAACCTGATGCTCACGATGTTGCTCGGTGGATTATGGCACGGAGCCTCTGGCAGATTTGTGCTGTGGGGTGCACTTCACGGCTGTGGACTTGCGGCGCATAAGTGGCTGATGGGCCGCACCTCGTCGCCCGCATTCGGCAAGGATATGAGCCTGTGGCGCAGGGTGTTGGGAATGATATTCACCTTTAACTTTGTCTGCCTCGGCTGGATTCTGTTCCGCGCCGACTCGCTCTCGACAGTGGGCGAGATACTATCTCAGATTTTCACCGCCTTTGACCTCTCGATTGTGCCTCAGGTGATTGCAGGCTACCCTGTGGTCTTCGCACTGATTGCCGCCGGCTATCTGATGCACGCCACACCGAAGAGCGTTATTGACCGCACACAGGAGCGACTGACAAATGCCCCTATGTGGGTGCAGGTGGCTGTGGTTGTGGCTGTTATATGGTTTGTGATGCAGATGCGCACGGGCGATATACAACCCTTTATCTATTTCCAATTCTAATACAGCCCCTATTTTAATTATATACTATACTACTAACACGTTAAGTAGTACAGAAACCGAAAATGTAAAAAAATATGAACGGACTCGACTTGGCACTGCTCGACCTGCTTAACTTTAATGGCGGAGCGTTCTTCGATAACCTGATGTGGCAGATGTCCCAAAAAATCATCTGGGCGCCCCTTTACATCTTCCTGCTCTACCTTGTGATACGTCGCAAGGGGTGGCGCTACGCCCTCTGGTATATGCTGATTATCATTGCGAGTGTGGGACTCGCCGACCAGATATGCAACCTCTTTAAGGATGGCTTGCAGTTCCTGCGCCCCAACCACACCCCAGGCGTTGCCGAGACACTGCACTCGGTGCGTGGCTATAAGGGTGGACTCTATGGCACAATATCGGCCCACGCGGCACTCTCCACGGTGGTCTATCTGATGTTCGGACGCGAGATCGGAGGTCGCGGCTATTGGTGGCCAATGGGCGTGTGGCTCGCTATGGTTTGCTGGTCGAGAGTCTATCTGGGTGCTCACTTCCCCTCGCAGATATTGTTCGGCCTTGTGCTCGGCACACTCCTCTCAATGCTTATCCGCTGGCTCTTCCTCAGATACCTCGCACCCCGCATTGGGAATTAAAAATTCGAAATTCAAAATGAAGCTAAAAGTGAGAGTGGTTCGACACCTCTCTCACTTTTTTATAGGGGATAATGGGAATCTAGGAAGATTAGGGAGTTTAGGGAATAATGTGAGTTTTGAGAATTATGGGAATTATGGGAGTAATGAGATAATAGGATAATAGGATAATAGGATAATAGGAATCCTCCTTACTCTCCCTAAACTCCTTAATCTCTTTTAACCCTCAAAACTCCAAACTCTCCCCTTACCTCCCTTCCAATCATATTCACGGGTACGAAAAATCGTACCTATGAATATAAAGTAATTAAGAGAACTCGTTTGGTCTATTAATTTTCATTAATAGTCCTTTTTCCCCAATCAAGGATTCGAACGGCGAAGCCGTCGCGGGCGATACCTCTAAAAGAAAAGGCGACTAAACATATTTAGTCGCCATCATATACTCATATCGTCCGCAACCCCCGGCAATCCCGAGGTACGAGGGATTGGCTCATTTCATTCGCCCATCCCTATTTTTCCTTAATTAGCAAGTCGTCAGGCAAAACGAAAGTGCCCGATGGGCTTATCTTATTTTGTCTGTCGAGAGGGCAAATAAATTTGTCCTCTCGTTAGACAAAAAAAATAACCGCGCATAAAATGCGCGGCTTTCGTTTTGCCTAACGGCTTGATGCGGAAAGAGAGGGATTCGAACCCCCG
>JAZUCV010000055.1:0-59314 GCA_045639285.1 Tidjanibacter sp.
CATAGGGAGCCACCACATCCTTGTTCGATGCGCGAAGTTCGAGCATATATGCAATCTTCTCTTTGTCCAGGCCTGCGGGGTCGTAGATATAACCGTCAGGTCCCGAGATGGTTACCACCTTAGCGCCAAGCTCGGTTGCCTTGCTTGCTGCGCCCCAAGCCACGTTGCCGAAGCCCGAGATTGCGATGGTTTGACCCTTGATATCCATACCCTTCTCAGCCAACATCTGGCAGAGGAAATATACTGCGCCATAGCCTGTTGCCTCGGGACGAATCAGCGAGCCGCCAAAGGTCATACCCTTACCGGTGAGGACGCCTGTATTCTCCAAAGCGAGCTTGCGATACATACCGTAGAGGTAGCCAATCTCGCGGCCGCCAACACCAATATCACCTGCGGGCACGTCGGTCTCGGGGCCGATGTGACGCCAGAGCTCGGTCATAAAGGCCTGGCAGAAACGCATAACTTCTGCATCGGATTTACCCTTGGGGTTGAAGTCCGAGCCACCCTTTGCACCACCCATAGGGAGTGTGGTCAGGGCGTTCTTGAAGCACTGCTCAAAGCCGAGGAACTTCAGGATGCTGGGGTTAACACTGGGATGGAAACGCAGACCGCCCTTGTAGGGGCCGATTGCGTTGTTGAACTGGAAGCGGTAGCCTGTATTCACCTGCACCTCACCCTTGTCATCGACCCACACCACCTTGAAGGTAAAACTACGGTCGGGCTCCACGATACGCTCTGCGATGCGTGCTGCCTCGAACTCGGGGTGCTGGTTATAGACCTCCTCAACGGTTACGAGAACCTCGCGTACCGCCTGCAAATACTCACTCTCGCCGGGGTGCTTGCGCTCCAACTCGGCCATCAATTTCTGTACATTCATTGTCTTTTAGTTTTTATTGTAGTTTTAAGGTAACTATTCAACTCTATAAAAATAGTTGCAATCCGTTCTCAAATATACAACCTTTTCTTAGAGTTTATCACAAAGGAGCAAAAAAAATTCACTTTTGCCAATCTTTAAGAATAAAATAGGTATCGGATAGATAAAAACTGCAAAACTTTATTAATTTTGTAGGTACTTAATGTAAAACACAATAAGATGGGTAAGTATATCGTCGAAGAAGTTATTGGCAAGAGATTGGAAAAGGAGTTCCTGAATCTGCCCAAGCGACTCTACAAAGGTAATAAATATTGGGTATGCCCGCTCGATGGGGATATCAAGGGAGTCTTTAACCCCGAGAAGAACCTGCTCTTCAATGGTGGCGAGGCTATCCGCTGGATAGCACGCGACGAGAGGGGTAAGGTTGTCGGACGTATTGCCGCCTTCTACAACCACCATCAGGCCTCCATCGAGGAGCAGCCCACGGGTGGCTGTGGCTTCTATGAGAGTATTGATTCTCAGGAGGTTGCCAACCTGCTTTTCGACACTGCCAAGAGCTGGCTTGCGAGCAAGGGGATGGAGGCGATGGATGGCCCTGTCAACTTCGGCTCACGCGATGAGTGGTGGGGACTGCTCGTCGAGGGCTTTGAGAGCAAGCCTCTCTATGCCAATCCGTACAACCCGCCATACTACCAGCAACTATTTGAGAATTACGGGTTTCAGGTATATTTCAACCAACACACATACTCGCGCGAGCTGACCACCAAGGGTCTTAGCGAGAGCGTGCTCAATCGTGTCAAGCGTCTGCAGGAGAGTGGCGAATATCACTTCCGCCACATCACCAAGGCAGACTACGACACCCTGCCCGAAATCTTCCGCACCATATATAATAAGGCGTGGGCTCACTTCCCGGGCGTGCGCCAGTTCACCAAGGAGGACACCGAGAAGATGTTCAACACGATGAAACTTATCATCGACCCGAATCTCATCTATTTGGCGTTTCACAAGGGTGAGCCAATCGGTTTCTATATTATGGTGCCCGACCTTAATAAAGGCATTGGCGATTTTAATGGTAAGTTGAACTTATTCAACACGTTGCGTCTGCTTTACAGAATCAAGACCAAGAAGCTCGATAGGATTTTTGCCATCATCTTTGCCGTAACGCCCGAGTATCAGGGTCGCGGTATCGAGTCGGGAATTATCAACTGCTTTGGCCAAACGGTGGAGGCCGGCGAGTGCAAGCAGTACAAGGAGATGGAGCTTGCCTGGATGGGCGACTTCAACCCTGTGATGATGCGTATGGTGGAGCAGTATGTGGGTGCCAAGCGGTTCAAGCGCCACATAACCTATCGCCTCCTCTTCGACCCGAACAAGGAGTTTAAACGTTGCCCCCGACTGATGTCGGCACAGCAGGCTGCTGCACAGAGAGAGGCCGCCGCACAGAGAGAACAAAACAATTAAAAAACAAATAACACTGAGCAATGAAAACAACAGCATTCACCAAGTACCACATTGCAGCAGGCGCCAAGATGGCCGAGTTTGCAGGTTACAATATGCCTATCGAATTTAGCGGTATCAACGACGAGCACCTCACCGTTCGTAACGGCGTAGGCGTATTCGACGTGAGCCATATGGGCGAGATTTGGGTTAAGGGCCCTCAGGCTCTCCCCTTCCTTCAGTATGTCACCTCGAACAATGTAGCACAACTCTTTGATGGCAAGGTGCAGTACTCCTGCCTGCCCAACGGCAAGGGTGGTATTGTTGACGATATTTTGGTATATCGTATTGACGAGGTTACCTATCTGCTGGTTGTGAATGCCGCCAATGTGGATAAGGATTGGGCTCACCTCTGCGCTGAGGGCGAGAAGTTCGGTCTTACCCCGGGCAAGGAGTTGTACAATGCTTCGGATGAGATTTGCCAATTGGCAATCCAGGGTCCTCTGGCTATGAAACTTGTGCAGAAGATGTGCCCCGAGACTATTGAGGATTTGGCATACTACACCTTCGTAAAGACCGAGGTGGCAGGTATCCAGGGTGCTATCCTCTCGGCTACCGGCTACACAGGTGCTGGTGGCTGCGAGATATATGTTGCTAACGAGGATGCTGACCAGCTCTGGGAGGCAA
This sequence comes from Tidjanibacter sp., assembly GCA_045639285.1. Classification (GTDB taxonomy): domain Bacteria; phylum Bacteroidota; class Bacteroidia; order Bacteroidales; family Rikenellaceae; genus Tidjanibacter. Next base: position 2,999 of record JAZUCV010000055.1, read on the forward strand.
TGTGGAAGGCCGGCGAGGAGTTCGGCTTGAAGAATATCGGTCTGGGCGCACGCGACACCCTCCGTTTGGAGAAGGGTTTTTGTCTGTATGGCAACGATATCGATGACACCACATCGCCTATCGAGGCGGGTTTGGGCTGGATTACCAAGTTTGCCGTGGGCAAAGATTTCATCGACCGCCCCACCCTCGAAGCGCAGAAGAAGGAGGGCACAACACGCAAACTCGTTGGCTTTAAGATGATTGACCGAGGTATCCCCCGCCACGGCTATGAACTCGCTGACGAGTCGGGCAATGTGATTGGCTCGGTTACTTCGGGTACTATGTCGCCCTGCTTGAAGGTGGGCGTAGGTATGGGTTATGTGCCTTCGGCGCTGGCTGCTGTCGGCTCGATTATCTACGTTCCCGTACGCGGCAGACTGCTCAAAGCAGAGGTTGTCAAACTCCCCTTCGTATAGTGGGTAAAGTATTGTGATACAGGCACAACCAAGAGGTGTGCCGGTAGAAACAATAGACACCAACCGATATAAACAGAAAAACAAACGAGAGTAGCATCAAACTACTCTCGTTTGTTTTTTTATTGCCGTACAGATGGTCGTATAGACCGAAATTTTAAGCAGGGGGGGGGGAGTCTTGACGGGCGTCACAGACGCTTCTCTTATTAAACATCCAACGACCCCAAGAAGCCACTATGGTTGAGGGATTTATGGGCTTCGTGAAAACGAGGCTGTCCGCAGCATACTTGACGTATGTGAGGAACAGCCTCGTGAGGGAAGTGCAAAAATCACCAGCCAGATGGCTTCGTGAGGCGTCACAGACGCTTTTCTATTTTAACCTCACAGCCAAAAATAGTCGTATGGCTTAGGAAATTTTAGGCGGAGGGGTCTGGGAAGCCGCGCAGCATACTTATTGTATGTGAGCGGTTACCCAGGCCCCTCCAACGCCAAATTTACAAGCCAGACGGCTATTTTTTAGGTTTAGGTGCAAGCATCATCGTCATACGCTTGCCCTCCAACTTAGGCATCATCTCGACCTTAGCGATCTCTTCGAGGTCGGTGGCGAAACGCAACAGCAGAATCTCACCCTGTTCCTTGAAGACAATCGAACGACCGCGGAAGAATACATAGGCCTTAACCTTAGCACCCTCCTTGATGAAGTTCTGCGCGTGGCGCAGCTTGAAGTTGTAGTCGTGATCGTCGGTCTGAGGGCCGAAACGAATCTCTTTTACAACCACCTTCACCGATTTGGCTTTCAACTCCTTAGCGCGCTTCTTCTGCTGATACAGAAATTTCTGATAGTCAGCCAGACGGCACACTGGGGGATCAGCCTTGGGAGAGATCTCGATAAGGTCGAGTTCCTTCTCGTCGGCCAGTCGCAACGCCTCACGAATGGGAAGCACAAGTGCTCCCTCGATCTCCTCACCCACAACTCGTACGTTGGGTGCAGTGATCTCATCGTTTACGCGATATTGGTTCTGGGCAGCGTTTTTCGGGGGCTGCGGGCCGCGTCCTTTATTCTGCTGACCGGCAGGATTGGCCGGCTTGGGCGGAAAGGGTTTTGTCGTGTTGATAGTTTTGTCCTCCTTAGTTAATTATACAAATCAGTTGCCTGTGTCTATTCTGTTGGTTGCGATACCTACTCTTTGATATCCACTCCTTCGACCTCGGCGGCTACCATCTCCTTCACCAATGCGGCAAACTGGTCGGCAGTCATCACGCCCTTGTCGCCCTCGCCCTGTGCACGTACCGATACTGTTCCATCGGCCTGCTCCTTCTCACCGACGATGATAAGGAAGGGGATTCGTTTGAGCTCGTTATCGCGGATTTTCCTGCCAATCTTCTCGTTACGGCAGTCAACCTCAGTGCGAATATCGCAATTATTTAGATATTTTGAAACTTTTTCAGCATAATCGTTGAATTTTTCGCTAATTGGCAGTACAACAGCCTGCTGAGGAGTGAGCCACAAGGGGAATTTACCGCCTGTATGCTCGAGCAACACAGCCACGAAACGCTCCATCGAGCCGAAGGGTGCACGGTGAATCATAATGGGGCGGTGAGGCTTATCATCAGCACCTGTATATACGAGGTCGAAACGCTCGGGCAGGTTGTAGTCCACCTGGATAGTACCGAGCTGCCACTTGCGACCGATAGCGTCCTTCACCATAAAGTCGAGCTTGGGACCGTAGAATGCTGCCTCGCCATACTCTACGACGGTGTTCAGCCCCTTATCCGAAGCGGCCTTGATGATAGCAGCCTCTGCCTTCTCCCAATTCTCGTCCGAGCCGATATACTTCTCGCGGTTGTTGGGGTCACGGAGCGAAATCTGTGCGGTGTACTCCTTGAAGTTCAAGGTCTTGAAGATGTAGAGTACGATATCGATTACGTTCTCGAACTCCTCCAACAGCTGGTCGGGACGTACGAAGAGGTGTGCATCATCCTGAGTAAATCCGCGCACACGGGTCAGACCGTGCAACTCACCACTCTGCTCGTAGCGATATACTGTACCGAACTCCGCAAAGCGCAAAGGCAGATCCTTATACGAGCGGGGCTTGAAGCGGTAAATCTCGCAGTGGTGGGGGCAGTTCATAGGCTTGAGCAAGAACTCCTCACCCTCGTAGGGGGTGTGAATAGGCTGGAACGAATCCTTGCCGTACTTAGCATAGTGACCCGAAGTTACATAGAGGTCCTTCATACCGATATGGGGTGTGATAACCTGCTCATAGCCATAGCGTTTCTGTACGTTACGCAAGAAGTTCTCCAAGCGGCCACGCAGTGCAGCACCCTTGGGCAACCACATAGGCAGACCCTGGCCTACACGCTGCGAGAAGGTGAAGAGCTCCAACTCCTTGCCAAGTTTGCGGTGGTCGCGCTTCTTAGCCTCCTCCATCATCGCTACATACTCATCCAGGAGCGCCTTTTTGGGGAAGGAGATACCGTAGATACGGGTGAGCATCTTGTTCTTCTCATCGCCACCCCAGTAAGCACCTGCTACCGAGGTCAGCTTAATAGCCTTGATAGGTGCGGTATTGGGCAAGTGAGGACCACGGCAGAGGTCGGTGAAAGAGCCGTTGGTGTAGAAGCTGATGGTGCCATCCTCGAGGCCCTCAATCAACTCCACCTTATACTGATCGCCCTTCTCGGTGAAGGTCTTCAGAGCCTCAGCCTTAGCAATCTCGGAGCGCACGATAGGCTCCTTGGTGCGTGCCAGCTCCTCCATCTTCTTCTCGATGGCTGCCAAATCACCCTCGGTGATAGGGGTGGGCGAATCTACATCATAATAGAAACCATTCTCGATACTCGGGCCGATACCGAACTTAATGCCGGGGTAGAGCGACTCGAGAGCCTCAGCCAAAAGGTGCGACGAGGTGTGCCAGAAGGTACGGCGGCCATCCTCATCCTCCCACTTGTTGAGCTTGAGAGTAGAATCCTGGTTGATAGGTGTGCTAAGGTCGCACACAACATCGTTGATAGTAGCCGAGAGGACCTCCTGAGCCAAACGCTGGCTGATACCTTCGGCAATCTGCATCGCAGTTACTCCCTCGGCATACTCACGAATGTTGCCGTCGGGAAAAGTGATTTTAATCATAGGTTTTTGTTTGTTTTTATAGTTTTGTTTCGAGCGTTTCCGCGTTACGAGGCGAAACTTCGCTCTGCTTTATTTTTATCTTTAAGTAGCATCCAGAGAGTCATTCCCCCAAACACCACTGTTGTTACAATACTTCCTTCCAGGCCGAACTCTCCGCCGCTTATCCAGCGAGGTGCGCCGTCCAACACACTAAAACTGAACAGAGTATCTCCTGCACTACTACCACTCACCGCCACGCCAAAGATATTGCCCTGGCAGAAGTTCCACGCCGAGTGGAGTGCTCCGATTCCCCAGATATTGTCATATCGCAACATAAACAGTGCTGCAAAGATACCAAACAACACAAGGTTTACAAACGATAGCGGAGTCAGGCCTGCATTTCCTCCGTGCAAAAGTGCAAAGAGCAGCGATGTTATAACCACCGAGAGCCACACAGGCATACGATGGGTAAGAGTCACCATCAGGTAGCCACGCAACATAACCTCCTCGCTCATACCCTGCACCATAAAGCCCACAAGGGTCAGCAGCCACAGAGTCATATTAGGCTTTGTTGCCTCGCTTATCCCCAATCCGCCCATAGCCAGCGCAAGTAGCAGTGCCACCGAGCACATAGCCAGTCCCAGCCCGAAGCCACGGAGATAGTGTCGCCACCACCCACTCCCGACAAAGCCCATCGAGGCCATCGAGCGACCCTCCAATACCTTAATATATAGTATCGCCCCGAGTATCGGGAAGAGAGTCATAAAGAGTGAGCCGACAAGACCATTCTCCTTGGAGAATACCTCTGAAACGGCATCCACACCGCCTCCAAAAAGCCCTATAAAGATACCTGCCAGGATAACGGCAGCCATCATCGAGCCAAAATATATCAACGGAAAGAGCAGAATTTGCCACAGCGGATGAGGCTTTATGCGTGCCTCTGCCGCCGAGGTGAGTATCACTGACCTACCCCTCAGACAAATCTCTCTTTCGCCTAACTTCATCCTACAAAGCCTCCTCTATCTCGGGCAGGTCGTTTACCGAGATATCACGGCCCTTGTCGCGCTCGTAGTGGCGCAGAGGGTTACGACTCATCTCGGCATAGCGCTGACGGTTACGATACACATCTATCGCCATATATATAGCATTGCGCATCGACTGGGCATCTGCCTTGTCCGAGCCTGCAATATCATAGCCTGTGCCGTGGTCGGGACTTGTGCGTACAATATCCAAGCCGGCCGTATAGTTCACACCATCGGGAGAGATAGTCTTAAAGGGTGTCAGACCCTGGTCGTGGTACATAGCAACCACCGCATCGTATCTCTTCCACGCACCACTCGCGAAGAAACCATCGGCCGCAAAGGGGCCAAATGCAAGAATCTTCTCGCCAAATGCCTCCTCGATAGCGGGCTTGATAATCTCCTGCTCCTCCTTACCCAGCAGACCGCCGTCGCCAGCGTGGGGGTTGAGTGCCAAGACTGCAATGCGGGGTGCGACAACTCCAAAATCCTCAACGAGCGAGCGATTGAGCACTTTCAGTGTGCCAACGATACCCTCCTGGCTGAGGTGTGCGCTCACCTCCGACACGGGGAGATGGATGGTGGCAAGGGCCACACGCAGATTCTCACTACACATAATCATCACAGGCTCGCCCTCGCGCTCTGCTGCAAGGAACTCGGTGTGGCCGGTGTAGGGGAAGTTATCGCCGTGCACATTCTCCTTATTGATAGGGGCAGTGATAAGCAAATCCAGATCACCTGCATCGATATCCTCCATCGCCTTCTGCAACGCTGTAACAGCCACCGCACCCGACTCGGCAGTTGCCTTGCCTACATCGATACGGATATCCTCGGGACCACACTCCACAAGATTTACACGCTTGGGAGCAGCGTCGGCTGCCGACTGCACGAGGGATACGGAGAAGTTCTCCACGCCCTCGATACCTCGTTTGTAGAATGCAAACGCCTTGGAGGAGCCATAGACAACGGGGATAATATTGTCGTAGATGCGGCTATCGGCAAGTGCTTTGATAATCACCTCTGTACCGACGCCGCCAAGGTCGCCTGCGGTGATACCTGCACGCAAAACTCTATTCTCACTCATATGTTTTATATCTGTTTTTCTCGTCAATTCTAATTTTCGTCTGCTGCCAAGAGATTATCAGGCTCGAACTCGGGAGCCTCAAACTCGGTGCGCTCATCCAAACGGAAGCGAAGATAGGTGATAGGAATACCCTCCGCCAAGAACTTGGTTTCGTAGGCTGTCTTAATCGACAAGGTGGGGTCTGCATAGCCGGTGCCATAGATATCCTCGCAGCACTCCTCAACAGCCAGACCATTAACCTCTGCCACCGCACGAGTGTAGTGGTGGAGGTGTGCCGAATCGGTCTTAAGATTAATCGCACCACCCTTACGCAGCAACTGCGCATAGTAGCCCAGGAAAGCAGGAGAGGTCAGACGTTTGTTCACTCTGCGCTTTTTGAGCTGAGGGTCGGGGAAGGTAATCCAGATCTCATCCACCTCGCCCTCGGCAAACATCGAGCAGATATTCTCAATGCGGATGCGCAGGAAGGCTGCATTTGTCATACCCGCCTCAGTAGCGGTCTTCGCACCACGCCACATACGCGCACCCTTGATATCGACACCGATAAAGTTCTTGTCGGTATGCTTCTGGGCAAGCGCAACGGTATATTCGCCTCGGCCACAGCCAAGCTCAAGTACAATCGGTGCCGAATTGCCGAAGAATTCGTGCCAATGTCCCTTCATCGGGTGCTCCTTGCGGAACACCTCTTCGAAGTCGGGTTGTACCATATTTTTGAAGGTCAGATTCTCTGCAAACCTTCTTATCTTATCTTTTCCCATCTATCTCTTTTTTTTATTTTGTTTCCTATTCTCGGGTTATGCCAATCGCCCACACGCCCTCCACTTTGCGGGTAGCCGAGTGGGTAAATCGAAAGGTGTAGTTACCCTCTTCGGAGAGTCTTGCTCCCGCCACAAGCGGCTGCTCCCACTCTTGCATAAATGTATGCTCGGACTTTGGGTCACCATAGAGCGTGGTACGAAAGAGAGCCTGCTCGCCACTCGGAGCCTCAACCGACACGGTGAGTGCCAATGAGTCGAAGTCGTAGCGCGAATCGCTCCTCACGACAAGTGTAAGGTCGTTCAGCATTAGTGTATCACTATTGGGGAACTCTACGGCGATACTACGACCTCTGGTCCACCCCTCGGGATCAACAGAGGTAAGGAAGGTATTGATAGGCGATGTACATCCCATCAAGGCAAGCACAATCGCCGCCATCGCTACCACTCCTCGGAGCACAGCCGTACCCTCACCAACGCCACGCATCACTCTCACCTCTACTCGGCTTTGGGTTTGTTCTGCTCACCACCCTTGCCACCGCCCTGCTTGTTGTGGTGGCGACGGTTGTGGTTATTGTGGTGGTGTCTTCTCTCCTGCTTCTGCCCCTCTGCGGGCTTACTGTTCTGCTGTTCGCCCTGCTGAGGTTTCTGCTCACCCTTCTGCTCGCCCTTATCTTGGCGCTGCTGGCGGTTACGGTCGTTGCGTCCGCGGTTATTGTTGCGCTGACGCTGCTCGCCCTTCTGCTCGCCCTTCTGCTCGCCGCCACCTGGTCGTCTATTCTCGCCCGAGGGCTGGGACTTCTGCTCACCCTTATCGTGGTGCTGGGTGTTCTGGTGCTGCTCGCCCTTCTTGCCACCCTTGCCGCTATTACGTTTCTTCTTGCGGCGTTTATTATCAAAGCGCGAGATGCTGTCCTCGCCAATAACATTTACAAACTCCGGCTCCTCGACCATATTGTTCAGCGCATTCTCTGACAAGAGCTGATCGGGCTTGCGACCCTCGGCATTGAGGCGCATAATCTCCCTCACCCTGCGCACGGAGATAGTCTTCATACCCACCAGCGAGTGGGGCTCGGTACTGAAACTCATCGTATGGGCAAGGATATCGCTCTTGACGTGGTAGTAGTCGGCATCCATAGTCTGCAGAGGGCCGTTCAGACGTGGGAAGTCCTTGCGTGCATCAATGTAGCTGTCGAGTTCATAGACCAGACAACATTTGAGCTTGCTGCACTGACCTGCCAACTTCTGGGGGTTGAGCGAGAGATCCTGATTGCGCGCCGCACCTGTCGTAACAGATACAAACGAGGACATCCACGATGCACAGCACAGCTGACGACCACACGAGCCCAAGCCACCAATGCGACCTGCCTCCTGACGTGCGCCAATCTGCTTCATCTCTACACGGATGTGGAACTGCTCGGCAAAGACCTTAATCAGTTCGCGGAAATCGACTCTCTCGTCGGCAATGTAGTAGAAGATAGCCTTAATCTTGTCGCCCTGATACTCCACATCGCCAATCTTCATATTGAGGTTCATATCGGCGGCAATCTCGCGGGCACGAATCATCGTGTCGTGCTCGAGAGCAATAGCCTCCTGCCAGCGCTCGATATCGTAACTCTTGGCCTTGCGATAGATCTTTCGGAACTCGCCATTCTGAGGGTTGAAACCCACCCTCTTCATCTGACGAGCCACCAAATCACCCGTCAGCGAGATGATACCGATGTCGTGGCCCGGCGATGCCTCAACAGCCACAATATCGCCCTCTTTGAGGTCGAGATTGTTGACATTGCGATAGTAGCCACGATGGGTGTGTTTGAAACGCACCTCGAAAATATCATTGGGAAGATTGTCGGGATACTCTGCCAACCAATTGGTGGAGTGGAGTTTATAACTTGAACTATGAGCCTTGGCCTCGTTGCCCTCCTCGGAAGAGCAGAAGCAGCAACCACGCTCAACATTGAGCACGGACTCCTTCTTGTCGGGGTTGATGGTTTTGTTGTTATTATCGTCGTTCATTGTATTCGGTTCACTAATGTGTATAAATCATACAAAAATAGTGATTTTTTTTCGATTCATCACACTCTTCAAGACAACTTTATGCTATTATTCAACTTTTAGTTGAAAAGAGAAGATTTTTGGGCATTGGTCGTGCAGCAGAAAAGAACATACAAGCACACAAGCCCACAAACCCACGGTCGTACCCAACAAACGCCAAATGGAAAAAAAATTACTCGGCACGAGCAAAGAGATCGTCAGACGAAAGCTGACGACGGAAACGGCGCATAAGAAGCACTGCCGCAATGGTAAGACCGGCAATAAATCCCACCCAGAGAGCAGGTGCGCCCCACCCCGCAACAAAGCAGAGCAGATAGCCCAGAGGCACATTGATAATCACATACGCCACGAGCGCAATACGCAGAATCACAGCCACATCCTTAATGCCGCGCAACAGGCCTGTCGAGATACACTGCAAGCCGTCCGAGAATTGGAACAGACCGCAGAAGATGAGCAGTTGCCCCGCCGTGCGCACCACATCGGGATCGCTCGTAAAGAGGAGCGGAATATGGTGGCGAAGCAGTATAAACGAGAGTGCGGTGAAGGTGTTCCACGCCAGCCCAACGGTATAGGATGCTCGCGACACAGCCTTTATCTGCTCTCTGTCGCGCGCTCCGTAGGCGTGGCTGGTGAGGATAGTGGTTGCCGAGCCGATACCCACAACCATCATAAACGCCACATTGGCCATCGTTGTAGTAATCTGGTTTGCAGCTATTTCCACCGTACCAATCCAACCCATCATCAGGCTTGTGATGCAGAATGCGGAGTTTTCGAGAGTGAGGTGTCCGGCAATCGGAAGACCTACCCTGAACAGCTCCTTGCAATAGTGATTACCCACACGCGAGAGGCCCATCATCTTTCGCCACGAGAAGTGGTCGAAGTAGGCACGGAACTCTCTCTTGCTCAGGAAGTAGGCAATCATCATCACAGGAGTCACCGAGCGGGCAATAAGGGTTGCCAGACCAGCACCCGCAGCCCCCAGCTCGGGAGCACCCAATTTGCCAAAGATAAAGACCCAATTGAGGAATATATTGAGCGCATTGGATATCACCACAATCGTCATCGCAACCTTCGTATTTCCAACGCCTTCGAGGAATTGTTTGAAGGATGCAAAGAGCATAAACGGCAAGACGGACCACGCCAGATATTTGAAGTAGGGGATTGCCACCTCGACCACCTCTTCGGGCTGTCCCAACAGATGCATAAGCGGAACGGCAGCGAGGAGCAGAGCGACAAAAATAGCACCCATCGTCAGGTAGAGAACGATGGAGTTTTGAAGATACCCTGCCACCTCCTCCTTGCGGTTTTGGGCGAAGAGTTCGCCAACCAGCGGGGTGAGTCCGAGGGTAAACCCGATAGCCAAAGCAAAGATGATGAAAAAGACCGTACCGCCAAACGACACACCCGCAAGCGGGAGTGCGCCCAAGCGTCCAACCATCATATTGTCACACAGTTGCACCACCACCTGCCCAAGCTGAGTCAGCATCACGGGCAAGGCAAGTCGCAACAGGTCGGCATAGGTTTTACGCATCGATATTTTTGGCGACAAGGTCATTTTTCTACATCCAAAATTGTACTATCAATATAAAATAACAACCCCAACCTTTTTGGGTTGGGGCTGCAAAAGTATAATTTTTTCGCCAAAAGTAAAATTTTATGCCTCTTTTGGAGTAAAATTTACTTCTTCTGCGATTTGAAGCGATTGACGTAGAGGTAACGCTTAATCTTATTGGTGGGCGTACGCTCAAAGCTCTTCTCCTCAACCTCAACCGAGGCGATACGCGAGTGTTTGCTCACCTTGCTGTTAACGTAGTTTTTAACCTCCTCTTTGATGGTGTCCCACTTCTTGCTGATATCATCCTTCATATCGTGGAAGCGTGCCTCGATAGCCGCCTTGTCGAAGTTAACAAGAGCAATCAGACGACCCTTACTCTCAACCACAATCGACTCGGTAACGAGATTGTGGTTATTGATAACGCTCTCAATATCTTCGGGATAGATATTCTCACCACTTGCACCAACAATCATACTGCCGGCACGACCGCGAATGAAGAGATAGTCATCGGGCGCGATATATGCGAGGTCGCGAGTGCGGAACCAGCCATCCTCGGTAAATGCCGCAGCGGTGGCCTCGGGGTTCTTGAAGTAGCCCTCCATAATACAGGGGGTCTTCACCTGCAACTCGCCCTCGCCTTTCTCGTTGGGCTCTGCAATACGCATCTCCAACTCCTCCATTGCCACACCTGTCGATTGGAGGCGGGTCTTGAAGGGGATAGCGCCCGCAATCAGCGGAGCGGTCTCGGTCAGACCGTAGCCGATAGCGTAGGGGAACTTGGCGTCAATCAAGAACTGCTCGGTGGTCTTGTCGAGTTTTGCACCACCGATACCGAAGAAGCGCATACGACCACCAAACACCTGATAGAGTTTCTTACCGGCAATGCGGTGCAACAACTTCTGGATGGGTCGGAATGAGTAGATGGCGTTCATCAGCGGGTTGGCGGTAAAGCGGCCATAGACCTGCGAACGGAATACCTTCTCGATAATCAGGGGCACTGACAACATAATGGTCGGGCACACACCCTTGAATGCGGGCATCAGGGTCGATGCCGTGGGCGGACGGTCGAGGTAGGTCACCGATGAGCCATAGGTAAACGGATAGATCATACCGATAGAGCACTCATAGGTGTGCGCAAGGGGCAACACCGAGAGGAATACATCCTCTTTCACCACAGGGAAGAGTTTGTAAATCAGCTCAATCTGCTTGCAGATGGCGCGATGAGTGAGCATAACACCCTTGGGCTGCGAAGTGGTGCCCGAGGTGTAGATGATAGCGGCGAGCTCATCGCTCTCCGGTGTGCGCTGTGAGCCTTGCTCCTCTACTCGCTGAGTGAGTACGGTAAGGTTCTTGATGCGCACCACGATATTCATCGCTTCGATGGTCTGTTTCGAGAGTTTGGTATATTGCTTGTCGGAGATGATAAGCGCCTTAGCCTCGGAGTGAGCAATTACCTTGTCCAACTCCTCGCCCGAGAAGTCGGGAAGGATAGGGACAATCACCATTCCCATTGTGGTAACGGCGAAGTAGCTGACACCCCAGTTGGGCATATTGCTACTCAGCAGGGCTACCTTATCGCCAGGGTTGAGTCCTGCGCTGAGCAACATTGCCTGTACCGAGCGAACTCTCTCGTCGAGTTCAGCATAGGTCATCTGCTCGCGCTCAAACATCCCGAAGGAGGGGCGGTCAGCAAACTCCCTGATACTGTAATCGTAAATCTCTTTTAATGTTTTATATGTATGCATATTGGATTGCTTTGTGTTGCAAAATCAACGCAAAGGTAGTGTATTTTATTGGTTTTTTCCTATTTTTGTGATGAACAGACAGGTTTTGTGGCGAATTGCATCGCTATTTAAGGCTGTTTTTTGGACAATTTGTCGGGCTTTTTGAACATCAGCAACAATGACACTCTCTTATGACGATATTATGGCGGCAGCTGCCGAGGTCGGTTTCGACCTCTGCGGGGTCACTACCGCCGAGCCTATGCCCGAGGAGAAGGGCCGTTTCACCCAATGGCTGACGGATGGCAATCAGGGCAATCTCGGCTATATGGAGCGCAACTGCGATAAGAGGTTTACACCCGCCCTACTTGTCGAGGGAGCGGAGAGTGTGATTGTCTGCGGGCTGGTCTATGGCCTACCTGACGAGGCCGAGGGTTGCACCGATGGCAAACGAGCCAAAATCGCCCCCTATGCTTGCAGGGAGGACTACCATTCGGTATTCCGCCGTCTGCTCCCGCAACTTGCCGAGCGACTTGGTCTGAACGAGAAGGGTATCCGTTGGCGCGCCTTTACCGATAGCGCCCCATTGGCCGAAAAGCCATTGGCCGAGAGGGCAGGTCTTGGCGGTATCGGTCGCAACTCGCTGCTTATAAACCCGCAGTTTGGCTCACGCATCTTGCTGGGCGAACTTGTTGTCTGCGCCCCCACCGACCGTTACTCCGAGCCGCTGGCACAAAATCCCTGCTCGGGGTGCGGATTGTGTGTGGAGAGGTGTCCCGCCTCGGCTATTCTGCCGGAGGGCGGTATCGATACCCGTTGCTGTATCGCTTGTCGCACGGTAGAGCCCGCTGCTTCGCTTGGCGAGGAGAGGACCGCAGGGTGGCTCTTCGGATGCGATGAGTGCCAGGCATGCTGCCCTTGTAATGAGGTGGCTGAGCGCAGGGATAATCCGCTGATTGCCACTCTATTTAACCCATCGGATTTCAGTGCCGAGTGGTGGGCAGAGATTTCAGATGAGGAGTTCACTGAACGTTTTGGCACAACCCCTATGTCGCGCGCCGGAGCCGAGCGACTGCGAGAGGGAGCGAAGAGATTGTAACAAAAAAACTAAGGGCGGAACTCGAAAAAGTCCCGCCCTCGCATTATAAATCACATCATTTGCCACACTCCTACTCTGCCTGCATCTTACGCGCCTGAAGCAGCGTTACAGCCGGAGTATCTGTCGCCTGGTAGAAAATATAGCCATCTTTCTCGCCAATGATCTTTATTTCCCAACAAACAACCACATCGGGATTATTGGCTTTGGCTGTTTTCACTGTTTTATTTGAATCTTCGACAATCGTAGATATACGACCATAACGTTCTGCCGATACACCAAGTTCTAATGCATCCTCTAAACTGATATTGAGTTGAACCAAATCATCTTCTACCTTAACATATTCACGGAGAGCTGGTTCAATATCAAAGTAGAAACCAACTATTGCGGGAGAGCCACCATCAGGCATTGCACCTGCCACATTACTACCATAGCACATTAGCGATGCGCAACAAGCAATCGTAATTGCCAATAAAAATTTTAAAGATTTCATAGTAGTGTTTGTATTAAAAGTTAGTAAAAAAATAGGTTAGAATCGATTTCCCGATTCGTTTGCAATATATATTTAAAAAGCGGAAAATGCAACTCATTTTCAAAGAATTAAACAATATTTTTATTCTTTTTAACATCTATTATATGGGTAATAAACCCCTGCTCTTTGAGTAATCCCGCAAAAAAGTGTATATTTGCGCGTCTGTATATAAATAAAGTAGAAAATATGGGACTATTTGATATATTCAAAAAGAAGAAAGAGGAGGCTGCTCCCGAGGTCAAAAAGGCTGAGAGCGAGGAGATTGCCGTAGGCTTGCAAAAGACCAAAGAGGGATTTTTCGGCAAGTTGGCTCGTGTGGTTGCGGGTCGCTCGCAGGTCGATGCCGAGGTGCTCGACAACCTGGAGGAGATGCTTATCACCTCCGATGTGGGCGTGGAGACCACAGTTAAAATCATCGAAAACATCGAGGCTCGCGTGGCTCGCGACAAGTATATGAACACCTCCGAGCTCAACGCCATACTGCGCGACGAGATTGCTCAACTGATGCAGGAGGCTGAGAGCGAGGCAGATAGCTTTGGTCTGTCGCCCGAGAATAAGAAGCCATACGTGGTGATGGTGGTGGGTGTGAACGGTGCGGGCAAGACCACCACAATAGGCAAACTCGCTGCACAACTTGTGCGCGCAGGCAAGAAGGTATATATCGGTGCTGCCGACACCTTCCGCGCCGCCGCTATCGAGCAGTTGGAGGTGTGGGCTAACCGCGCAGGTGCTACAATCGTCAAGCAGGCGATGGGTGCCGACCCCGCCTCGGTAGCATTTGACACCCTCAAATCGGCTGTGGCAAACGAGGCCGATGTGGTACTTATCGATACCGCAGGTCGTCTGCACAACAAGATTGGCCTGATGAACGAGCTCTCAAAGATTCGCAACGTGATGGCCAAAGTCATCCCCGACGCACCCCACGAGGTGATGTTGGTGCTCGACGGCAGTACAGGCCAGAACGCCTTTGAGCAGGCGCGACAGTTCACCGCTGCTACGGCTGTCAGCTCGCTGGCAATCACTAAGTTGGACGGCACGGCAAAGGGCGGTGTAATTATCGGCATCAGCGACCAATTCCACATCCCTGTTCGCTATATCGGCATTGGCGAGGGTATCGACCAACTCAAAGTCTTTGACCGCGAGGAGTATGTAAACGCCTTATTCGGAGAGTAGATTATGGCACGCAAAGGGGCAAAGAAGATAAATGTAGTGACGCTCGGCTGCTCAAAAAATCTTGTTGACAGCGAGCATATTATGGCACAACTGGAGGCGGCGGGCTACCGCTTGGAGTTCGACTCCAACGACACCGACGCCAAGATTGTGATTGTCAACACCTGCGGATTTATTGGCGATGCCAAGGAGGAGTCCATCGAGACCATCCTCTCGTTTGCTCAGGCCAAGGAGGAGGGCATTATCGACCGACTCTATGTAATAGGCTGTCTGAGTGAGCGTTATGCAGATGAGCTGCGCAACGAGATTCCCGAGGTAGACCAATACTTCGGTGTGCGCGACATCTCGGGTGTTGTGCGCGAACTCTGTGGCGAGTGGCGCGAGGATTTGGCAACCGCCCGCGTGCAGACCACTCCCGACCACTACGCCTATCTGAAAATTGGCGAGGGGTGTAATTGGCATTGTGCCTACTGCGCCATTCCGCTGATTCGCGGTCGCCACATCTCCGTACCGATGGAGACACTCATCGAGGAGGCGACAAAGTTGGCCGAGAGCGGGGTTAAGGAGTTGATTATCGTAGCACAGGATACCACCTACTATGGCATTGACTTATACGGTCGCAGGGCATTGGCAGAGTTGTTGGAGAAGTTGTGCAGAGTGGATGGTATCGAGTGGATCAGGCTCCACTACGCCTACCCCACCGACTTCCCCGATGATGTGATTGAGGTTATGGCTCGCGAGGAGAAGATTTGCAAATACCTCGACATACCCTTGCAGCACGTTTCGGACAATCAGCTGAAGGCGATGCGTCGCCGCATAGACAAGAAGGGCAGCATCGAGCTGATCGAGCGTCTGCGCAGCAGGATTCCCGATATTGCACTGCGTACCACTATGTTGGTGGGCTTCCCGGGTGAGACCGAGGAGGATTTCGAGGAGCTCCTGGAGTTTGTGCGCCAGACAAAGTTCGAGCGTCTGGGCGCATTTGCCTACTCCGAGGAGGAGAGCACTCCCTCGGCCAAGATGGATGACGATGTACCAGCCGAGGTTAAGGAGAGCCGCGTGGAGCGACTGATGGAGCTGCAGGGCAGCCTATCGCTCGGCAACAACCAGCGACGAGTAGGCGAGGTGATGAAGGTAATCATTGACTCACGCGAGGGCGATTTCTGGATTGGTCGCTCGCAGTACGACTCGCCCGAGGTGGACCAGGAGTTGCTCATTTCGTCGCCCAAGCGACTGAAGATTGGCGAGTTCTACTCTGTGCGCATCACCGAGGCTGACGAGTTCGACCTCTACGCCGAGTTGGTGAAGTAGCCCTGACACAGCCTCCGGATGCAAATTGGGGGCAAAATATTTTTGTATATAAGAAATTTTTATTATACTTTTGTAGTTTACAAACCAAATCGATACCCGCTAAAAGATGGCAAAGCACCCCGTAGTAGCATCGCTCACCGAGAAGGTTGGCAGACTGATCGAGCAGAATGTTCGATTGGAGAGGGAGTGCGCAGACCTTATCGAACAGCGCGACAAGGTCAAGAATGAGAACCGTCGCCTGCAGGAGGAGATGCAGCAGATGGAGCATCGCCTCTCGCTACTTGAGCTGGGCAACGGAATGAGCGGTAACGATAAGGAGGTTAAACGTGCCCGCCAGCAGATCAATCGACTTGTGCGGGAGATTGATCGCTGTATTGCTTTGATGAACAAATAGAAGGCATTGTGCCCGACGAGAAGAGATGAACGACGTTAAACGTAAATTGGATATAAAACTCAACATTGCAGGTCGTCCCTACGAGCTCTCCATCGACCGTGAGCGCGAAGAGATATACCGCAAGGCAGAGCGTGAGGTAAATAAGTTTGTTGCCTCCACTCAGTCGCAGTTGGTGCTTGGCAATGAGGGCTATCTGGCTCTTGCGGCCCTCCAATTTGCAGTACAGAAACTCACCCTCCTCGCCCAGCGCAGCATAGACGACGACTTGGAGGCTCTCTCCGAACTCGATGCCCAGATTGACAAGCAACTGAATAAGTTGTAATCAATCTTCTCTATTCTCATTGCAACAAGGCGCTTGCCGAAACGGGGCAACCCGAAACAGAGTTCTTTTACATACCATATAAAGGAATTGATACCCGCATAGATTCCAAGAACATTTGCGAAACTCGACACTTATTTTTTAATTGAGGGTCACTCGTTCAGTCAAAAACAGGCCTTAACCTCCTCCGGAGGTGTGCGCGAGCACCGTTGGACGTTTGCGATTGTTCGGAGTCCTCACACATGACGATTTAGGAGCTTCGTCAAACACTTGTTGGAATCCTATGCGGTTTTTTTGTATAACCATTAAACCTAATTATATTAATTTAACTAAACACGAAATTTGACTATGGATATATTATTTGCAATCATCGGTGCCATAGTTGGCGTGGTAATCTACGTTCTTATCGTGAGATTAGTCACTAAGAACACTATCGCCAACCAGCGAGCACGCGCCCTTAAAGAGGCTGAAGCCGAGGGTGAGATGATTAAGAAAGAGAAGATGCTCCAGGCAAAGGAGAAGTTTATTCAGCTCAAAAGCGAACACGACCGCACCGTCAATGAGCGCAACCAGAAACTCAACCAGCGCGAGCAGGGCATCAAGCAGACCGAGAACCACCTCAACCAGCAGCGCAGCGAACTCGACCGCAAGAACAACGAGATTGAGAAGTTGCGCGAGCAGATGAACAACCAACTCGCAGCCCTCGAGAAGAAGAAAGAGGAGGCCGACCGTATCATCAAGGAGCAGAACGTACGCCTGGAGCAGATTGGTGGCATCAGCAGCGAGGAGGCGAAGAATATCCTGATGGAGAATATGAAGCAGGAGGCCGAGGCAGACGCCGCCACCTATATCAATGACACCATCGAGGAGGCTAAGCTCACCGCCAACAAGGAGGCTAAGCGCATTGTCGTTCAGACCATCCAGAGAGTGGCAACCGAGACCGCGATTGAGAACTCGGTGACTGTGTTTAACATCGACTCCGACGAGGTGAAGGGCCGAATCATCGGTCGCGAGGGTCGTAACATCCGCGCCTTGGAGGCTGCAACCGGTGTTGAGATTATCGTTGACGACACCCCCGACGCTATTATCCTCTCGGGCTTCGACCCCGTGCGTCGTGAGATTGCGCGCTTGGCACTCCACCAGCTCGTTACCGACGGCCGTATCCACCCCGCACGCATCGAGGAGGTTGTGGCAAAGGTTAAACGCCAAATCGAGGAGGAGATTGCCGAGGTGGGTAAGCGTACCACCATCGACCTCGGTATCCATAATATGCACCCCGAGCTGATTCGTCTGATTGGTAAGATGAAGTATCGCTCGTCGTACGGCCAGAACCTCTTGCAGCACTCGCGCGAGACTGCCAACCTCTGCGGCATTATGGCTGCCGAGCTGGGCCTCAATCCTAAGATTGCCCGCCGCGCAGGTCTGCTCCACGATATCGGCAAGGTGCCCGACGATGAACCCGAGTTGCCACACGCAATTATCGGTATGAAGCTCTGCGAGAAGTATAAGGAGAAGGCAGAGGTGTGCAATGCAGTAGGCTCGCACCACGACGAGGAAGAGATGACCTCGCTCATCGCCCCCATCGTGCAGGTGTGCGACGCAATCTCCGGTGCCCGCCCCGGTGCCCGCAGCGAGGTTGTCGAGTCCTACATCAAGCGTCTGAAAGAGATGGAGGATATCGCTATGGCATACCCCGGCGTGATGAAGACCTACGCCATCCAGGCAGGTCGCGAGTTGCGCGTGATTGTTGGTAGCGATAAGATTACCGATCAGGAGGCTGAGCAACTGTCGCACGATATCGCCAAGAAGATCCAGGCCGAGATGACCTACCCCGGCCAGGTAAAGATTACGGTGATCCGCGAAACACGCTCCGTAAGTTACGCAAAGTAAAAGAGTTTCGAGCCTTTTTGTAAAAAGTATTTTGCCCCTTTTTTTGTAAAAAAGCGGCACAAAAAAACTTTTGTACTATTAGTTTGCGAGTTTAGGAATAACTTTGCAGTTATTACGACAAAAAAGAGATATGGAGTTTGTTCAAGTAAACTTGACAACTCCATATCTCTTTTTCATCGTACCCTCTACGAGGGTATCCCCTAAACCCGAAAAAACCAAATTTCTACACAAAGAGTTTAATTTAAAACTTATCCCTAAACTCCCTAGATTCTTTAATCTCCCTAAATTCCCATTATTCTCATTATTCTCAAAATCAATCCTGCTTCGCAGTCTTTTCGTTGCTCCCGCTCGGCATAGCCTGCAAGCGGCCTCTGCTCTCGCTTAATCGCAACGCTCCCATAACTCCCATCAAAAAAAAGAGAGCAATTCAACATTGCTCTCTTTTTTAATAAATTTTGAATTTTGAATTAAAAAGTCATATTGGCTGAGGGATTTTTGGGCATCGTGAAGCGATGCCGCCCGCAGGCGTCGCAGACGCTTTTCTATTTAGCCCCAACAAGAGTAGTACGGAGGCAACCACATACCCCCCCCCCGACTACCTCCCTCAATAAAAACGGGTCCACGACCCCAAAAAAGTCGTAGAATTGAGGGAATTTTAGGCGGAAGGATTTGGGGAGCCACGAAGGCGTCGCATACGCTTTTCTAATAAAAAAGCATCGCACACTCCAATACCCACAACCCAAAAAAGTCATATTGGCTGAGGGATTTTTGTGCATCGTGCAGCAAGACAAAGCGGAGTTTACTTGAAGTAAATGAGCATTTGGCTTGCAAGGGATGTGCAAAAAGCACCAGCCAGATGGCTTTTTTACTTTTGGTAGCCGACAGGGTGCACCAAGACAATCTGCTGCTCAGGCAGAAGATTCAACGCCTTGGCAACTACCTCTTTGTCAAACATACCCATCGCCACGGTAGCCATACCATTGGCAGCGCAGAAGAGATAGATATTTTGCGACACGTAGCCCGCATCTACGCCCGACCACTGCCACTCATTGTCGGCAACAAGCACCAGGTTCATAGGGGGCATATTCTCGCGGATAGGCTGACGGAAGTCGCCCTCGGCAACTTTGTGCAGCTCGTGGCCGGTGTGTTCATAGAGCCAGGTACCCTCGTTATCAATCACATAGACCTTGATATCTTGGCGGTTTACTGCTGAGGGTGCAGTGCGTTTGCCATCGGGGCGATTCACACCATTGGCAGCCCAGAGCAGGTCGGAGAGGTCCTGCAGAGCGACGGGGGTGTCGGCATACTCGCGGATGCTCTGACGGTCGGAAAGTGCCTGCATAAGCGAGCCGGTACGTTCTTTGTTGGGTGCGGGCAGGCGCTTGATTGTGTCACCTGCGTTGCAAGCCACAACGAGGAGTGTAGCAACAAGTGCGAAGGTAATTTTTTTCATAATTTTATACATTTTAAATGGTTAATTAATTGTTCGGGGTTATTTATGCAGAGACAAAGATATAATTTTTCTCAGAATTTGGTTGGAATATCGAAAAATTACTATCTTTGCGGGCTATTTAACCATTAAAAATTTTTTCGATATGCCAAAAATGAAGACAAACGCCGGAGCAAAGAAGCGCCTTGACTTCACCGGCACAGGTAAAATCAAGAGGAAACACGCTTATCACAGCCACATC
Source organism: Tidjanibacter sp. (assembly GCA_045639285.1). Lineage (GTDB taxonomy): Bacteria > Bacteroidota > Bacteroidia > Bacteroidales > Rikenellaceae > Tidjanibacter. Next base: position 23,152 of record JAZUCV010000055.1, read on the forward strand.
CTCACCAAGAAAACCACAAAACGTAAACGTAATCTTGACTACTCGGCACTCGTTTCGCCTGCCGATGAGGCTAAGATGAAGAAGTTGTTGGTTAAGTAATTAGCCGAACAACAAAACATTGTTAAACCAGAGTGGAACAGCCCCGAAGAGTGTGAGAGAATCACACCGCTGCCCATTCGCTAAAACTTTTTAATTATGCCAAGGTCAGTAAATGCAGTAGCATCAAGAGCCAGAAGAAAAAGAGTTTTAAAACTTGCCAAGGGTAACTTTGGTTCAAGGGGAAACGTCTGGACGGTTGCGAAAAACACCGTTGAGAAGGGATTAACCTACGCTTACAGAGATCGTAAGGGTAAAAAGAGAGAGTACCGCAGCTTGTGGATTCAGCGTATCAACGCTGCTGCTCGTATGCACGGTATGACTTATTCGGAGTTTATGGGTAAAGTTAACGCTAAGGGTATCGCTTTGAACCGCAAGGTTCTCGCAGACCTCGCGATGAACAATCCCCAGGCATTCGAAGCAGTTGTAAATATGGTTAAATAAAGACGTTGATATAGATTATATAAACGTTTTCAGGGATTGAGGGAGGTCTGAATAAACTCCAGGGCCGAACAAAAATCCAAAATATGGGCACTACCACTCCGCAAAGGGTGGTAGTGTTTTTTTTGTGCTATCGGGTATCTATCCAAACCACGTCACCCACCCCAACCTGCGACAAATAGTTGGAATTTGAGAAAAAAATTGTAACTTTGATGCAGTTAAGCACAAAACAGAACCCAAAATGACTGAAATAGATATTAAAAAGGTCCTTGAATCCAAGGCTCCTGGCTTGGCGCGTAAACTGCCTCGCTTTGTCATCAACTATCTGAAACGTATCGTTCACGAGGATGACCTTAACCATATAATTCCCACCTATTTTCACCTACCACCCTACGAGTTTATCAAGGGCGCACTTGGATATATGGGTGTCCACTACCACGCCACAGGTCTGGAGAAGATTGACCCCGACGGTCGCTATGTCTTTGCATCAAACCACCCGTTTGGCGGTATGGACGGAATGATGCTTGCAGAGCTGATTAGCAGCAAATTAGGTGACGTACGCTTCATCTCCAACGATATTCTTATGGTCATCGAGCCTCTGCGTCCGATTATGATTCCGGTCAACAAACACGGTCGCCAGAGTCGCGAAGGTGCCGATGCATTCAATGCTGCGTTCAACTCAGATATTCCTCTGCTAACCTTCCCCGCAGGCCTCTGCTCGCGTCGCATCAAGGGCAAGATAGTGGATTTGGAGTGGAAGACAAATTTTGTAAAGAAGGCCATCGCCTCGGAGCGCGACATTATTCCCGTACATTGCGAGGGTAAATTGTCTAATTTCTTCTACAATCTGTCAAATATTCGCAAGCGTCTGGGCGTGAAGGCCAACCTGGAGATGCTCTATCTGGTTGACGAAATGTTCAAACAGAAGGGCAAGGACTTCAACATCACCTTTGGAGCGCCGATATCCTATAAGATACTGAAGGATATGCCGTTACGAGAGGCGGTAGAGTATGTGCGCAAGGAGAGCTACGCGCTTGCCAAACAATAAAATCACCCGAATAGAGGATAATATAGAAAAAATATATTATATTTGTAACAGCACAAAGTCTTTACATACTATGATTAAACGCGTTGCAAAAGCGGTCCCTCGCGAACTCATTGAGAGCGAGTTGAGACCTGAATATGTTATGCGCCCAACTAACCATGGCGGTAACACTATCTATGTTATTGATGCTCAGTCGTGTCCTAACGTGATGCGTGAGATTGGTCGTCTGCGCGAGTGGGGCTTCCGCGATGCGGGAGGCGGCACCGGCAACGATGTTGACATTGACGAGGACGATTTGGCAGTAGATGGCTACAAACAGCTGATAGTCTGGGATCCCGATGCACGAGAGATTCTGGGTGGCTACCGCTTTATTGTTGCCACCTCGCCCCGACAGAAGCACCTCAGCACCGAGCACTACTTTGTCTTCAGCGACAAGTTCCGCAACGAGTACCTGCCCCACACCATCGAGCTGGGTCGCTCGTTTGTTCACCCCGATTATCAGACTCGCAAGTATAGAGCAAAGGGCATCTACGCCCTCGACAACCTCTGGGACGGACTCGGCACGCTGACTATGATATATCCTGATGCTAAGTACTTCTTCGGCAAGGTGACTATGTACACCCAGTACGACACCAAGGCAAGAAACACCCTTATGTACTTCTTGCACAAGTACTTCCCCGATAACGAGAAGTTGGTTGACCCCATCTGCCCGATTCCCATCGAGTACGACATCCCCCATATGGAGGAGATCTTCAACTCGGGCGACTACAAGACCGATTATAAGGCATTGGTGAAGGAGCTGCGCGACAGAGGTGAGTTTATCCCGCCCCTCATCAACTCCTATATGAGCCTCTCGCCCTCGATGAAGGTGTTTGACACAGTGACCAATCCCGACTTTGGCGATGTGGAGGAGACCGGTATTCTGATTACCGTGAAGGATATCTATCCCAATAAGATGGAGCGCCACACTCAGGGTATGGAGGGTCTGATTGCCAATCTGAAATACCGCTTCGCACTTGCCATCTCGCCCGAGAACGCCGCCGCCAAAGCCAAGAAAAAGGCAGAACGCGCAAAGGCAGATGAGGCTAAGAAGAGCGAGAAGATTGTAAAGAAAGCCGAGCGCAAGGCCGCAAAGGCTGTCAAAAAAGAGAGCCGCCAGGCCGTAAAGGCTGAAAAGAAAATCTCAAGAGCGGTGAAGAAGAGCACTAAGGCCGAGAAAAAAGAGGAGATACAATAGATTTAATACCATAGAAGCACAAGCAACCACGTTCTTATGTGGTTGCTTGTGCTTCTTAATAAGGTCATATTTAATCATCAATTCTTCGTCCCTTCTCCCTGCGACGGTTTCTGTCGATACGGTCTTTCTTTTTCAGTTTAATCAGCAGTTTTGGTTCATCTATAGAGTTTCCGCGCAAAAAGCTTGGCAATATACTATGAGTTGTTTCATAATCATATAGTTGGCTATCATACCAGACATAATCGCCACCAAGCACATATTCTCCATCGTCGTACGACACTAAATAGAAATGTGCATTAGGACTTTTATCCCCAAAATTACTAAATTGCAAAAAGCGATCATCCGAATCGGTAAATGATGCATTCAAAACATCTGCGGCAACATTATCGCCATAGTGCGAAGCAATCACAACACCCGGGGTTGACTTATTGATTAACACCTTATCTTCTACGGTCATATTGACAATATTAGCTTTACCTCTAACGACCGAAGCATCTGTAGTGTCTTGCACTCGCTCCATTTTAACCTTTTTTGATACGTAGTATTGAAACCTATCCAATTGTTCTTCACCTCCTACTTGCTCAATAATCCTACTTGTTACAGGAACAATACGCGCACAACTGCTCATTATCACTGCCAATAGTAATGATGGGATAAGAAATACTCTTTTCATAAAATTTAGATTTTAGTTAAACAATTATGTTACACATGTTTTGTGTTCTTGCCAATAGACAGCAACCGTTTAACTAAAAAAAAAGAAACGTGGGTGCACCTATTCCTTGAAGGGACGACCAAGTACCCATACACACATAAGCACAACCCACGCCTTAACAGCGTGAGCATTCAATTGTGCCTATTGCTCGTGTGTAATAATTTGGTCGTTTTACAAGGAGAGCAACAGCCTAAATGCTATCTAACAATTTACCTTTCTCAGTAATTGTCTTTACAAAGATATACTATTTCAATACAAAAACAAACAGAGAGCAGACAATCATATTTATTTTTGTAAGAATAACTACATCTTTTGCGGGTACTATTTTTAATACCCGAGAGTATGTTTAGGTGTAGGGAGAGTAGGGAGAGTAGGGAGAGTAGGGAGAGTAGGGAATTTAGGGCCAATAGGAATAATAGGAGTAATAGGAAATTAGAGAGGTTAAGGAGTGTAGGGAGTTTAGAGAGTTTAAGGAGCATAGGGACAATCCTTAAAACTCCCATAACTCCCATAATTCCCATAATTCCCAAACTCCCTTCAACTCCTATCCGCCCTATTAGCCCTATTAGCCCTATCAAAAAAACTGAGAGCGGCTCGATGCCACTCTCAGTTTTTATTTAGACCCTCTCAGGTTAAGAAGTCATATGGCTTAGGAAATTTTGGGCTTCGTAAAGGGAGGCAAAGCGGAGTTTACTAAGCGTAAATGAGCATTTGACTCACAAGGGAAGTGCAAAATTTACAAGCCAGATGGCTTCGTAAGCACCCCCAACACCAAATTCACCAATTATACGGCTTTTTTTTAATAGCGGTAGAGTTCGGATTTAAAGGGCCCCTCCACAGTTACGCCGATATAGTCCGCCTGCTCCTGTGTGAGGGTGGTCAGATGTGCACCTACGCTCTCCAAGTGGAGGCGTGCAACCTCCTCGTCGAGCTCCTTGGGCAGGCAGGTAACGCCCGGAATATTGTGCTCGCGGTTCTCCCAGAGCGACAGCTGCGCAAGCACCTGGTTGGTAAACGAGTTACTCATCACAAACGAGGGGTGGCCTGTTGCGCAACCCAGGTTTACCAAGCGGCCCTCGGCAAGTACGAAGATGGAGTGGCCGTCGGCAAAGGTATATTTATCGACCTGAGGTTTGATGGTACTCTTCACAGCCTCGGGGCAGTCGTTCAGCTCTGCCATCTCAATCTCGTTGTCGAAGTGGCCGATGTTGCAGACGATAGCCTGGTCGCGCATCTTCTTCATATGGTCGAGGGTGATGATTCGGCAGTTGCCGGTAGCAGTAACGTAGATGTTAGCCTCGCCGAGTGTCTCCTCGATACGTTTCACCTCGAAGCCCTCCATTGCAGCCTGCAAAGCGCAGATGGGGTCAATCTCGGTGACGATGACACGCGCACCGTAGGCACGCATACTCTTTGCGCAACCCTTACCCACATCGCCATAGCCACACACAACGACCACCTTGCCGGCAATCATAATATCGGTAGCGCGCTTAATACCATCGGCGAGCGACTCGCGACAGCCATAGAGGTTGTCGAACTTACTCTTGGTCACCGAGTCGTTTACGTTGATGGCGGGCACGAGCAACTCGCCACGCGCTGCCATCTGGTAGAGGCGGTGAACACCTGTGGTGGTCTCTTCCGAGACACCCTTCCACTCCTCAACCACCTTGTGCCACTTACCACTCTCCTCTGCCAAGCAGCGGCGGAGGGTATCGACAACCACACTCTCCTCGTAGGAGGAGGTGGGAGCATCGAGAGTAGTAGCATCATTCTCGGCAGCGTAGCCCTTGTGAATCAGGAGGGTAGCATCGCCACCATCATCTACTATGAGGTGGGGACCCTTGCCGCCCTCGAAGGTGAGAGCCATAGCAGTACACCACCAATACTCGGGCAGGGTCTCGCCCTTCCACGCAAACACCGACACACCGCGCTCAGCGACAGCGGCTGCGGCGTGGTCCTGAGTCGAGAAGATGTTGCAGCTGCACCAACGCACCTCAGCACCCAACTCAACGAGAGTCTCGATGAGGACGGCGGTCTGGATGGTCATATGGAGCGAGCCCATAATGCGTACACCCTTCAAAGGCTTCTGCTCGCCATACTTACGACGAAGAGCCATCAGGCCGGGCATCTCAAATTCGGCAGCCTCAATCTCCTTACGTCCCCACTCGGCGAGCGACATATCGGCCACCTTATACTTCAATGTTGTGTCCAAAAATTTTTCCATTTTTTTGTTCGTTTATCTTGTTATAATTCTTAATCTCTTCTGTTTAAAGTTTGCGCACAGGCTGGGTGTTATATAGTACCTCTGCCATATCCCTATCCGCAGATATTTGAGTTATCAGTTCCTCTTTGGATGAAAACTTCTTCTCCGAGCGGAGGAATTTCAGTAGTCGCAACTCTACTCTTCGGCCATATATATCACCCTTAAAGTCAAGGATATGTGCCTCAACCCTGCGTTTGCCGAGCGACACCACCGAGGGGCTATGACCAATATTGACCACCGCGCCATAGCGTATGCCGTCGAACTCCACCTCGGCCACATATACGCCATTGGCGGAAGCCACCTCACGCTGTGGCTCTATGTTGGCTGTCGGGAATCCGAAACCGTGTCCCAGACCATTGCCTCGCACCACAACTCCTGCAATTATCTCTATCGGCTCAAACATATCTCCATATAATCAGTTACAGAGCGCAAAGGTAACATTTTTTAGGGAGTTTGTAAAAAAAACATTTTTTCTCTATCTTTACGCAAAATATCCTCTAAGGTAATGAAAGATATAGTACACGCCAAAGGCAAACTCTACTACTCGATGGGCGAAGTGTGTGAGATTTTCGGTGTAAAACCCTCACTCATACGCCATTGGGAGAACGAATTCCGAATCCTACGACCCTCGCGTAACTCCAAGGGTAACCGTATGTACACTCCCAAAGATGTGGATAATATCAAACTTATCTACCACCTTGTCAAGGAGAAAGGTATGACCCTCGCCGGTGCCGACAAACGTCTGCGCCAAAACCCCGACGGTATTATGCGTGAGGCGGAGGTTGTGGAGCACCTGCAACACATCCGCTCGATGCTTGTCGAGTTGCGCTCGTCGCTGGGCGATGAGGAGAACGTGGTGGCAGAGTTTGACGACACCACCGACGACTACGCTATCGAGGAGACTATCGCTGCTCAGAGAGAGGTAGATACTATGATTGAGGAGTTGGTCGCAGAGAGTCTTGCAGAGGAGGATATCGAAGAAGAGGTTCTCGAAGAGGTTGCAGAGCCAGAGGAGATTGTGGAGGTTGCGGAGCCAGAACCAGAGCCAGAGCCTACTCCCGAGCCCGAACCCACCCTTGAACAAAAACCCCGATTTGTAGAGGTTGCTATGTTCCCCGAGGAGGAGTTGGCATCCCAACCAGCAAAACAGGAGGAGAAGAAGCACAAGCGTCAAATAGTGGAACAGACTCTATTCTAATCAGATATGACACGCGTAAAAGATATAACCGCCGCAATCGAAGAGGTTGTCCCCTTGCGCTGGCAGGAGTCCTACGACAATGCCGGCCTGATTGTGGGCGACCCCGAAGCCGAGATATCGTCGGCACTCCTCTGCGTGGATATCACCGAAGAGGTTGTCGATGAGGCAATCAAACTTGGCGCGGGTATGATTATTGCCCACCACCCTATCATCTTCAAGGCCATCAAACGCCTAACGGGTCGTTCGTGGGTTGAGCGTGTGGTGACCAAGGCCATCAAGAACGACATTGCACTCTACGCCTGTCACACCAACCTCGACAGCGCACCCGAGGTGGGCACAAGCCACTATATTGCCCGTCTGCTCGACCTACGAGTAGAGGCCACCCTGCAACCGAACGAGGAGAGTGCGGAGATTGGCATTGGTGTTGTCTGCACGACTGCCGAGCCTATGGAGCCTATCGAGGTGCTTAAAAGGCTGAAAGAGCGCTTAGGTCTTGCCGTTGTGCGCCATAGCGACCTGCACGCCGAGCCTGTAACCCGTGTGGCGATTTGCACCGGCAGTGGCAGTTCGCTGATGGAGCAGGCACGCCGAGCCGGAGCGCAGATTTATATCGCTTCGGACTTCAGTTATCACCATTTTGCCGACGCAGATAGAGAGCTGACAATAGCCGATATAGGCCACTTTGAGAGCGAGTATTGCGCAATTGAAATTTTATTTGAGATAATTAGAAAAAAAATAACTACTTTTGCCCTCCATAAGAGCATTAGTTCCCGAAATTGGATTAATTATTTGATATAAAGATATGGTTACAACAACTAAGAAGAGTGCCGATAGTGTAGATTACACTATGAAAGAGAAGATTACTGCTCTCTATGAGTTGCAGAAAATCGACTCCAAAATCGACGAAATCAACAAGGTTAAGGGCGAACTTCCTATGGAGGTAGAGGACCTCGAGGATCAGGTTGCAGGTTTGCAGACCCGCCTTGACAACATCAACAGCGAGATTGCTGAGCTCAACCTGCTCACCAAGCAGCGCAAAGAGGAGATCGAGCAGAACAAGGCGATGATTGCCAAGTACGAGGAGCAGCAGCGCAACGTACGCAACAACCGCGAGTTCGACTCTCTCTCGAAAGAGATTGAGTATCAAGACCTTCAGAACCAGCTCTGCGAGAAGCACATCAAGGGCTACTCGGCTGAGATTAAGATTAAGAAGCAGCTGGCTGCCGAGGCTGAGGAGGCCCTCAGTGAGCGTAAGGCTGACTTGGAGGTTAAGCGCGCCGAGCTTGACAGCATCGATGCTGAGACCGCAAAGGATATCGAGACTTTGGAGGCACAGGCAGCAATTGCACGCGAGCGCATCGACGAGCGTCTGCTCTCGGCCTACAACCGTATCCGCGGCAACGCTCGCAACGGTTTGGCGGTTGTTACCGTTAAGCGCGATGCTTGTGGTGGTTGCTTCAACCGCATCCCTCCCCAGCGTCAGTGCGAGATTCGCCAGAGCCGTAAGGTGATTGTTTGCGAGTATTGCGGTCGCATTCTCGTAGATGATATGGAGCACTCGGCAGAGTAAATTTTATAGCCCTCAGACCTAAAACAGGCTCTGAGGGCTATTTTTCTCCAAATTTTAGTAAAATTTTTCTCGCTGAAACTCAGCAACATAAAGAAAAAGTATTGAAAATCGCTTATTTTTTAAGCGCAAAAATTTGGAGGTTACAAAAAAAGTATATACTTTTGTGCTACACAACTGAGATAAGTAGTGGGTAATGCTCCATTCGTCTAACGGTTAGGACAGCAGATTCTCATTCTGCAAATACTGGTTCGATTCCTGTATGGAGTACAAAGACGAGGTTTTAGGACCTCGTCTTTTTTTTATGCCCATTGTCAGGCACCTACCTTAGAAAAAGAAACCAATCGTATATTGAGTCTTGCTTTGCCTGCACCCGTTGCGAAGCGTTATAGACCGAGTATAGGGCCGATGGCTTATCTCGGAAGGTTGTATAGCGTATATCGAAGAAGAATCGCTCCGCATCAATACCCACACCTGCCATCAGGGCGATATCGCCATCGTCGAAGGTCACATCCAACCCAAACTCCTCTTTCACATTTGATTCCTGCGATTGGTTAAGGATAAATACCGGCCCGCCAAACAGGCGCAACGGGCCAATATTAAAACCAGCCGTCACGGGCATCTCCAGCCGTTTGACAGATATGCGGCCGGAGGGGAAGTAGCCGTCAGGAGTAGTGATGCCGAGAGTGTAGTCGCGCGATGTCACATTAATCTCGGGCTGTATATGCAACACGCGCGGGATGGTCATCCTCAGCACCACGCCAAGTTGGTAGCCCATCTGTCCTCCTTCGGCAGAGCGCACCCTGAGACCACCGAGGCTCTGCGGCTCAAAATCATAGACACTCGACATAGCACTACCGCGCAAGCCGAGCCTTACCTGCCCTTGCGCCAACGGAGCGAAAGAGCAAAGCATAACCAAGATAACGAAACATTTTTTCATCTTTTTGTAGAGTTAAACATTAACCATTCTTTTAATTATGTTGTGTAATTAAAGGGGAATTCTGCTCTATCACATTTTGTGCCTAAACTCACTCGCCACCACTACGAATCATTTGTCACATTTCACTATCTGATTGGTTATAATAGTGTTGTAAAGGGGCAAAAATTTGGTAACTTCTGAAACATTTAGTAGATTTGCTTAACGACATTTGAGAAGCAGATGCACATAGTTCAACTCATACTATCGATAATCTATCTGTCGGTGGCCTTCTTCACCATCGTAGCCATCGTCCACGACCGTCGCGACCCCGTCAAGACCCTCGCGTGGATTCTCGTTATCTGTCTTATCCCGCTTGGTGGTATCATCCTCTACGTCGCTGTCGGTCGCAACCACCGCAAGGAGAAGCTGTTTAACCGCAAAGAGATTGTCGATCTGCAACAGATTGATGGGCTATGCAATACCCAGCTCCAATACTTAGGTGGTCCCGAAAGCCTGGTGGCAGAGGAGGTTGCTCGCAACAAATCCTTTATCACACTGCTACTCAACAACAACAAATCGATGTTGACCCTCCACAACAAGGTGGATATTCTCAACAATGGTGACAACACCTTTGCCGCACTCTTTGAGGCTATCCGTGGGGCACAGGAGTCGATACACCTGGAGTACTACATCATCGAGTACGACGAAATCGGCTCGCAGCTCTGCGAACTCCTCGCCGAAAAGGCGGCAGCCGGTGTAGAGGTAAGGGTTATCTACGACGACGTGGGTAGCTGGAAACTGAAATACAAGCGAGTAAAACGACTACGCAAGCAGGGTATAGACGTGCGCCGTTTTATGCCCGTATTCTTCCCGTGGCTGAGTAGTAAGGTAAACTACCGCAACCACCGAAAGATAGCAATAATCGATGGTAAAATAGGCTTCACGGGGGGTATCAACATTGCCGACCGCTACATAAAAGGAACCAAGCGTGGGCCGTGGCGCGACACCCACCTGCGCATTGAGGGCGATGCTGTGACAAGTATGCAGCTGCTCTTCGCCACAGATTGGTACTTTGTGAGCGACAAGCAGTGGCTCAACCATCCCAAGTATTACCCTATGCCGAGTGTTACCGACCTCTCGCCGATGCAGATTATCCACTCGGGTCCCGACTCCGACTGGGCGTCGATTATGCAATCTTACTTCGCCGCCATCAACACTGCGCGCAAGTCGATATATGTCACCACGCCCTACTTCCTGCCCAACCAGGCGATACTCACCGCCCTGAAGGTGGCGTCGCTCAGCGGCAAGGATGTGCGTATCATACTGCCAAGCTACTCCGACAGTAAGGTCACCTATTGGGCAAGCCGTTCCTATGTCGGCGAACTCCTGGAGGCCGGCGCAAAGATATATTTCTACAAGGAGGGTTTCAACCACTCCAAGCTTATCATCATCGACGGGGAGTTCTGCTCTGTGGGCTCGGCAAACCTCGACATCCGCAGTTTTGAGGACAACTTCGAGGTCACGGCTCTGATGTACGACCCCGCCATTGCCGAGGAACTCACCCGCTACTTTATGGAGGATTTGGAGCGTAGCGAGGAGATAACCACCGAGGCTTGGGAGGCACGCTCCAACCTCCACGGTCTCTACGAGTCTATCTCGCGCCTATTCAGCCCATTACTCTAACGCACACAAACGCAAAGAGCAAAAAAAGAGGCAAAAAGTTTGATATTCTGAAAAATAGTGGTACCTTTGTTGTGTAAAACAATTGCGAGGGTTCCGGCTGACAAGTCGGGATTCTTAATTTTTTTTGTTCCGTCAGACAACATAAAATAGAGAGATATATGGAGACTGTTTACTTGACCAAAGATGGTTACAACAAGTTGAAGGCAGAGTTGGAGCATATGCGCGCAGTTGAGCGTCCTCGTGCGGCCGACGCTATCGCAGAGGCACGCGACAAGGGCGACCTCTCGGAGAACGCTGAATATGATGCAGCCAAAGAGGCACAGCGCAACCTCGAGGCAAAGATTATGCAGATGGAGATGACACTCGCCAATGCCCGCATCCTTGATGAGAAACTTGTAGATACCAGCCGTGTGCAGATTCTCAGCCGCGTACACCTCAAAAACCTCGCTACCCAGAAAGAGGTAACCTACACCCTCGTTTCGGACCACGAGGCTAACCTGAAGGAGGGTAAGATTTCGGTAGGTACCCCCATCGGCAAAGCACTCATCGGCCACAAGAAGGGTGAGGTTGTTGATGTTGTAGCCCCCGCAGGTGTAATGAAATTTGAGATTTTGGATATTTCTATCTAAGAGCAATAGCGAATATAGTGCGCCCGAGTTGAGATTTCAACTCGGGCGTTTCTATTATTAATGGTGTTCCAGCCGACAATGCAATTATAAAACAAAAAGTAGCCTGCAAGTTTTGCAAGCTACTTTTTGTAATATGGCTTAGGGATATTTGCGCTTAGTGCAAAAATTTCAAGCCTGACTATTTTTTAATTATCTCGCGGCACTCCTCAAGGGTCAATGCCTCAGGCTTCTTACCCTTGGGTATGCGATAGTTCTTGCCCTCGAAGGAGATATAGGGGCCATAGCGACCATTGAGAATCTTCAGTCCGGGCTCCTCCTCAAAGGTCTTAACAGGTTCCTTGGCAGCCTTATCGCGCTCTGCCTTGCTTGCCACAAGCTGCATAGCACGCTCAAAGGTGATGGTATAGGGGTCGTCACCCTTCTCAAGCGAGGTGAAAGCACCCTTGAAACGAACATAGGGGCCAAACTTACCGACACCGATAACCACCTCTTCGCCATCTACGCTACCCACAGTGCGGGGCAACGAGAGAAGCGACAGCGCCTCCTCGAGAGTGATGGTTGCAATGAGCTGGTCTTTGCGCAGGCTTGCAAAGCGCGCCTTGCCTCCATCCTCGCCACCTACCTGTACCATAGGACCGAAACGACCGATACGCGCAATCACACGCTGACCCGTAGCGGGGTCAACACCCAAATCACGCTCACCGTGGCCCTGCTTGGGCTGAGTGCCAAGTGCCTCGTTTACAGTATTGTGGAAAGGAGAGTAGAACTCACCCAACATCTCTGTCCACTGCTTACCACCCGAGGCAATCTCATCAAACTGCTTCTCGATATTAGCAGTAAAGTTGTAGTCCATAATATCCTTGAACTGCTCTGCAAGATAGTCGTTTACCAACATACCGATATCGGTAGGTGTCAAACGGCCCTTCTCCTTACCATAGCTCTCCTGCAACACCTTCTCCGCTATCTTATTACCGCTCAAAGAGATACGATGATAGGAACGTTTGTTACCCTCAATATTGCGTTTGAGAACATAGCCACGATTTATAATAGTGGTGATAGTAGGTGCATAGGTCGAAGGACGGCCTATACCGAGCTCCTCCATCTTCTTCACCAGCATCGCCTCACTGTAGCGATAGGGAGGCTGGGTAAAGCGCTCGGTAGCCACAATCTCGGAGTAGTCAAGCAGTGCCCCCTCGGAGAGTACGGGGAGCAAACCGCCCTCTGCACCCTCGGTCTCCTCGTCGGTTGTCTCCGAGTAGAGTTTCATAAAACCATCGAAACGTACCACCTCACCGGTTGCGACAAAACGCTCGGGCTGGCCACCAATCTCAATGGTAATCACCGTCTTATCAATCTTGGCCGACGCCATCTGCGACGCTACTGTGCGTTTCCAAATCAGCTCATAGAGGCGTTTCTCCGCGGGAGTACCCTCAATCTGCATACGGTCGATATACGAAGGACGGATAGCCTCGTGTGCCTCCTGCGCGCCCTTACTCTTAGTCTTGTAGTTGCGACCCTTATAGTAATCCTCGCCAAAATGTTTGAAAATCTCGCTCTTGGCAGCCGCCATAGCCTGCGACGAGAGGTTCACCGAGTCGGTACGCATATAGGTAATATAACCGCTCTCGTAGAGTTTCTGCGCTACCGACATAGTCTGCGACACCGACATTGCAAGTTTGCGACCCGCCTCCTGCTGCAGTGTGGAGGTGGTAAAGGGGGCTGCGGGTACTCTCTCGGCGGGCTTCATCTCGCTACTCACCACACGGAACTCTGCACCCTGCACACGCGAGAGGAAGTCGCGAGCCTGCTCGGCAGTATCAAACCTCTTATCAAGCTCTGCACGGAAGGTATGACCCTCGGCATCGGTGAATTGTGCCACTACGCGGTAGTACGAAGTGGTCTTAAAGTCGATAATCTCACGCTCACGCTCCACGATAAGTCTTACGGCAACGCTCTGCACACGACCTGCCGAGAGCTGTGGCTTAACCTTCTTCCACAACACGGGCGATAGCTCAAAGCCAACCAGACGGTCGAGCACACGACGCGCCTGCTGCGAATTTACGAGATTCATATCCACAGTGCGGGGATTCTCGATAGCCTCCAGAATCGCTTTCTTGGTAATCTCGTGAAAGACAATACGTTTGGTAGAATCAAGAGGCAGGTCGAGCACCTGTGCCAAGTGCCAAGCAATAGCCTCTCCCTCACGGTCCTCATCGGATGCGAGCCAAACTGTCTCGGCAGCCTTGGCAGCCTTGGCGAGCTCGCCTACCACCTTACGTTTCTCGTCGGGAATGATATAGTGAGGCAAGAAGTTGCCATCTGTATCTATGCCCAAGTCCTTCTTATCCAAATCGCGGATATGGCCATAGCTGGATGCGACCTTATAATCATCGCCCAGAAATTTCTCAATTGTCTTTGCCTTGGCAGGCGACTCTACTATAACTAAATTTTTGCGCATATTCTCTTTTAAAGGTAATGTTCTCAACTATATTGGTGGAACTTACCTACTTATAAATAATCTCGTTTTAAGAAAAAAAGTCCGCTCTAATAAAAAGGAAAAACCAAAAGGGTCACTTTTGGTTTGATTTCTTATAGAGTGTATAGGTCAGTGCCAATTGGATTGGTCTGTCACCTCCCGTGCCGCTCAACTCAATCTCTCCGCCACGGAAGATATTGTAGGCGTGCATACCAAGAGTGATTCTTGGATTGCCCTGGAGTGTTGCCTTATTGTCAAGCATACGCTGGATATATGTGGTAATATCTGCCTCATAGACACCCTGCGAACGGTTGAGATAACCGCCATAGTTGATACCGCCACCATACTCATTCTCATAGAACCAGTCGTAATCTACAATACCCTCCTTTGTCGAGTACTTCTCATACGCACCGACACGCTCAGGAGCCACATCATAGAGCTCGGGGATACGGAAAGCGGTAGGCATAATCAACTTAGCCTTGTTAATCATCACATTGTAGCCCTCGGGAATCAGTGCTGTAAGTGCCTCCATAAAGTTCTCGTCAAACTCCAGAGCAGTAGCAACACCTGCAAAGCCCTGCACACCCACCTTAGCGGTAGGAGCACCCAGCGACTGCGAACCCTCCTTCACAGGAGAGAAACCGGTGCCTGTATAATCGTGCTCGATGGTTGTCATCGACACAGTTCTCGAGTAATCGACATTGTCGTAGAAGGTGTAGTAACGCAAGATTGTATCCTGCGGAATCTCGGGATACTGAGCATCGTAGTTGTGCGAGAAGAGAGCCAGATAGCTATCGTTCTCGTCCAGGCCCAGACCCATCGAATAGACAGCAGCATTCTTTATCGACTCATCAGCAGGCGCAAGATAAAGACCCTGCAGCTTGGTGAGCCACAACGAGTCGCTCAGATAGTAGGGCTTCTCCATATTCATCAGTCGCTCCAGGAAGTCATCCGCCTTGCTCTGGTCCGCAATCTGCAACACGAGAGTATCGTACTGATTATAATTAGGTTTACCCTTCATCTCAAAGGTAAAGATAGGAGTCGGGTCGATATAATCGACAATATTGAGCGAGGTGTAGTAGGTGCTGTCATTGTTGAAGTTACCCGTCACCTCAAAAACATTGAAAATCTGCTTGCGCAGACTATCGCCAGCCACGTGACGGAAGTTACCCACGAGCCATACCGAGTCAGCCTTCTCTCCAATACCACCCGTCTCAAGAGTATCGGAACGATAGGTAGGCAGATACTGCACCATCGAGCCAACCTTGGTACGACCAAACGTCTTGCTATTCAGGCTACCCAGATAGGAGAAACCTGCATTGTTCGAAGGAATCGAGTCGGAGTAGGTAAGATAGGTATTCATACCAACCGTAATGGTATCCAACTCCACCTGCAAAGTCTGGTAGGGAGGAATAAAGTCAAGACCCAAATGGTCGTCAACCTTGGTACAACAAGTGAGGCCAGCGAAGAGTGCTGCCACTAAAACGCCAACCGATATAGTTCTCTTATTTAAGGACTTCATCATAAAAACTGCGGTAGTTATCCAAATAGTTCGTACTCTCTTTATCCATATACTCCAACACGGGGAGTTTCGCCTCGGCAATGTAGTCAGCCAATGCTGCGGGAAGATTCGGGGTCTCCACAACTACGCCGTCTGCGTTATCAATAACGAGTTTTACGAGATTTTCGTATGAAGGAGTTGCAATTCTAATCAACTTTTCGGCATCCGCACCCTCCTTTACAAGTTTGTCTGCAAGTTGTGCACTGAGCGGCTCCTTAAGATCCTCATCATAGATGGTATAGACAATCTTCACATCTTTGAACAAGGGGTCGTCAGCAAAAATCTGTCGCAGATAGATAGGGGTGATTGCCGAGAACCAACCGTGGCAGTGCACCACGTCGGGTTTCCAGCGCAACTTACGCACTGTCTCCAACACACCACGAGCAAAGAAGATAGCTCGCTCGTCGTTGTCGTCAAACTCCTTACCCTCAGCATCACGCAGGGTAGCCTTGCGCGAGAAGTAGTCGTCGGAGTCAATAAAATAAATCTGCACGCGCGCCGAAGGAATAGAGGCCACCTTAATAATCAGCTGGTGGTCGTTGTCGTCGATAATAAGGTTCATACCCGACAGACGAATCACCTCGTGCAACTGGTTACGTCGCTCGTTGATAACGCCATAGCGGGGCATAAAACTCCTTATCTCACCACCACGCTCCTGCATTGCCTGTACAAGAGTACGGCAAAGTGTTGCGGCAGGGCTCTCCGGAAGATAGGGATATATCTCCTGGCACACATAGAGTATCTTTGGCTTTTCCATCTATTATATCACGTTGGAACAGAATACAAAGGTAATAATAATTTTCCGTTTTTATTCAGAAACTGCTCAAATTTCTCTGCAAATTAAAGGATTAGCATTGCATCGCCGTATGTTCCGAAGCGATAGCCCTCCTTGATTGCCTCTTCATAGGCAGCCATCACAATATCGTGACCACCAAAAGCAGCCACCATCATCAGCTGAGTAGAGCCGGGCAGGTGGAAGTTGCTCACCATCGAGTCTGCCACACTGAAATCGTAGGGGCAGAAGATGAATTTGTTTGTCCAACCATCGTAGGGCTTGAGCATACCATCTGTCGTAACACTGCTCTCGATTGTGCGCTGCACGGTGGTACCAATCGCGCAGATGCGCTTGCCGGCACGCTTAGCACTATTCACCTTCTCAGCCGCCTCCTCGGTTACGATGATGCGCTCGGAGTCCATTTTGTGCTTGGTCAGATCCTCAACATCTACTGCGCGGAAGTTGCCAAGGCCAACGTGGAGTGTAACCTCTGCAGCCTCTACACCCTTGATTTCCATACGTTTGAGCAGGTGTTTACTGAAATGCAGACCGGCAGTAGGCGCAGCAACCGCGCCCTCCTCCTTAGCGAATACTGTCTGGTAGCGCTCAGCGTCCAACTCCTCAACCTCCTGACGAATCCAACGCGGCAGCGGAGTCTCACCCATACGGTGGAGCACCTCGCGGAACTCGTCGTAGTCGCCATCGAAGAGGAAGCGGAGGGTACGGCCACGCGAGGTGGTGTTGTCAATAACCTCAGCCACCAGCTGGTCATCCTCGCCAAAGTAGAGCTTGTTTCCGATGCGAATCTTACGTGCGGGGTCAACCAGCACATCCCAGAGGCGAAGTTCCTTGTTCAACTCGCGGAGCAGGAAGATTTCAATCTCAGCACCCGTCTTCTCCTTATTACCGTAAAGTCTTGCAGGAAAGACCTTTGTGTTGTTAAAGATAAAGGTGTCACCCTCATCAAAGTAGTCGAGAATCTCCTTAAAGAGGCGATGTTCAAACTCACCGGTTGCACGATTTACAACCAGCAAACGCGACTCGTCACGATTGTCGGCAGGGTACTTTGCCAACATATCAACCGAAAAGTTGTAGTTATACTGCGAAAGTTTCATATTGTTGGGTTTTTCTCTGTTTTCACCTAACTAAAATCTGCCACTTGTCGAAAAAAAACAAACAGCAATCTTTAATATTACGCAAAGTTTTTGATTTTGTTTCAGTAAGACAGTAATTTTAGGGAGGGATGGGAGTAATAGGAGTTTAGAGAGTTTAGGGAGATTAGGAAATTATGGTTAAACCATTTAGACTCTTTGAGCAATAATTGGTTTAACCATTTAAACTCTTTGGGTAATAATTGGTTTTTCGGGTTTAGGGGATACCCTCGTAGAGGGTACAAATGAAATATAGGTAAGATGAGTCAAGCTTGCTTGAACTAATCTTACCTATATTTTGTTTGTAATATCCGCAAGGATATTCCTAAAACCGCAAACTAATAGTACAGAAGTTTTTTGGTGCCGCTTTTTTACAAAAAAGGGGCAAAATGCTTTTTACAAAAAGCGGAGAAAAGTTTTTGGGGAGCCTTTTTACAAAAAGGCTCGAAAGTTTTCGCTAACTACAAAAAGGCGGAGGAGCTAACTCTTTTTCAGGCTTTCAAGGATATTGATTGACTCCTCTACGCTTATGCCTTCGTCGGCGAGGAAGTCGCCGCTGCGTGTGCGGCGCAGTGAAGTGAGGTGTGCTCCGCTGTCGAGTGCTTCGCCTATCTCGCGTGCGAGTGAGCGTATATAGGTGCCCTTGCTGCAATCGACCTTTATGCGTATGTGTGGCAGGTCGCATTCGAGCAGTTCTATACCATATATATTAATATGTGACAGTCGCATCTCCACCTCGCTTCCTTCGCGCGCATATTCGTATGCGCGTCGGCCGTCTATGAGCTTTGCCGAATATACGGGTGGTATCTGGTCGCGCTCTCCGCACAGAGTATGCAGCGCAGCCTCCACACTCTCGCGTGTTATATGCTCCCAGGGATATGTGGCGTCTATCGGGTGCTCAAGGTCGTAGCTTGGCGTTGTCGCCCCGAGCTGAACATCTGCTATATACTCTTTGCGCCCGGCTTGTAGTGCCTCCACCTGCTTTGTTGCTCGGCCTATACATACAAGCAGTACGCCTGTAGCCAGGGGGTCGAGCGTTCCGGCGTGACCAATCTTAATTTTGCGATAGCCTATGCGACGGAGTATATATTTCAGTTTGCGTACGACATCTGCCGAGGTCCACATCAACGGCTTGTCGATGTTGAATACCAGGCCTTCGTGCAGGTCGCTGTCGGGTGTAAGTTCTTCTATCTTAAGCATCAGACCTTAGAATATGCACGAGAAAATAGAGATCAGACCTACTATTGTGCAGTAGATAGCGAAGTAGATGAGCTTGCCACGATTCACTATGCGTATCATTGTCTTGCACGCCAGACAGCCCACGATGAAGCTACTCATAAAGCCCGCCACCATAGGCCAGAAGCCCACACCGCCGGCAGCCAGACCGCCACTGACAATCTCCAAGAAACTCTCACCTATGATGGGCAGGAGCACCATCAGGAAGGAGAACTCGGCAACCACCGCACGCTTGTTACCGAGTATCAGACCGGTAGCTATTGTGGTGCCCGAGCGACTCAGGCCGGGCATTGTTGCCACGGCTTGTGCCGTGCCGATGATTGCTGCATCACCCCACGAGATACTCTCCTTGGCGCGGGGCTTCGCATATTGGGCGAAGATGAGCAGGCCTGCGGTGAGCAGGAGCATTGCCCCTACGATAATCAGGATGTTTGGCGAGGCGAGCATTGCGTTGAAGGAGTCCTTCAGGAGGAATCCGACGATGCCTACGGGAATCATCGAGAAGATGATTTTCAGCGCATAGGTCATATCGGGGCCCTTGCGGAAGGAGAAGAAGCCTGTCACCACTCGGCGCACTGCACTCCAAAGGATTACTATGGTGCTCAGCACTGTCGCCAAGTGCATCATCACGTCAAAAGCAATATTGTCCGTCAGCTCCACACCAAGCAACTCCTTTGCAATCTGCAGGTGTCCACTGCTACTCACGGGCAGGAACTCCGTGAGTCCCTGGACAGCACCGAGGATTATCGCCTCTAATACCGAAATTTCTTCCATTGTTTTTAGTTTGGTTATTGTTACTCCTTGCGAAATGACTATTTGTCAAATCTCTTCATTATTGCAAAAATCTCAAATCCGAATCCTGCAAGCACAACGATTGGTGCCAGGGTGATTCTGCGGAAGGAGAACATCGCATAGTTAAACTCGTCGGGCGAGTCGCTACCACCACCCGTCATAAGCAGAAAACCGATAACGATAACCACAAAACCAATAAGCATCAAGAGGTAGTTGCGACGGCTGAACGGCATCTTCTCTTCGTTGTTCTGCTGCTTGGGGGTTGTGGTTTTGGGGGTATTATTCTTCTGTGCCATAAGTATTTATATTAGTAGAGGTGTATCCTCGCTGTATTCATATTGATAAATTTGTTGAGCGCAAAGGTAGTAAATAAAAGCGAAATCACCACGCCACCTGCCATCATCGCGCCAACGATGATAAGTATCGGCATATCGCCTGCCAACATCATCACATCGGGCAACTTGCGGTTGAGTCCTGCAATCATCGCCATAAAGAGGGATGTTGCGATAAGACCCGCCACCAATCCCTGCTTGAAACTATCCCACAGGAAGGGCCTCATAATAAAGCCCTTGGAGGCACCCACCAACTTCATTGTGTTGATAAGGTAACGCTTGGAGAAGATACTCACGCGGATAGTGTTGTTGAGCAGGATGAGCGAGATAAAGAGGAGTGTGCCACCAAAGAGAAGCAACACCAGGTTGAAACTGCGAATGTTAGAGCCAATCTGCTCCACCACATTTTTCTGATAGACAACCTCATCTACGCCCTGCCAGCCGAGTGCCGCTTTTTCGAGTTTCTCTACTGCCTCGCGTGTGGAGTAGTCGGACTTCATTCGCACCTCCCACGAGTCGGGCAGGGGGTTATACTCCAAGAACTCCTCAAAGTCCCCACCTACATAATGCTTAAAGTCCTCTGCTGCAGCCTCTTTCGACACGAAGAGAGCATCGCGCACCTCCTCCATATCGTGCAGACGAGTACCCACAGCATTGGCATCGTCCGCCGAGATGTCGGTATCGAGCATCACATAGATTGTCATACTCTCCTGCATCTGCTCCGTAGCGCGCAGTGCGTTCATTATGAGGTAGCCCACACTACCCAGCAGGAAGAGTACCAGAGAGATACTCACCGTCGAGATGAAATATGAGTTGCGGACTTTGCGTCTAAGCCTCTTGTTCTCCTGATTTGCCATCTTCTTTGTCGTTTCTTCTGTTTCTAATCATTATCACCGCTGCCACCACGATACCGGCCACAATCACCCACGAGAAGGTGAGGGTTATGCCGGCAATGAGGGGGTAGTTGGGTGCACGGAATCGGAACTCTACGGTATGACTGCCTGCGGGCAACTCCATAGCTCTCAGCACATAGTCGGCACGGAAATAGGGTACCTCCTCGCCATCGATATAGGCTGTCCAACCCTTGGGATAGTATATCTCCGAGAATACCGCCACGCCACCCTCGGCCGATGTGTAGTCATATACCAAACGGTTGGGATAGTACTCTGTGAGGAGAATCTCACCACCACCCATCGGGCCACTCACCATATCGCGGAAACGGCTGTCGGCAACCGCCACTCGCTTGTTATCCATAAGACCAAGCATCTCTATCTCCACGTCGGGCTTATCCACCCACTCCACGGCCTCAACAAACCACGCCGCGCCATTTGCCTCGGGGTTGAGCATAGGCTCAGGTTCACCCGTCTCCTCATTGGGCACGATGAAATATTTGGTGTTGAGCATACTGTAGATGTCGGTATTGAGCGACGAGAGATATTTGTCGATAAGGTCCTGATAGCGGGATAGTTTAGCGCCGTGGTAGCCACCCACCGAGCGATGGAAATAACTTGTCGTGCCGTCATTGAAGGTGCTGACCGCAAGGTTGGCAACACGATAGCCCGGCTCTGTATCCTCCATTATCGCCAGGTCGGCCGAGGTCGGGGTGATGGTCGCTGCCGATGCGGGCTGGAAGTCGTCGTGCGAGAGGAAGCGCAAATCTACGGGAATCATATCCACGCAGACAAGTGCCGCCATAATCGCCACCAATCCTTTGCGACCAATCTTCTCGCGCGAGAATGCCCACACGGTAGCCGCACTGAGCAGCACAAAGAGGAGCGAACGCCAAGCATCTCCACTCATCATCGCTCTGCGCTCTGCACGCATAGCCTCTGCCACATCCGCAGGGAGTTGGCCATCCACCGACGATGAGAAGCCAAAGAGCGAGCCGCCAAAGAGAATGAAGAAGAGAGCCACACCGCCGAGCGATATTGTAGCCCACTTCAAGCCCTTGTCAAGTTTGGTGCGCTCTACCCCACCGCGCCACAACTCAGCCAGCAGCAGAGCCGCAAGCACGGGTAGTGTCCACTCCAAGACCACAAGAGCCATCGACACCGTGCGGAACTTGTCATAGCCAGGAGCAATGCGGAACATCAGCTCGGTAAACCACATCATATTATGCCCCCACGAGAGGAAGAGCGCAACGATGCTGACCGCCAGGAGCCACCATTTGCGTCTGCCCTCCAGGACAATCAGGCCCATCAGGGCAAGGAAGAAGACCACCGCACCGATATAGACAGGGCCGGAGGTCATCGGCTGAGGCCCCCAATAGGCGGGGAGCGTTGTAGCCATAGAACGCGCTCCGTATCGAGTGAGCGACTGAGCCACAGCACCATCCGAAGCGAAGCCACCATCCGAAGCACCACCCATCAGACCAGGGATAAACATATTGAAACTCTCGGTCTTGCCATAGCTCCAAGCAGTGGCATACTCCAAGTCGAGTCCGCTGCTCTCCACCGAGCCTGCCTCGGCAAGCTCCGAACCGCCACGAGTAGTCTCGGGCGAGTATTGCATTGTGTAGTAAAGAGTTGCAAAGTTGGAGCCAACTGCCAGCATAGCTGCCACAGCCAGCACAGCAGTCGATTTGGCAAATGCTTTCAGGCTCTTCTCCCTCCACGAATAGTAGAACTCACTAATCCAGAAGGCGGCAATCACCAGACAGAAATACCAGGTAATCTGCGGGTGGTTGTAGCCAAGCTGGAGCGAGGCAGCGAGTGCCGCCACCGAGCAGCCGAAGAGTTTATTGCCACCACGCAGGGTATATACCACCGCACCTATCAGCAGCGGAGCGTATGCCAGCGCCCACATCTTGGAGATGTGTCCCGCCCCGATGATTGTCATAAAATAGGTCGAAAGGCCGTAGGCGAGCGATGGGATAATGCCAAGCCACGGATTGACGCCCCACATCAGCAGCATCAGCCAGAAGCAGAGCATAGCCATCATTATCATCACCGTCGGCTCACCCATAAAGGCGGCAAACTTGTAGCTTGCACGGGTAATCTCCTTCGGGAAACGGACATAGTTCATATAGGAGGGCATACCGCTGAATGCTGCTCCTGTCCACTGCGGGTCTTCGTCGTAGAGTTGATTGTGCTCCTGAACATCGCGGCTCATACCGTCGAACTGCACCATATCGTGCATCACCAGCACCTCGCCCCTGTATTGTGGTGCGAAGTAGAGAGCCGATAGCCCCCAGAATAACACCACCGCTACAACGTATGGGAGTGCTTTGCGGAGTGCAGAGGAGCTGTTCTTGGATTGGAATTGGGGTTGGGTTGTGGTCTGTTTATCTCTTTTGTCGGCCATAAATACCATTTTACTATTATATCAGGTAGCAAAGTTACACATTTTGGCGAAGTATTCCATTTTTTTCACTATATTTGTATATTCTACGAAGACAATATTATGGATACACTCTCACAAATAAGAGATTTACTGTCGAAGGATCTCAGCAGATACGACGATTTTATTCGATTAGCCTTCAAACACGAGGAGGATTTTATCGCGGAGATGCTCGACTATCTTATCGAACATCGCGGCAAGGGTATCCGCCCGATACTTGCACTGCTTATGGCCAACATACACTCCCGCACCGGCGTCGTTTCGCAGCGCGCCTATCTGGTAGCTATGATGGTCGAGATGCTCCACACCGCCTCACTTGTTCACGACGATATTATCGACAATGCAGAGATGCGCCACGGTGCCGACTCTGTAAATGCTCGCTTCGGCAGCCACTCGGCAGTTGTGATTGGCGACTACATCCTGGCAAAGGCCTTCTCTTCGGGTATGGAGAGCGGACAGTTCGATTTGGTGAACTACATCACCCGCACCCTGAAGACCCTCTGCGAAGGCGAGCTTATCCAGACCAACGTCAGCAACTCACTCGATATGACCCGCGATAAGTACTATGATATCATCTATCGCAAGACTGCCTCTCTGCTTGGCACCTGCTGTGGCGCGGGCGCACTCGCCTCGGGTGCCGACCACACCGCAGTAGCCGTGGCTCGTCAGATTGGCGACAATCTGGGTATGGCTTTTCAGATTAAGGATGACCTGCTCGACTATGCCCCCTCGTCGCAGACCGGCAAACCCACCTGCGCCGACCTGAAGGAGCATAAAATCACCCTTCCGCTGCTGATTGTTCTCGAAGAGGCAACCCCCGAGGAGCAGACCGCCATCAAGGAGTTGGTGCGTGCCATCTCCGAGAAGGGTGAGAGTACCGACAAGATTTATGCTCTTGTGGAGCGTGCAGACGCCGTCAACCACTCCGTCGAGGTTATGGAGAGTTATCTGAACGCTGCTCGCTCAATGATTAAGACCTACCCCGAAACACCCTATCGCGATGCCTTGCTGTCGCTTTGCGACTATATTGGCAAACGTTCGTTTTAGTTGATCCATAAACATTTAACGCATATTAGTTATGAAAAGTATACTGAAAAAATTGGCACTCCTGCTCGTAGTAGGATTGACTATGGGTACACTGATGACCTCTTGCTCGCTCGACGGCGACGGAGAGGACTATTTTGACGAGACTTTTCTCTATGGCAAGTGGCAGAGCGGCACCGAGTTTTATCGCTACGACATTGGTGGCGAGGGTGTTACTTGGGATACTGCCGACGATGTTACCGAGAGCGAGGGTCAGCGTTTCACCTGGTCTCTCTCCGGCGATGAGCTGAAACATATACATATTATGGTAATGGGTGGTAATGTGCCAAAGGTCTATACAGTTACCACGCTGACCGAATCGACACTTCGCTACCACGACAGTTTCGGCAAGGTCTTCACCTACTCCAAAGTGCGATAACTCCCAATATTCAACCTACTAACCCAACCTGCCTTCTATGAAAAAAGGTCTAAAAATAGCGGGCATCACTCTTGGCTCGCTTGTGGGGTTGCTCTTGGTGACCCTCTGTGTAGTCTGCTGGCTTGTACTCACCCCTGCACGATTGACACCCATCCTTTCGGGGCAGATGGAGAAGCTCTTCACCACCCCCGCATCGCTCGGGCAGGTCAATATCTCACTATTCTCCTCCTTCCCGAATCTCGAGCTACAAATCGACGACTTCGTGATTACCAACAATATGGTAAGTGCACCCTCCGACACCCTGCTGTCGGTTGGCAGACTTAGTGGTGCGATTGATGTGAAGGCATATCTGAAAAACAAGGAGATTATTCTCCACGACCTCACTCTGAGCAGAGGCACGATCAACCTCTTCATCGACGCCGAGGGCAACACCAACTACGCAATCTTCCCCGCACAAGCCGAGAAAGAGAACGAAGAGCCTTCAAGCCTCGACCTCGGCAAGATAATGAGTGCAGCCGACCTTAAGAAGATTGCACTTGAAGATGTTGATATTCAGTACATCAGCATCCCCGACACACTGAGTGCGGGCCTCTCGGGAGTTGACCTGTCATTGAGCGGTGCAATGCGTGGCGAGAGCCTTCGCGGTGCTCTCTCGCTCGGCATAGAGGCAATCGACCTTGCCACCTCGGCAGGACCTCTCGCTACCGATTGGCCTCTCTCGCTCAACATACCGTTTAAGGCCGATAGTGGCGTGGCCACACTCAACAAAGCAACCCTCTCGGTGGCAGACCTGATTGAGTTGGCAGTTGAAGGCACTCTCGGCAAGGAAGACGAGGCCATCAACACCAATTTGTTGCTCACACTCGGCGAGTTGGATATCGAAAAGACACTTGCCGCACTCCCTGCATCATTCAAGGAGTTGGTAAAAGATATTGATGCTTCCGGTATAATTGACATAGAGGCGACTGCAAAGGGACGATTGGCAGAGGGCGAGTTACCACAGATTACCGCCACTCTCCACCTCGCTGACGGTACGCTCCGCCATCCTGCAATACCGCTGCCCATTAATAATATTGATGGCTCACTGACCGCAAAGGCAGAGCAGAGGGGTGGCAGTGCACTCACCGCGTCGGCACTGATAGAGAGCCTCTCGCTCGCCACACCACAATCTACCGCGACTATCTCAGGCAGCGCCGAGAACTTATTGGGCGACCCCAAAGCCGACCTTACACTGACAACCAGAGTATCTATCCCCGAGGTGGCAGCTCTGCTTCCCGACACTCTCCCCTTGGCGGCTGAGGGTATGCTCTGTGGTACCATTCAGGCGGCCGGCACTCTTAGCGACCTGACGGCCGGCGCATACGAGAGGTTGCACGCAGACGGCAACTTGGCTTTCACAGACCTTTCGCTCCACTACGATACTCTCCACATTGCTACTCAGTCACTTACATCGCATATAGCACTTCCCAATCCCCACCCCGCAGAGAACACCTTCGCACACCTCTCGCTCGGCTGGGAGGAGCTTGCGGCCTTTGCGGGCAACAGCCTACAAGCACGTATGCAGTCTGGCAGCGGCGATGTGGACCTCACCAACCCGATGGAGCACATTGGGGCGAACCTTGCACTGACAATTGATGGATTGCAAGGCTCGATGGCG
Source organism: Tidjanibacter sp. (assembly GCA_045639285.1). Classification (GTDB taxonomy): domain Bacteria; phylum Bacteroidota; class Bacteroidia; order Bacteroidales; family Rikenellaceae; genus Tidjanibacter. The sequence continues at coordinate 49,723 of JAZUCV010000055.1, forward strand.
GAGTATAAGGCTGACATCACGCGCACCACACTCACCGGACAGATAGACCACACCCCCGGCGACACACTCACCATACCCTCGCTAACAGCACGCCTGCAATTGGATAGGGTGACTGCCGACGCCTCGCCTATGGCGTTAGTGGGTGATAATATGGGTGTTACGGTAGCAATGCGCGCCGACCCCGACGAGCCTACTCGCCCTGTGGTGACACTCCACTACGACAACTCGTCGCTTAATGCAACGCTCGGTCCCGACCATACCGCGGCACTCGGCGATGTGGAGATGCTGGCGACAATGATTATCCATAACGAGGAGGAGAACCCTCTGCTCCGCTTCAACCCCACGGGCAAAGTTTCGATACATAACGTAAACTACAACAACCCCACCCTGCTTGTCGAGGGTGAGCCAATGCCTATTGAAGTTCCTGAGATATCGCTCACCTTCACCCCCGAGCGATTCGACATTATCGATAGCCGCATTGTGGCTGGTCGCTCCGACTTCCGTTTAGAGGGTGTGCTCGACAACCTAACCTCTTTCCTGCGCAAAGAGGAGTTGTTGCAGGGCAGGCTGAAATTCTCGTCGCAACAGACTGATATCAACCAACTGATGGCACTCACCAGCGGTATCGGCTATACCGAGGAGGAACTTGCTGAAGATAAGGTACTTGCCGCCCACGCCGCCCCACCTCTTGCCGAGGAGGAGGCTGAGGAGGCTATGCCATTTATGGTGCCCAAGGGGGTATCGCTCCGTCTGGATGTAGATATTGCAGATGCGCTGATCGGCAACGACTCGGCACGCGGAGTAAAGGGGTCGGTGAGCGTAGAGGATGGTACTCTGGTGCTTGACGACCTCCACTTCACCACCTCGGCTACGGAGATGCACCTGACAGCTATGTATCAGTCGCCACGCCCCAACCACCTCTTCGTAGGCTTGGACTGCCATATGCTTGATATTGAGATAGGTAATCTGCTCAACCTCTTCCCCGAGATGGGCGAAATGATGCCGATGTTGCGCTCATTCGGTGGTGGTGGCGAGTTCCACATTGCCGCCGAGACCAACCTCGACAGAAACTACAACCTCAAACCATCGACAATTCGTGGCGCTGCATCGCTCCGAGGCGAGGACTTGGTGCTGATGGATGGCGAGACCTTTACAGAGATTTCGCGCCTGCTCCGTTTCAATAAGCGTACCGAGAATAAGATCGACAGCCTCTCTGCCGAGTTTACCATCTTCCGCGAGGAGATTGATATCTACCCATTCCTGGTGGTGATGGACGAGTACAAGGCAATCGTTGGCGGACGCCACAATTTGGATATGTCGATGGACTACAACATTTCGCTAATACATAATCCTCTGATTCCCATTCGATTGGGTCTGGATATCACAGGCAATATCGATGATATAAAGTTCCGATTGGCCGAGTGCAAATATGCAGACCTGTATCGTCCTGCGGAGCAGAAAGTGGTCGAGACTTCGCAACTCGCACTGCGCGAGTTGATTCGCAAGGCTCTCACGCGGACTGTCGAGGCGATAACAGAAGAAGATAACGAGAACGGTGGAGAGAGTTAATCTCCACCGTTCTTTTTTGCTTTTCTATACTCCGTGGGCGTACTCCCCATAACCCTCTTGAACGTACGGTTAAAATATGGCAGGTCGCCAAACCCTACCATATAGCAAATCTCCGCCACCGAGTTGCTCGTGCGCGACAGCATATCGCACGCCATATCTATTCGGAAATGGTTGAGATAGTTGAAGATAGTCTGACCTGTGTGGTGTTTGAAGAAGTTACAGAGAGAGGATCTGCTCATACCCACATGCTGAGCCACGTCATCGAGAGTGACACGACGCTGGTGAGAGCAAATCAGGTAGGTGATGATACGATTAAGACGCACAGACTCATCATCCCACAACTCCCCGCCAATCGGTTTACTACCCTCACCCTCAACCAATAGGGGCAATATCTGCAACAGAAGCCCCACACGCTCGGCGTCACTTTTATCGTGCATCGCATAGAGCAGGGTTGTGATTCGCTCTCGCAACCTGCCCTGATAGAGAGTAGCCTGACGAATATCCTCCAACGCCTCGACAACCGACGCAAACTCCGGGAATAATGTGGCACACGCCGCAAGGGTCTGCGGATGGAAGATGATTGTTGTATTCGATATCTCTCCATTTTCGTCAACACACTGAGAATCAAATTTCCAACAATGGTTCATATCGGGCGGCACCAACACCACATCACCTTGCTCAAATGGCTCTGTGCAGTCATCCATCGTCCTTTCGCCACGCCCCACCATCACCCAGGAGAGCTCCCACATATCGTGACTATGCAACCCCATCTGGTCGGCAGGGAGCAAAGTGACGTAGTTATATATAAAGGAGTGAACTCCTCCGGCAGGGTTAAATGCCCGAATTATACTCTTTACCATAATGCAGTTAGTTTCAAGAACAAATATACGACAAATAATATAAAATATCCGACAATATGAAGATGTTTATTTGTTCTAAATTTGTAGATGATTTATTTTTGATGTGATTGCTATCTTATTTTGATGTATATCTTATTTGACTTGCATTTGACCTAACTCTTATTCGGAGAAACAAACTACTAATATAACGATTATGGCAAAAGTTCAAAATGTCTATTTAGAGTCCAAGCCTCGCTACGAGATTCTCGACGGTCTGCGCGGTGTGGCAGCACTCTTGGTGGTTGCCTTCCACCTATTTGAGACCTACTCAAAAGGAACACCCTATCAGATTATCAACCACGGCTATCTGGCTGTGGATTTCTTCTTTGTCCTCTCGGGATTTGTGATTGGCTATGCCTACGACGACCGTTGGGGTAAGATGAGCCTTGGCGGTTTCTTCAAACGCCGCCTCACCCGCCTGCAACCTATGGTGGTTATTGGCACTATTGTCGGTCTGCTGATGTTCTACTTCGGTATTAACTGCTCGCAGTTTGGCCCTATTGCCACAGCTCCCGCCTGGAAAATCGCTCTCTGCTTTGTACTCGGTATCTTTATGATTCCCGTTTCGCCCAAGATGGATATTCGCGGCTGGCACGAGAGCTATCCTCTTAACGGTCCGCAGTGGACTCTGATGCTGGAGTATATCGGCAATATCCTCTACGCCCTCTTCTTCCGTCGTATGCCTAAGTGGTTGCTGGCTTGCTTCGTAGGCCTCTTCGCACTGCTCACCCTCAACTTCGGTCTGGGATGGGATGTATTCGACACCCTCGGCCAATATACCGGTCGCTTTGCCGGTGGTTGGTCGATTACCGAGCAACAGCTGTGGGTTGGCTTCACTCGCCTGCTCTACCCCTTCTTCTGCGGTCTGCTCATTCAGCGTATCGGCAAGTTCATCAAGGTGAAAAACACCTTCCTGTGGTGCTCGCTGATTCTGATTACCGTACTCTGCATACCCAGAATCGGTGCCGCTCCCTCCTTCTCGCGTGAGCTTGGCTACCAGCCCGGAGGAGTATTCTATAATGGTCTGTATGAGAGTCTTATCATCCTTATTGTCTTCCCTCTCCTGGTCTTGATGGGCGCAGGTGGCACTATTAAGGGTAAACGCTCGATGAAGTTCTGTAAATTCCTCGGCGAACTCTCCTACCCAATCTACATCACCCACTATCCGATGATTTACGCTCAGATGGGCTGGCAGAGCGCCAATGCCGACGCCCCTGTAGGTCAGCACATTATGGTCGCTGTCGGCTTCTTCTTCCTCTCGATACTATTGGCTTGGGCCTGCCTGAAGTTCTTCGATGAGCCCACCCGCAAATGGCTCACCGAGCACTGGCTCAAAGGAAAGAAAAAGAACGCATAAAAAAGACAGCCGAGATTAAGTTAATCTCGGCTGTCTTTTTTGGAGAGCAAAGAGCAAAGATGAAAATATAGGGAGTTTAAGGAGATTAGAGAATTTAGGGAAATGAAGATAGTTGAAGGGACATTTCCAAAAACCAATTAGACTTTTTTTGTAATAGTTCGGTTTTTCGGGTTTAGGGATTACCCTCATAGAGGGTACGACAAAAAAGAGATATGGAGTTGTCAAGTTTACTTGAACAAACTCCATATCTCTTTTTTGTCGTAGTTACTGCAAAGTAACTCCTAAATCCGCAAACTAATAGTACAAAAGTTTTTTGGTGCCGCTTTTTTACAAAAAAGGGGCAAAACTGCTTTTTACAAAAAGCGACCTACTACTTCTTCAGTGCGGCCATACGCTCGCGGATAGCCTCCAACTTAGCCTCGGCGTCGCGTTTCTTGTTACGTTCGGTCTGTACTACTGCTTCGGGTGCGTTCTGCACGAATCGCTCGTTGGACAGTTTGCCCATTACTGTGCGGAGGAATCCCTCGTAGTATTTCTCGTCTGCTGCGAGCTTCTCGAGTTCGGCCTCCACGTCGATACTCTCGCTCATAGGCACGAAGTACTGTGTAGTCTTCACTATGAATGCCTGCGCTGTGGGGTCTTTCTCCTCTACCACGGTTACCGCGGAGAGGTTCGCCATCTTCGAGAGCACGGCCACCAGCTCTGCGGGGTAGTTCTCGTCGGCTATCACCTTGAGCTCCAACGCCTCTTTCTGGGGTGTGTTGGACTGCTTGCGCACGTTACGCACGGCGGTCACAGCCTCCTGTATGAGCTCCATACGCGCCAGCAGCTCAGGCTTCTGCTCGGCGGGCATTGCTCGGTGAGCGATGGTTATGCTCTCGCCAGCCTCGCGGGGCAGTACGCGCTGCCACAGCTCCTCGGTCACGAAGGGGATGAAGGGGTGGAGTGTGCGGAGCAACTTGTCGAAGAAGTTGCGGGTAGCCTCGATTGTCGCGCTGTCGATGGGCGAGCCGTATGCGGGCTTCACCATCTCCAAGTACCATCCCGAGAAGTCGTCCCAGAAGAGCTTGTATGCAGTCATCATCGCGTCGGATATGCGGTACGCCTCGAAGTGGTCGTCAATCTCGGCGAGTGTGCGCGAGAGGAGTGCATCGAACCACTCTACCGACAGACGATTGTTCTCGCTCTGAGCGAGAGCCTCGTCCACATTCCAACCCTCGATAAGCTTGAAGGCGTTCCAAATCTTGTTGCCGAAGTTACGGCCCTGCTCACAGAGCGCCTCGTCAAACATGATATCGTTACCTGCCGAGGTGCTGAGCAACATTGCTGCACGCACACCATCTGCGCCATAGGTTGCGATGAGATCCAGCGGGTCGGGCGAGTTGCCGAGCTGCTTACTCATCTTGCGACCAATCTTGTCGCGCACGATACCTGTGAAATATACATTGCGGAAGGGCACCTCATTACGGTACTCCTCGCCAGACATAATCATACGAGCCACCCAGAAGAAGATGATATCGGGACCGGTCACCAGGTCGTTTGTGGGATAGTAATAGTTCACCTCCTCGTTGTCGGGGTTGGTGATGCCGCCAAATACGCTGATGGGCCAGAGCCACGAGCTGAACCAGGTGTCGAGCACATCGTCGTCCTGACGCAGGTCGCTCATCTGCAACTCGTTGTTACCACTCTTTGCGCGTGCCAACTCGAGTGCTTCCTCTGCTGTCTCGGCAACCACATAGCCACCTGCGGGGAGGAAGTATGCGGGGATGCGGTGTCCCCACCACAGCTGACGCGAGATACACCAATCCTTGATGTTCTCCATCCAGTGACGGTAGGTATTCTTGAACTTGGCGGGCACAAATTTGATGGAGTCGTTCATCACGACCTCCAGAGCGGGCTTTGCCAGCTCCTCCATACGCAGGAACCACTGCATCGAGAGCTTGGGCTCGATGGGCACGTTTGTACGCTCCGAGTAGCCCACATTGTTGGTGTATGCCTCGGTCTTCTCCAAGAGGCCTGCCTCGGCAAGATCTTTCTCAATCTGGTCGCGGAGCACGAAACGATCCATACCGACATACATACCCACGCGGTCGTTGATGGTACCATCGGGGTTGAAGATGTCGATGCTCTCCAAGCCGTACTTCTCGCCGAGCATATAGTCGTTCACGTCGTGTGCGGGGGTCACCTTCAAGGCACCTGTACCGAACTCGATATCAACATATTCGTCACGGATTACGGGCACCGAACGACCCACCAGAGGCACGATTACTCGCTTGCCCTCCAGGTCTGCATATCGGGGGTCGTTGGGGTTCACGCAGAGGGCGGTATCGCCCAGGATGGTCTCGGGACGGGTGGTAGCAACGATGATGTGGCGACCCTCCTCGCCCTCCACCTGATAGCGGAGATAGTAGAGCTTACCCTGGCTCTCGCGATAGATTACCTCCTCGTCCGAGAGGGCGGTCTGTGCTGCGGGGTCCCAGTGTACCATACGCACACCACGATATATCTTGCCCTTGTTGAAGAGGTCAACAAAGACCTTAATTACGCTCTTCGAACGCTCCTCATCCATAGTAAAGCAGGTGCGCTCCCAGTCACACGAAGCACCGAGTTTGCGCAGCTGGCGCAGGATTACGCCACCGAACTCCTCTTTCCACTGCCAAGCGTGTTTCAAGAACTCCTCGCGTGTGAGGCTGCTCTTGTCGATACCCTGCTCTTTCAGGCGTGCCACAACCTTCGCCTCGGTTGCAATCGAAGCGTGGTCTGTGCCGGGTACCCAGCAGGCATTCTTGCCCGACATACGCGCACGGCGCACCAACACATCCTGCAGAGTGTTGTTGAGCATATGGCCCATATGGAGCATACCGGTCACGTTGGGTGGCGGAATCACAATTGTATAAGGTTCGCGCTCATCGGGTACAGAGTGGAAGAAGTTATTCTCAATCCAATACTCGTACCATTTATCCTCAATCTGTTGAGGTACATATTTGTCGCAGTTTTCCATAGTCTTCTGAGAAAGTTGCATTTATTTTGTAATCATTTGGGGCAAAGATAGTGTTTTTTTCGCACCTATTATATACGAGTTGTTAATAAAGTGATAATTGTTTTTCACTTTTAGGGCACTTTTGGCGTGAGAAAAGCGTTATATTTGTGCGCTAATTTGAGATAATATGCGCTTATAGGGCGCAAAGTAGTAGAGAACTATGAGTAAAAAAGATATAGAAGTAGATATTGTAGCGGGAATCTCCGATATGGTCGATGGCGGTCAGCAGGTTATTCCTATCGTGTCGGGCGACGAGGAAGAGTTCACCGAGAGCGTTCCTGTGCCCGATATTATCCCTGTACTCACCCTGCGCAGTTCGGTACTCTTCCCCGGGGCTATCACCCCTATCACCGTTGGTCGCGACAAGTCGATGAAACTTGTGCGCGAGGTGGAGCGTAGCGGCGGATTGCTTGGTGCAGTACTGCAGAAGGATGCACGTGTGGAGCACCCCACCGCTGAGGATATGTATCGCGTGGGTACAGCAGCCCGCATCCTCAAGATTCTTGAGATGCCCAATGGCAACCTCACCGTCATCCTCCACGGTCTGGAGAAAATCGAGGTTGTCGAGTACCTTTCGACCGAGCCATACTTTACCGCTAAGGTTAAGTCGCTCAGAGATATAGCGCCTGATGGCGACAATGTGGAGTTCAGCGCGCTTGTGGATTCTATTCGCGATGTCGCTCTGAATATCATCGAGATTTCGCCTAATATGCCCAAGGAGGCTTCGTTTGCAATCAAGAATATCGACTCGCGTCGCAGTATGATTAACTTCATCTGCTCCAACCTCGACCTCTCGGATGCCGACCGTCAACACCTGTTGGAGGCTCCCGGTCTGTTGGCTCGCTCACGTCGCCTGCTCGAGATTCTTATTCGCGAGCAGCAACTCGTGGAGCTCAAGAACCGCATCCAGACCAAGGTAAAACAGGATATCGACCAGCAGCAAAAGGAGTACTTCCTCCAACAGCAGATTCGCACAATCCAGGAGGAGCTGGGCGATGGTGGCGAGGAGGCCGAGATCGCCAAGATGCGCGAGAAGGCTGCCCAGAAGAAGTGGCCCGAGCAGGTGGCCAAGAACTTTGAGAAGGAGTTGTCGAAGTGCGAGCGCCTCAACCCCGCCGTTGCTGAGTACTCGGTGCAGATGACCTATCTGCAACTGATGCTCGACCTGCCCTGGTATGAGTGCACAACGGACAACCTCAACCTCAACTGCGCCAAGGAGCAGCTCGACAAGGACCACTATGGTCTTGAGGAGGTCAAGGAGCGTATCTTGGAGCACCTGGCGGTCATCAAGCTGAAAGGGGATATGAAGTCCCCCATCATCTGCCTCTATGGCCCTCCGGGAGTTGGTAAGACTTCGCTCGGCAAATCGGTGGCCGAGGCTCTTGGCCGTAAGTTCGGCCGCATCTCGCTCGGTGGTCTGAGCGACGAGGCGGAGATTCGTGGCCATCGTCGCACCTATATCGGTGCTATGCCCGGTCGTATCATCCAGACTATCAAGCGTTGCGAGTCGTCAAACCCCGTTATCATTCTCGACGAGGTGGATAAGGTGAGCATTGGCACTCACGGCGACCCCGCATCGGCACTCTTGGAGGTTCTCGACCCCGAGCAGAACACCACATTCCACGACAACTATCTGGATACCGAGTATGACCTCTCGAAGGTGCTATTCATAGCAACTGCGAATAATATCTCCGCCATCAACCCCGCACTCAGGGACCGTATGGAGATGATAAATATCCCCGGCTATCTCCTCGAAGAGAAGGTAGAGATTGCCGAGCGACACCTCGTGCGCAAACAGATGGAGGCACACGGCCTGCCCGAGGGCAGCCTCACCATCAGCCCCGAGGTTATGGAGAAGGTAATTTCCGAGTACACCCGCGAGGCAGGCGTACGCTCACTCGACAAGTCTATCGCCAAGATTGCTCGCCGCAGGGCTAAACAGATTGGCTTCGAGATGGAGTACCAGCCCGAGATCTCTCCCGCCGACGTGGAGGATATCCTGGGCGTTCCCCGCTTCCAGAAGGATACCTACGAGGTGGGAGGTATGACAGGTGTCGTTACCGGCTTGGCCTGGACCGAGGTGGGAGGCGACATCCTCTATATAGAGTCGGTACTCACCCCCGGCAAGGGCATTGTGAGCCTCACCGGTAATCTTGGTGATGTGATGAAGGAGTCGGCGACGATTGCTGTGGAGTGGGTCAAGGCCCACCACGCAACCCTCGGCATCGACCCTGCAATCTTCGAGAAACACGATATCAATATCCACGTTCCCGAGGGCGCAATACCCAAGGATGGCCCGAGTGCCGGTATCACTATGCTCACCTCGGTTGTCAGCACCCTGACAGGCAAGAGGGTTAAGGAGCGTATCGCTATGACAGGCGAAACCACACTGCGTGGCCGTGTGATGCCTGTTGGCGGTATCAAGGAGAAGATTCTGGCTGCTAAACGCGCTGGTATTAACGAGATTATCCTCTGCGAGGATAACCGCAAAGATATTGTCGATATCAAAGAAGACTACACCAAGGGTATGACCTTCCACTATGTCAAGAATAACGAAGAGGTTTTGTCATTGGCATTACTCTAACGACAATTCAAAATTCAAAATACAAAATGATACAACCGAGAGATATATCGAATATCTCTCGGTTGTTGTTTGTGGGGGCGATGGGAACGTTGCGATTAAGCGAGAGCAGAGTCTGCAAGCAGACTCTGCCGAGTATGAGCAAC
>JAZUCV010000056.1:0-16347 GCA_045639285.1 Tidjanibacter sp.
CTTTGCAGGCACATCCATAAGCGTTTACCCACCCCCTAAATCCCCCTCCTTAGAGGGGGACTTACTCCTCGGCAGAGCCGAGGCAATATAGCGGGTACGACCGATTGTGGGTTTCGGAAATAGCGTGCACGACCGATTTTATTAGATGGGAGTTATGGGAATTATAAGAATTATAGGAATTATAGGAATTATGGGAATTTAGGGAATTTAGTGAGTTTAGGGAGTTTAGTGAGTTTAGGGAGTTTAAGGAGTTTAAGGAGTTTAAGGAGTTTAAGGATTATCCCTACTATCTCTAAATTCCCTACACTCCTTAATTTCTCTCATTTCCTATTACTCCTATTATTCCTATTGGCCCTAATCTCCCTAATCTCCCTACACTCCCTACACTCCTTAACCTCTCACTTTTCACTTTTCCGTTTTCCGTTTTCCCCTCCCAAATCCCATTTTGAATCTTGAATCTTGAATTTCTCTTTTGTCATTTCACCGCCACTTTTGGGCGATTCGCCGATTTGGCTGGCGAAAAGTTTGGGGAGTCGCTCAAAAAATATTCAAGAAAATTTTGTTTACCACTGAAAATGTTTAATTTTGCTATGACAAAGCGAACTATATTTATTTGAACATAGTTTTCATTAACAATTTTTATTAACTAACTTAACTAACAAAACCATGAAGAAGTTTTTCGTAACTCTTTCTGCATGCCTTTTCGCAGCAGTAGCAGTAAATGCACAGGAGTTGGCTAACTGGAACTGGGCTGGCCAGCAGGCTAAGACCGAGGTTACCGCTGACGGTGTTATCTTCCGTCTTTCGGCTCCCTATGCAACCGTAGTAAAAGTTAATCCCTCGTGGACCCAGTCGGTAGAGATGACCAAGGGTGAGAAGGGTGTTTGGGAGGCTAAGGTAGCTCTTCCCGCTCCTGAGATCTACACCTACAGCTTCACCGTTGACGGTGTTAACATGAGCGACGCTAGCAACCTCGACTTGCAGCGTGACGGTACTCGTTATATGAGTATGCTTATCATCCCCGGCGAGCGTTCGGCTCACTATGATGATGTTGTTGAGAACCACGGTGACCTCCACCAGGTATGGTACGATTCGCCTACCCTCGGTATCGAGCGTCGTTTGTTCGTTTACACTCCTCACGGCTACACCGACAAGGAGAATGCTAAGAAGAAATACCCCGTTCTCTATCTGCTCCACGGTGCAGGTGGTGATGAGGATGCTTGGAGCTCGATGGGTCGTACTTGCCAGATCATGGATCACCTCATCGCTAACGGTCAGGCTGAGCCCATGCTCGTTGTAATGCCCAACGGTAACGCTACTCAGCGTGCTGCTCAGACTCTCGGTCTGCCCCAGGCTCAGATTTCGCGCGAGCAGGCAGGTCAGATGTCGTATACCAACTCGATCGTTAAGGACATCCTTCCTTACATTGAGGCTAACTACCGCGTTTACAAGGATAAGGCACACCGTGCAGTAGCTGGTCTGTCGATGGGTGGTGGTCACACCGCTACCGTATCGCGTGACTTCCCCGGTACCTTCGACTACGTAGGTGTTTACTCGGGTGCAGTAGGCAGCATCAAGGATCGTGAGGGTAACCTCAACCAGGATATGGTTAACAAACTGAAAGCACAGCAGAAGGCTGGTTACAAGCTCTACTGGATCGCTTGCGGTAACACCGACTTCCTCTATCAGCAGAACTTGGAGTACATGAAGGGTCTGGATGAGATCGGCTTCAACTACACTTGGTTTGAGTCGGAGGGTGGTCACACCTGGGACAACTGGCGTATGTATCTCGATACTTTCGCTCCTATGCTCTTCAAATAGTCTAAGAGTTTAGAGATGTTCTGAGGGTTGGGTTTTTCCCAACCCTCTCTCTTTTTTGTGGTGACCGATAAACCTATTGTTTATTTTGTGTGGATTTTCTAATTTTGTGTCGCACTACTTGATGATATGAGTTCGTAGAGATTATGGTAATTATTTATCATGTATGACTCAAATGATTAATATGCGCGATATGTATAAGGCAATGACAAAGCCTGAGATATCCTTTCGTACACTACATCTACTACCCAAACTCGACCGATACGGTAATCTTCTGACGTACGCGTCAAACAACGCCCTTATAACCAAAGCATATCTGAATGCAACTCTTGTTGCAGTCAAGTGTTATGTGTCACCTCGCGAGAATATATGCAAGATTCTGGCGGATGACACTGTTATCTCTTCGCCATTGTTGGTGCCAAGCCACCTCTATAAAGAGGAGTTTATCGTCACGCTCAGCAATGGCGCGGAGAGCTATCACGATGTGGTGATTGCACCGTGGGCCTCTGGCGGAACGCTCGATGAGGCAATCCTGTCGGCGGTGCGTGATAAGGATAGGGCGACCTTGGCAAATCTTGCCGAGAGGTTCGACAGATTCGCTCTTTCGCTGCTTGATGCACCCTTTGCCCACGGCGACCTCAAACCGGAGAATATTGTTATTACTGAGGATGGTGAGTTTCGTCTGATTGATTTGGATGCTCTGTGGACTCCTGCGCTCACTCGCTGCGAGGAGCTGGGCACTGCCGAGTATCAACATCCGATGCGCGATGCGCAGTTTTTCGGCCCGCATATCGACGACTACCCGATAGCCCTTATCTCGGTTGCTCTGCACTCCTTGGCAGAGCTGCCGGATATTGCCGATGGAGGTGCATTGCTCCCTTTTGACAGTAGTCTGGTGAGAGGTGGTAATGAGGCATATAATATTGCTGTTGCTCATTTTCGCAAGAGCGGGAATCTGGCCCTGCTACGACTCGCGGAGCAGCTTACAAATAGAGCACCTATTCTCACAGGACTCAGAGAGATGATTGTGGAACTTAATGAGGAGAGAGATGATGAGAGAGAGGCAGACATTAATACAGATTATCAATGCTATCGAGAGTAGTGCGGAAGTATTTGAGAGGCTGCGCAGGGTAGTGGTGCTGAGGAATAGAGCGGGCGAGGTGATGGCCTCGGCTCACTCAACTCATTATCGTATTACGGTGTCAATCGAGGGTAAGCCTCATACGCTATATATCCCTTTCGGGATGAGCGATGAAGAACGCGTAGCCTTTGTGGCGCGTGTGCGTACCACGCGCAGTGACTGCTTGCAGATGTTGGCCGTAGCTGACTTTCTTCCTCGGGAGTTGAGGTTGGTTGACGGTGATGGATATCGCCTGCGCCTTGATGTTGTTGTGGAGGAGGGTAGCGGCTCGCTGCTCGATGAAGTTGTCGGGGCACTTCGTATAGGCCGACGCGAGCGTATTCGTGAGTGGATCGGGCAGCTTGGCTATTTTGCTGAGAGCCTTGTGGAGAGCGAGTTGTGTCACGCACTGCCTTCGGCCGAGAATCTGAGGGTGGATGGTCGGGGCAGACTGCGATTGTGTGCCTATCCGTTCTATCCATCGGACTCTTACTCCGATTGTTATAAGAGTCTGCTTTCGACAGCCCTTGCGTTCTATCTGGCAGGCTCATCGCCTGTGCTGATGACGGCCTACTGCCCGGGCCTTGTTCTGCGCCCACGCCAACTCCTCGCTATCTACGAGGTGCTCGATACGAGAGTTCCCGTGCAACGCCGTCTGGCGATGGTGATAAATGCTCTGCTTGATGGCGAGTTGGATAGTAATGTGCTATTCTCTCATCTGCACGTGCTCTCTATCTTGCCGTTTGAGACGCAAATTGGCTTTGTTTTGGAGCGAACGATGGATGAATCGGCTGTGACGATTATTGACCAGATTTTAGCAGGCAGATAGCGATATTTTACCTCTTTCGGTTGGGGCTCTCTGTCCGCGTAAATTATACTACCTTTTATCGTGTGTGTATCCGATTATCCGTTCGGCAACAATCTCGGGGTGGTTGATGAGCAGCTCTCCGTGGTTCATCCTGGGGAATACCTCAACTTTTATGGATGGGTATAGATTTAACAAATGTTTGGTTTGCGGGCGTGCCACAAAGGCCTCTTTGGTGCCGTACCAATAGTGGATGTCTGCCCCGGATATAGAGTTCAAGCGGGTGGTATATACTGATTTGTAGCCGTCGAGTACCGCCCTTCTACCACCATAGGGATAGACCTTGCGACACTCGTCGAGCAACACGTCGAAGTAGTGCGAGCGAAAGACCAGATGCCAGAACCCTGGCCCGTGGTAGCAACTCCACACATTGAGTGCCTGGAGGTGGCGCAGCGGATTGATTGTCCAGCGGGGTAGGGGGAGCAGTGGCGCGGCATCGAGGATTGCGTGGTCGATAGTTATCTCACTTCGTTCCAAGATTCGGGAGAGTATCTTTCCGCCCAACGAGAGTCCGTAGGCACACTCTAAGTGGCCGTTGTGGTGGGTTGTTATGTGAGCGATTATCTGCTCGGCTTGGTCGTCTATGGAGGTGAAACGGGTCGGGTGGCCTATGGTGAAACCATCCACCTGAGCGGCAATGATGTGGAACTTCTCGTGGAGTAGTTCTATCAGCGGAAAGAAAATCTCGTGCGACACCCCAAGCCCGGGGATGAGTAACAAGGTTGGCGCCCCCTTTGTGCCATACTCTTCAAATCTCATAACAGATGCCTTTACCTAAATGGAATTCAATACAAATTTATGGAAAAATCTCTGACTAACAAAGCCCTTGTGCGGGGTTATTGTTTTTCCTTATGCGGGGATAAAAATTATCCATAGCGAATTCGGTCTAAATAGTTGGTCTGTTTGATTTTATTGACTACTTTTGTATTGCGATAAGGGCAGAGCCGAGAGGGTTTGGTAGCCTTATTGCAGGTACTTAAAATGTTTGGATTATGAGTGCTCCGAGTATTAAAAACTCCACCGCGGAGATGCGAAGAGCATACGTTGCAGAGGCGTGGAAGTGTCTGCACGACTGCGAGATGTGCGGTAAGTGCCGAGTGCTTCGCGGTAGAGAGGCCGAGTTTCTCTATGCCGACTATATTGAGGGCAGAAGAGAGTATATGGATGTGACATTTGAAATTAGAAATAATAACTATTAAAACCGAGAAAACTATGGAAAACAAGGAGAAAGTATTGCAGGTATTGAAAGAGGCTGGTGAGCCCCTGAACGCAGGTAAGATTGCTGAGATTAGCGGTATCGATCGCAAAGAGGTTGACAAGGCTATGAAGCAGCTCAAAGAGGAGGGCGCAATCGTTTCGCCCGTGCGTTGCAAATGGACCGCTGCCGAGTAATTAAGATTGATTGGGTTTGTATTCTTGCCCCACCTTTATAGGTGGGGCTTTTTTTGTGCTCCGCTCAGGGTATTGCTGTTGGCTATGACACTATAAGAAAGTATGATGGTAATTGTATTTATGCATAGGAAAAAGTTATTATATTTGCAGTGTGAAATAAGAACTAATAATAACGAATAAAACTTTTCAGACTATGGATAAATACACTTGCACTCCTTGTGGTTGGGAATACGATCCCGCAGTTGGTGACCCCGATAATGGCATTGCTCCCGGAACTCCTTTCGAGGAACTTCCCGATGATTGGACCTGCCCAATTTGTGGGGTGGGCAAAGAGCTCTTCGATAAGGAGTAGATAGCCGATAACGATTTGTGCTTGAAGAGAATATGCTACCCTCAACGGAGGGTAGCATATTCTATTTGTATCTATTGATGGTTTTAGAACGACTCGTCTATGAGCTTGTTCATCTTCTTGCGCAGTTTGCGCAAAGCAGGTAGCAGAATCACCAGCTCGCTAAACAGAATACCATAGGTCAGACCTGTGCTGAACTCTGTGAGCCATCGTGCAAAGTTGCTCTCGGGCAGATGACGGCCAAGCGGCATAAGCACCAGAAAGGCGAAGGCTGCAATTAGTGTGAGGCCGATGAAACTCTTCAGATGATAATTGAATGCCTTGTTTGTCAGGTGCAATTTGGCGGTAATGTTATTCTCAGCCTCGAACGGCCCCGCTGCGCTCTCTCGTCTCCAATAGATTTTACGCTTCCACTGATGGATAAACTTGTCGCCACACGAGGTGCGGAATACCACATAGTCACCCACCTCTCCTCTCTTGTCGCGCTCGTCGAAGTCGAGTTGGTAGATGAACTCACCGGGCTCGCACTTTTTGAAACGATAGATTACGCCGTTGGTGTGCCAGAATGCCCAACCTTGCTTGGCCATATCGTTTATCCACTTCTCCTCCTTGTCGAAGTCAACAAACCACTTTATTGCTATCTTTCTTGTTTTCATATCTATTCTCTGTTAATGATTGCTTTTCCGTTCTCCACGAGTTCTGTCAGTCGCTCATATTCTACCGTGAGTACCTCCTGCCCAAGTGGGGTTATCTGATACATTTTTCTGCGTCCGTCCGAGTCGGAACTCTCGCCACAAGGGATTATCCACCCCTTTTCGAGAAGGTTGGCGATGGCACCATATAGTGTGCCGGCCGAGAGTGTCAATCGTCCATTACTCATCGAGTTACTCTTCTGCATAATGCCGTAACCGTGTAGAGGCTCTTGCAGGGCCAAAAGGATGTAATAAATTGCCTCGGTGAGGGCTGTTGTACTGCTTTTCATATTGTTCTTTTTCTGTTATATTGTTTGTCGTTATATCGGCAGACGATACAAAGATAGACGATATATTTTGATTTGCAAAATTTTTCTGCAAACTAAATACATTATATGCTCTTAAAGAGTTGCTTTAATGTTCGGATGTCCGATAATGAGGATTGGATTTTTGTTGATGGCCAAGGCTCGGAAGTGAGTAGAGAAGGGTTGTTAATAATAAACCAAAAGGCTCTGAAATCTTCAGAGCCTTTTGGTTTATGGAGCCGGTCGATGTTACTCCTGGAGGAACTGCTGTGCAGCCAGAACGAGGAACATATAATGCGACGAGCCGCCACCCATTACATACTCAACCTGTTGCCAGAGGAAGGGGAAGGTGAGAAGCTCGGGGAGGTCGGGGCGAATCAGGGCAGTACCGGAGATTACGCCACCGGGGATATATGACCAATCGGCACGGTTCAGACCATAGCCCACGGTTGCCGACTCGGCACCCACGCCCGAGGCAAACGATGCCTGATTCGAGCCGGGGTGACAGCCGAGGATGAAGTTCAGAGCGTTGTAGATAGGCTCTTTGGAGAATATCTCGGGGTATGCCGATGCGAGGAAGTAGTGGTTGTAGCCAAAGCTCTGGATATCCCAGCCTGCACCCCAAATCTGAGGTCGGTAGGGTACGCCATAGGGGGTCGATACCACTTGTCGTTGCAGATTGGCCTCGACCTTGGGCAGTGCCTCACGGAAGGCCTTTGAGAACTCCTTAGCGCGTGGGTCGTTGAGTTTTGCAATCTTCTGCTCGGCGCGAGCGGTAAACCAAGCCACGCTGCTAATCATCCTTACGATACTCTCCTGATTGTCGTAGAGATAGTTGAGGTACTGAGCCTCATCGGTGGCGAGGTAGAGCTCGACAGCTGCCTGTACTTTTGAGGTGATGAGGAAGGGGTTGTTGATGGTGGTGTTGTCGAAAATCTCGCGTGCTATGTTGAGGCAGTGTACGCTCAGTGTGTCGTTGAAGCCCTTCAATACGCGCGAAGCGGCAGCCAGATTGGCAGCGGTTGTCATCTCGCGCGAAGGGTTGTCCTCGGTAAATATCCAACGGTCGTCCTCATTGCCAATCACTCCATCGGTCATTGCCGCAGCGTCGCCCAAGAGTACATATTGGCGAAGATCGTTGGTGATGATACCACGATAGAGGCGACCAAGTGCAAGGTAGGAACTAACAACGCTCAGGGCGCCATTCTCCACCTGCTGCAACATATCGTTCTTGCCGTCTGCCTGATGAATCTCGGTCACGCGGTTGATTTGGTCGATGGAGGTAACATCCAGCTCGGGCTTAAATGCCTCGTATGCCAGAGAGAGAATGTAGGTCTCGCCTGCCTGCGACTCGACGCGGAGGTCGAAGTCGCCAGCGTCGTGCCAGCCACCGATGTTCACACCCGGCACAACCTCGCCGGCCTCATATTTCGACAGGCCAGGTTTCTGATCGTAGCCGTCGATGTGGTTGTAGGCGGGAGCCATCTGAGCATCGTCCATATGGCAGTCGTCGTGCCATACGCGATACTTCTCTGCTACGCGCATATGGCACATCTGCACGGGGAGGAAGTACTCCAAAACGGGCTGCCATACGCCACGGTCGTAGATATCCTTGGCGATGCGGAAGATGGGCGAGCTTGAGCCGGCATACTTGATTTGGTAAAGACCGGCCTCCTTGATATCTGTGAAGTCAACCTTCAGATAGTTGTAGCGCAGGAATGTACCCCACTCGGTAGGGGTTATGCTCTTGACCACCTTCTCGCCATCTGCGTCGATGCGTACCAACTCAGCCTGCTGTTTGCGGCTGTCGCGGATGTCCAGCTCGAGGATTGCCTCTTTGGTCTGGTTGGGGTGATAGCCTACCTGCGAGGTCTGGATAATAGGCTTGTAGAGCCAATCTTCCACGAGGTTGGGGGTGATGACCCACTTAACGGCTCCTTTGGTCGCACCCGGGGCAATCTCACTACGCAATACGAACCAACCGTTGTTATGGTTCATACGACCGTCGTAGAGTTTCAGCTCGCTGGTCAGCGACTCGATGGTTACCTTGCTGTATGGGTCGTCGGGGCGCGAGGTGAACTTGCGACCTACGGCATAAGGCTCGGCGATGATGTCGTCAGCCACGATGGGGCTGTAACCCTCGCCAAGCAGATTCTCCATATCTGCCAACGGAGCGCGACCATTGTGGAAGTCGCCGGGGTGGAGATGGTTGGGCTGTGTGGTGAGCAGGGGTGAGTTAGGCTGCTGGGGGAAGATACCCGCTTGGTCGTCCATAATCCAAGGCTTGCCGAAGAGTGTGCCCGGGAAAAACTCCATATTGAATCCCGCCTTGCCAATGAGGTAGTCGGGGATGGGGGAGTCGAGGTCCACGGTCACCTCAATCTGCTTGCCCTTGGCCTCTACGCGCACCTGATAGGTGAGCACAAGGTCGGGATAGATCATTGGGTTGAAGCCTGTGAGGTGGCGCGATGAGTCGGGATACATCATCTTCGCGGTGATGGTGTTCTCGCCCAACTCGCGGCTCAGCTGCTTGGGGATGGGCTGCCACTGACCTGGGGTTGCCTCCAGGCGGATATCTCCGTTGGTGGCTACACGATTGCCGTTCATAATGATACTCACACCGCCCTGGTGTCCCTCAGGGTAGATGTCGTCAAATGCCATTACATCGACACCATAGTTTTTGAAATAGCCCGAAGAACCGAGCTTGAACTCCTGCGCAAAGCCACTTGTGGTTGCAAAGAGTGCCAACGCAGTGAATAAATGTTTAAAAATAAGCTTCATAGTATGTTTTTATTAGTAGTTGTTTTTCCTATCTCTTTGGCGAGAATCTATTCAAAGGCAGATAAAAATAGTTGCAAAAGTTTACTTATAACTCTTTTTTGTCGTCAGGGTGGGGTGGTGTTATCTGTCCACCGACACTTCGTACATCAAATAGTGACACTCCTTCATCCCGACACGCTGATAGGTGCGCTGAGCAGTGGTGTTCTCCTTATCGACATAGAGCCTCACTTGCGCTATGCCACTCTCGGTGGCCATCTGCAATACCGTGGCATATAGTGAGCGGAAGACTCCTCGTCCACGATGCTCAGGCACTACATAGACACTCTGTATCCACCAATACCATTGTGCGTTCCAATCGCTCCACTCGCGCGTAATCATTAGTGAGCCTATGGGTTGCCCTGCCTCGCGTGCTATAAGGTATCTACCCTTAGCCTCGTCGTCAACTACTTCTGTCACCCCACGACGCACCACATCCGAGCAGAGCAACGTACCCTCGGACTCGCGTGCCATCGCCACCTGAAACTCCACGATAGCCTCAATATCCTCTCTGCCTCCTATGGAAATATTCATAACCTATCCGTTTTGTATCTCTTACTTTCAACCGAAGCGATTGATGCTCTCTGCTAAAAGCAGCACTATCTCCAAGACAAAGTTACAGATTTCTCCCATAATACCCAACATTGCAAACTCTTGTCCATATAAATTATTGCATAAAATGTTTTGTTGTATCATTTTCGCTTTTTCTTGGGGAAATAAAATCCTCTATGTGCAAAAAAATATATTGGATGACTAATTATTCGATAATTTAATTAATTTTGCGGAAGAAAATTGTTTGGCAGATAAATATGGGCAATTATTCACTGACATACAGCCATTTTGGGAGCTGCGAAAACTGCAAAGTTTCCGCAAAATATGTTGTGGATAATTTGGTTATGTGCGAAAATCGTGTAAACACACACACACACACACACACACATTCTCATCGCGCGTATTTTACAAATTATTTTCTGAATACCAAAGAGTTAGCAGAATCGTTTTCTTTGATAACGCTAACCATCATCCCCAGACTTATATACTCAATGGCGCTCCGTCCCTTCGTGTGGCGGACTGCGAAACATCGCGTCAGCCTATGACGGCGTTGTTGTACGGCACTCACTATGCCTTGCCGAGAACAGCCTCGTCATATAAACTAATGATTCTATCCTCGAAGAATATGTATATATGAAGAGATTGTGTTACATACTGCTGTTGATTTCTTGGCCTTTGTGGGCTGAGAGTGCATATTGCCAAGAGGTTAGGGACTCTGTAAGGATACATTTCCGACAAGGGTACTCTGTGTTGGATCTATCTATCGGGGATAATCAAGCCGAGTTGAATCGTTTGGCAGACAGGCTGGCTACTTGTTATGCGGATTCAATATATCAGTTGAATAATATCGTGGTAATTGGTGGTGCATCACCGGAAGGCAGTATCCCGCTAAATAAGCGTTTATCGGAAAAGCGCGCCAAAGTGTTGTTCGACTATCTGTCGCAATATGGGTCATTACCGGACAATAATACGAACTTTGTCTATCTGGGCAGAGATTGGCAAGGGTTGCTCTACCTTGTGCAGGCTGACGATAAGGTCCCATATCGAGATGAGGTTATAGCCTTGATAGAGGATATAATCATTAAACAGGATAATAGCTCGCGCGATGGGTATAGTCGTTTGCAGAATCTTCGCGGGGGTGAGCCACATAGATATATGTATCGCGAATTGTTCCCCCAGCTTCGCGCATCGCATATAGTCTTGTCGTACAACAAAATTGTAACCTACAAAGAGTATGAGCCCATAGCGCAGCAAACCGACCTGCCTGCCTTGGAGCGCAAACTCCCCGAGTTGCCATCAATCCCTGCCTCTGTGGAGATACCCTCACAGCCGTCGTTCTATATGGGAGTCAGGAGCAATATGTTGAGCGATATCTTCTTAATGCCGAATATCGGTGCGGAGTTTTATCTGGGAAATAATATCTCTGTTGCTGCTGATTGGACATATTCTTGGTGGAATGACGATGCCGGACGGTGGTATTATCGCAATTATGGCGGCGACTTGTCAGTGCGCAAGTGGTTTGGAGATAAGGCGAAGGATAAACCCCTGGCGGGTCACCATATCGGCCCCTATGCACAGGTTTTCACATACGACTTCTTGTTGAATGGTAGAGGTCTTATGGCCGGAGAGCCCGGTGGTGATATATTCGATTGTGCGAACTTTGCCGTAGGCTTAGAGTATGGCTATTCATTGCCTATTGCACGACGCCTAAATATAGATTTCTCGTTGGGAGTGGGGTATATGTGGGGTAAGTTCTATGAATATAAGTCCATAGAGGATTGCTATCTATGGCAGTCAACAAAGAAACATAAATATTTTGGTCCGACCAAGGCTGAGGTCTCTTTGGTGTGGTTGTTTGGAGAGAACAATGTAAATATCGGGAAAGGAGGTAGGCGATGAGAAATATTTTCTTAGCGGTAATGTTGATTGTGCTGACTGCCTGCGAGCATAAGGAGTTTTGCTACGATCACCCTCATACAATTAGTGTCAATGTGACCTTTGATTGGGAGTATGCGCCCGAGGCCACACCAACAGGTATGTGTGTCTATTTCTACTCCTTGGAGAATGGTAACTATAAGCGATTCGACTTTGACAACATCCAGGGTGGAGAGGTGGATTTGCGTGTCGGAAAATATCGGGTGTTGAGTTACAACAACGACACCGAGAGCGTAAAATTCCTGAATACCGATTCGTTCGACAAACATTGTGCAAACACTCGCGAAGGCAATGCGCTGGAACCTATATTGGGGCATAGTGCAAGCTACGCGCCGAAGGCCTCCGGTGCTGACGAGGAGAGGGTGGTGATTAGCCCCGATATGATGTGGGGGTGCAGTGTGTCGGAGATTGAGGTGGTGGATAGTGGCGAGCAGAACATCATCCTATACCCTCAGGAGCTGGTATGCAGATATACCTACGAGGTGCACAATGTGAAGAATATGCAGTATATGCAGCAGATGAGTGGCACTATCTCGGGCATGTCGGGAATGCTCACCTTCTCCAGCGAGGCGCTTGACGATGAGGCTGTGACAATACCATTCGAATCAGTCAAAGTGGATGACTCCACCATCAAGGGCGGATTCTACACCTTTGGGCATCACGAGGGTAACGCCGAGCCTCACAAGATGGTCTTCTATGCGATTATGAATGATGGCACAAAATATTGCTTCAGAGATTCGGAGCAACTTGATGTCACGGAGCAAGTGGATAATGCTCAGGATAAAAGACGAGTGCATATCATTATCGATGGTCTTGACCTGCCAGAGCCTATTGTGAGTGGCGAAGGATTCAACCCGTCGCTTGACGATTGGATTGTAGAGGATAATGAGATTATAGTATAAGAGAACAACGGAATTGAATAACAACTTTATATTAAACCTTTTAAAATACGTAAAAATGAAAAAAGTAATTATTGGAGCATTGGCACTATTTGCTATGGCATCTTGCTCGAAGAGTGAACTTGTAGATGAAAATCGTAACAGTAATATGATCGAATTTGGAGCGGTTGCCAATTCTCTGTCACGTGCTACGACAGTTTATAACAACTCAAATCTGGATAAATTCACTGTCTGGGCTTCATTTGATGGCGAGACCTTTATCGATGGTGATGTGATTGAGAAACAAGGTGGTAAATGGGTAAATACAACAACTACCCGCTATTGGCCTGCAGGTTGTGCCGACGGCAAGAAAGTGACTTTCATTGCTCACGCAAATGGTGGCGATCGTTTTGAGTTTATTTCTGGAATGGGTTGGAGTACATTTAATGATTATGAAGTCTCGACTGATATTGCACAGCAGAAAGATCTTCTCATAGCAAGTGTAAAAGCAAGTAGCGGTCCTGTAAACCTGGAGTTTAAACACGCTTTATCGCAAATCGTGTTTAATGCAAAATGTACAAACAAGAATTTGCGCGTAGTGATTGATGGCGTATCGATAGGTAATATCGGAAGTAAGAATACAGCTTTATTCACTCCTCCCCATTTGACTTGGAACCAGATAATGCAAGCTGACCGCACAACTAAATACTCGGTAGCTTTTGATGCAGTGACAATCGATTCTTTGGCTGATAGTCAGCCTGTTGCGTTGACAAGTGCAGGCAGCGCAAATGCATTGCTCCTCCACCCACACGCTGACGCTATGACTAAAGCCTGGAATCCCGCAACAGAGACCTTGGCGGAGACAGGAGGCACTTATTTCCTTGTTAAGTGTGCGATTGCTAATGTAGCAGGCGGTAGTGAGACAATGCTCTGGGGAACAAATAATGGTGATGGTACTTATACAACTGCAGAGATTGCTATACCTGTATCGTTCCTGTGGGACCAGAATCGTCAGTATGTTTACACATTGGTATTTGGCGAGGGTGCTGGCGGTATCAATCCTGACACTGGTAACCCGATTCTCACCCCTGTTGCTTGGGAGGATGTAACAGTAAAGGACTTTGAGCCTCAGCCAAATGTGGATTTTGATATGGAATAATAGGCTGTTGTCTGCTGAGAATATGCAACGAGGTCGGGTGGAGAGAGTGCTCCGCCCGACCTTTTTATTTGCTCTCTTAAGCAAAGTAGGCTGACTAAGTTTATTTAGTCAGCCTACCTTGTCATAGTTATTTATTTAGTTACTCTTCACCACATCTGCGGGGTTCTCGGTTGCGGCACGCCACGAGCGGAGGGTTACAAGACCTACCGTAACGGCAAGGACAATCAGCAGGGCGGCGATATAGAGCCACCACGGCTGGGCGATGCGGTTGGCAAACGACTCCAGCCAGCGCGAAGAGAAGTACCACGCCACGGGCGCTGCAACCACGAAACAACCCACAACAATCCATACATAACGGCGGTTGAGCATACCAATCATCTGCCCCGTAGTTGCGCCATAGACCTTGCGCACGGCAATCTCCGAGCGACGGTGCTGTGTCTCGAACAGCACGATACCGAATACTCCCATCAGTGCGATAACGATAGCCAGACCTGCAAACAATCCGATAAGCACCATATCCTTCTTGGTCTGCTGATAGAGGCTCTCGACCCACTCCTCCAAGAAGTAGAGTTCGGCCTCATCGGCAGCGGGAGCAAGCTCCTTGGAGAGCCTCTTTACATAGTCGGCAAATGCTTCGACATTGGCCCCCGCACGCAGACGGATGTAGTAATGCAACAACTCACTATTGCCATTGCAGTAGAATGCGTGGTAATCATCGGTTGTGTTTAATGATGTTAGTCGCACATCCTTGATTACTCCAACAATATCAAAGTCGTCCTGAAAATGATAACCGACAGGCACGCCTACCTCACGATTGAACGATTCCATAATAATCATCTCTCCTCGCTCGCCTGACGAGGGGGTAAGGCCCACGCCATCTACTACCTCAAAACCGAAGAAGTCAAGGAAGTTCCAGCGCACAGCGTTAGGCTTAAGCCTATACTCTTTGTCTTTATAGACTCGTCCCCAGGTCTGTCCGTTGCTAAATATGTTTGCCCCCGAAGCGGTTACGTCTTCAACGTCGGGATGTTGCTGCAATCGCTCAATGACAGTCTCTGAACGATCGCGCAAATCCCACGATGCAAAGGTTACGATATTCTCGCGGTCAAAGCCCAAATCGTATTTAATCATATAGCGATATTGCAACCAGAATACCGCTGTAACGATAATCAGAATCATCGCCACCGAGAACTGCACGCCCACCATTACCGAGCGCAATCTGCGACCCGTAGCCGACTGTGCAAAACCACCCTTGACACCCATCGAGGCATTGAAGCGGGTGATGTAGAACGCAGGGTACAAGGCCGCTACAACAGCCAACAATATCATCAGGACTACCACCATAATAATAACGGGGATATTGTCCGATATGGCGAGTGAGCAAATCGAGTAGTTGGTAATAAAACTATCCTTAATCACTATCATCAGATAGAAGGTCAAAGCCATAGCAATAAGCACCAAGCCGATAGCCTCAAAGAGGAAGTTCCAGCGCAGTGTGCCTTGGCTTGCGCCAAAGACCTTGCAGATATTCACCGCACGCATACGCACAGGCACAAGCGCAAAGAAGAAGTTGATGAAGTTGATAAAGGCAATCAGCACGATGATAAATGCAATGCTGCCGAGAATAATCGGTGTTGATCTCTTGCCCGTACGGAAGTTGCCCGAGTCGTAGAAGTTACCATCATAATAGAGTTTGACGAGGCGTACGAGGGGGGTTTTAAGCACCTGCGCGCCAC
The DNA here is from genome assembly GCA_045639285.1 of Tidjanibacter sp. Lineage (GTDB taxonomy): Bacteria > Bacteroidota > Bacteroidia > Bacteroidales > Rikenellaceae > Tidjanibacter. The sequence goes on from JAZUCV010000056.1 coordinate 15,619, forward strand.
TGTCCAACTCCTCCTGGGCCATTGCAATCTCTGCGGGATCGTCGGACCCAGCCATCCAATCCTGCACCATCCCGAGGAACCAATCGGCATAACCTTTCTTGAAGATTTCGATATAGGTGTTGAGGTCGGCACCCTCGCGCATACGCACAAAATTCGAGTAGTTCCAATTGTTATTACCCTCGGTATAGACACCCTCGTCGTTCTGCATAATGCCCCAATGGCTGAACATAGAATTTTCGGGCAGATCTTCGTAGATGGCTACAATGGTCTGCTGAATGGTAGGTTTACCGTCGTCGTGCATACGACCGCCCTCGAAATAGATTACATCACCCACTCCGACTCTCAATTTCTCTGCCTCGGAGCGTGCCATTGCCACCGTGTTGGGCTCTTTGAGCTGAGAGAAATCTCCCGCCAAACACTCAAAGCCGAAAAACGAGGGGACATTGGCCGTGCCTTGATAGACATAATCGTTGAAGGGCTCAAAGGTGTAGTCATTGCGCTTTACCCATATTCGGTTAATGCGTGGGTAAGGCATCGTAGAGGCTACCTCCTCGGCATCGGGAAACTGCTCGGCAGAGGTATAGGCCAAGTTGCCGGGGGAGTTGGTGCTCCACTCTACCTCGCCATCGTTACCTCCTCCGAAATCGGGCGAGATGAGATAGATGCGGTCGGCATTGGGGAATGAGTGGTTGTAGGTGATGGTGAACCACACCTGCGAAAAGATGATGT
>JAZUCV010000057.1:0-6875 GCA_045639285.1 Tidjanibacter sp.
ATATCTCTCGGTTGTATCATTTTGCCCAGATACCTTTGCAAGGTAAATAACCCGTTACCTCTACTCACCCTCGCGACACCAGCCTGCGAAGCAGGCAATTCCAAGTCTGACCCACCCCCAAGCCCCCGCCTCGGCGGGGGAGGTGCCTGCCAAGCAGGCACATCCATAAGCGTTTACCCACCCCCTAAATCCCCCTCCTTAGAGGGTGACTTACTCCTCGGCTTTGCCGAGGCAAATATAGCGGGTACGACCGATTGTGGGTTTCGGAAGTAGCGGACACGACCGTTTTTTTTTGATGGGAATTATGGGAACGTTGCGATTAAACGAGAGCAGAGGCTGCTTGCAGACTATGCCGAGCGGGAGCAACGAAAAGACTGCGAAGCAGGATTAATTATGAGATAACCAATAAGACTCTCTGTGTAGCAATTAAGTTTCTCGGGTTTAGGGGCTACCCTCGTAGAGGGTACAAATGAAAGAGAGATATGGGGCTGCCGAATTTATTCGAGCAGAACATATCTCTCTTTTGTTTGTAGTTACTGCAAAGTAACTCCTAAACCCGCAAACTAATAGTACAAAAGTTTTTGGTTCCGCTTTTTACAAAAAGCGGAGAAAAGCGACAAATTAGAATTACTCTTCGCTGATAGTAATCGAGAGTATCAGGTCGCCGGGGCGGATATCGTCGATTACATCCTCGCCTTCGATTACTTTACCGAAGCAGGTGTGTACGCCGTCGAGGTGCTGTGTGTTGTGGCGGTTGTGGCAGATGAAGAACTGCGAGCCGCCTGTGTCCTTGCCTCTGTGTGCCATCGAGAGTACGCCACGGTCGTGGTACTGACGGGGTGCCGATGTCTCGCAGGGTATGCAGTAGCCGGGGCCTCCCGCGCCATTGCCTATGGGGCAGCCGCCCTGGATTACAAAGTCGGGAATCACACGGTGGAAGGTAAGGCCGTCGTAGAATCGCTCGCTGGCAAGCTTCACAAAGTTATCAACGGTGATGGGTGTCTCTTCTGTGTAGAGTTCCACCTTCATATCACCCTTTTCTGTTGAGATAAGTGCGTATTTCATAGCTGTTTATTTGTTTTAGTTTTCAGATAAGACAAAGATAATATTTTTGTCTATAACTACAAAAAATAGAGGACTATCCTAAGTGTCGGACAGTCCTCTTGCTTTGTGCTTGGTTCGTGGTCGTAGGACCGACGAAGTCGTGTGTGCTTAATCTTTTACTGTGCGGGCTGGGCGTTTGCGGCCTCAATCTTAGCAGCAGCGGTAGCGGGGTCGATACCCAGGTCGGTATATACCAAAGGCATAAGGTTGGTCATCTGGCTCTCATCGAAATATACCAGAGGACCTGCCGAGAGGTCGAATACGCCTGCGAAGCCGTTAGCCTTAGCCACCCTCTGGATAGCGTCGTTAGCCTTCGCATATACGGGCTGCATCAGAATAGCCTGCTGGTTCTGCATCTCCTGAGCTGCGCTCTGCTGGAACTGCTCGTAGCGAGTGTTGATCTCGTTGAGCTCCTGCTCCTTCAGCTGACGAACTGCATCGGTATAGGTTGCAGCATTCTTCTGATAGTCGTTAAGTTTGTTGTTGAACTCAACCTGCATCAGCTCCAAGTTATCCACAAAATCCTTCTCGAGCAACTCCAACTTTGCATTTACAGAGTCAACCTCAGGCATAGTGAAGATAAGCTCCTGCGAGTTGATGTAGGCGAACTTCTGACCAAATGCGGTCGATGCAACAAGCGAAGCTGCCACTACGAGGGTTAGTTTCAAAATACGTTTCATCATTACTTTTAATTAGTTTATTATTTTAATTGGTTAATAATCTGCTCTGTACGGTCTGCCGAGGGAGTGTAGTAGAGAATTGTGGGGTTGGAGGCGATGTCCAGGACAAGGTCGAAACCGTTAGCCTTTGCATACTTCTCTATTGCCTCGAATACTTTATCCTGAATAGGCTTCAACCTTTCGATACGGGTCTGCATCAGAGTACCGCCTGTGCCGAAGATTTGCTCCTGGTACTCAGCTACTTTCTTCTCGTTGGTGATAATTGCATCTTCGCGAGTCTGGCGCACCGTTGCGCTCATACCTGCTCTCTCCTGCTGGTAGGCGTTATACATCTCCTCAATCTGAGCATAAGCCTCGTCAACCTTCTGCTGATACTGCTCCGAGAGTGCGTTGAGCTCCTCGATGGCGGTGTTGTACTCCTTCATCGACTGGAAAATCGTCTGTGAGTTTACAACCATATAGTTTTGTGCCGATGCCATGGTGACGCTTGCAACCAATGTGGCAAACAATATAACTATTCTCTTCATATTCTTCTCTTTTTGTGTTGTTCTGTTGGTTATTGCTTTGTCGTAGGTTGGCATTAGAACTGCTGACCGATTACGAAGTGGAAGTGGCTACCACTACGCTCGCCGCTGCCGTATGCACGGTCGAAACCCCAACCCCAGTCGATACCCAGCTGACCGATAGCCGAGAGGAAGAGGCGGACACCTGCACCTGCCGAACGTTTAACCTCAAATGGGTTGAAATTCTGCCACGAGGTAAATGCATTACCGGCTTCGACAAATATCAAGCCAAAGATGTTGGTATTGGTCTCCATAAGGAGCGGGTAGCGCAACTCGGCGGTATATTTGTTGTATGCACGTGCATAGTTGTTACCACTTGTGGGGGTCAGACTACCATCGTCATAACCACGCATAGAGATAATATCCACACCATATACGTTATAGCCCGACATACCGTCACCACCGACATCGAAGCCCTCGAAGGGTGATACCTTATATTTATTATAAGAGCCGAGGTAACCCATACCAAGTTTAGCCATAAAGATAAGCTTGTTGTTGTTTGTCAGAGGGTAGTACCACTCAGCATTCAGACCCCACTTGTGATACTCGATCCAGCGATACTTGTCTTGGTCGGACATCTTGCTGTAATCCTTCTTGGTGAAGAGCGAGTAGGGAGGAGTGAGTGCCAGCGAGAGTGTGAACGACGAACCGCTGGTGGGGAAGATTGACGAGTCAACCGAACTACGACTCAATATCGAACGGAGGGTGATGATGTTAGACCAACCGTTCTGGAAGAGGAAGTAGTCCCAATCACGCATCTGGTATGCCTGATAGCCCAGCTCGTTGTAGAGTGTGAAGTATTGGTCGGGCCACTCCAGACGACGGCCAAGACCAGCTGTAACACCCATCGCGCGGAAGAATTGGTCGCGGGTGTTTGTGTTGTAGTAGTTGGTGGTCTCCTCCGACCAATATGCCGATACGGAGAGCGAGTTAGGCTTCTTGCCACCCAGCCAAGGCTCGGTGAAGCCCAAAGATACAGCACTATAATAAGTACCGTTACTCTGTGCGCTCAGGGTAAGACGCTGGTTCTGACCGTGAGGATAGGGACGCCAAGCACCCTTCTTGAACATATTCTTCACCGAGAAGTTGGTCAAAGAGATACTTGCCGAGCCGATGAACATACCGGCACCCCAACCACCGGAGATTGCAAACTGGTCGCTCGCCTTCTCCTGCAATGGCCAACCGATATCTACCTTGTTCGCACCCTGCACAATCTGCATATTAGGCTGCAGAACCATCTCGTCGAAGTGACCCATAGCAGCCAACTGAGTGATGGTACGCATAACCATCGAACGGTTGTAGAGCTCACCGGGGCGGGTATATACCTCACGACGGATAACCTCATCGTTCACCTTGCCGTTACCACTGATATCCACCTTGTTGATGGTGTATTGCTCACCCTCGAAGATACGAATCTCAAGGTCGATAGAGTCATTGCCGATAATAATCTCGGTAGGAGTTACCTGCGATGCCAAATAACCATCGTTCTGATAGAGCGAGTTGATGGTTGACATATCCTGAGCGTTATCCTCCGAGCCGTAGCCGATACGCTTGTAGAGGGTCTTCTTGTCGTAGATATCGCCAGGTTTGATGCCGAGCAATTGACTAAGATACTCTGTGGGATATTTGCTGTTACCTACAAAGGTGATATTGCGATAGTAGTACTGCTTGCCCTCGTCCACCTTGATAACCAGACCGATACGGTCAGGGCTGATAACATATACCGAGTCACTTACGATGGTTGCGTTACGATAACCGCGCGAGTTGTAGAAGTCGAGCAGGTTGGTCTTGTCCTCCTCAAACTCTTTCTCTTTGAGCTTGGCGTTCTGGAAGAAGTTGATGCTTCTCTGGTGAATCTTCTTCATCGCACGACGCAAACGCTTGTCGGTAAATTCGGTGTTGTCCTCAAAGATAATCTCCTCAATCTTAACCTTCTCACCCTTATTTACGATAAAAGTGACATTAACTGCATTCTCGTAAATGGTGTCGTTGGTGATACGAGTGTCAACTGTTACGTTGCGGAAACCCTTCTGGATGTAATGATCCTTGATGAAGTTGCTGTTCTTCTCGAGGATATAGTCCGAAAGCTCAGTGTTCTGCTTGAGTTTCATCTTATCCTTCAAGGTTGTCATCTCACCCTTGCGGATGCCCTCGAATCCCCACTGGTAGATCTGAGGGTGCTCGGTCAGATAGATGTGAAGGTCGATGCTGTCGGCAACAGGCTCAGCCTGAATATCTACATCGGTGAAACGGCGCATCGCCCATATCTTGTTGATGGCATTGGAGATAGTGCTGCCAGGAACGGTGATGACGTCGCCCTCGGTAAGACCTGCTGTGCCAAGCAACATACGGTGATTTACGAAGTTTGCGCCATAAACCTCGATATTACGAATAATGTAGTCTTTGCTGGTGTTGTAGTCAATCAGAGGTGCATCCACCTTCAACGAATCACTCTTCACCTCTGCTTCTGGTGTCTGTGCCGAAAGGGTGGGGGTGCAGAACATCGCCACCACGGCAAGAATCTGATAGAGTCTCTTTCTCATTATCTTTGTTAACAATTTCTAATTCAGTCTAATTTTACTCCTCCTGCTCAGTAAGTTTGCCAAAGCGACGATCTCTGCCGCCAAATGCATCTATCGCCTCCGCGAGCGACTCTTTATTGAAGTCGGGCCAGAGGGTGGGGGTAAAGTATAACTCAGCATATGCCCCCTGCCAGAGGAGGAAGTTGCTGAGTCGGTACTCTCCACCGGTACGGATAATCAAATCCGGATCGGGGAAAGGCTGTGTGAAGAGCGCATCGTCAACCACTTGGCTGTCAATCTCTTCGGGATTAATATCGCCACGACTTGCCTTGCGAGCCAACTCCTTGACCGCCTCGGTAATCTCGCTGCGAGAACTGTAATTGAGAGCAAGGATAACCGTCAGTGTATTGCACTCGGCGGTGGCAGCCTCAATATGAGCAATGCTCTCCCTTACCTCCTCGGGGAGGTCGGAACGCAAGCCAATAAAGCGCATCTGCACGCCCTGCTTGATGAGTTCGGGCTCTTCGTTCTGCACGCATTTGCACATAAGTGCCATAAGTGCATCTACCTCCTCCTTGGGTCGTCCCCAGTTCTCGGTGGAGAAAGTGTAGAGAGTCAAATACTTAACGCCCAACTCTACGGCAGAAGTAATAGAACGGCGCACACTCTCGACACCTGCAATGTGTCCCTCGGTGCGCTCCAATCCACGAGCCTTAGCCCATCTACCATTGCCATCCATAATGATAGCAACGTGCTGCGGTATGTTACGGTTACTCTTCATTTCTCAAATACAAGCGACAAATATAGTAATTTCTCGTGGAATAATCTTAATATTTATCGGTTATTTTTATAAAATAAAAATTTCTTCTTTTGGGTGGTGGGGTTGGCCTATATGTTTCGTGTGTCAACACCCCACATCATCTTCTCTCTTAACGTATCGTAGAAAGATATATTTTGCAGTTTTACGAAAAAAAACTCCTTTTCGGCGCGGGTTATCGTAAATGTTGCGCCGCTATTGACGGTGTAGTTCTGATTATCGAGTCCGACCATAGCGTAACTCTCTCTCGAATCGACCTTTATTCTTACCGTCGAGCTGTCGGGAATTACCAGCGGTCGCATCGAAAGATTGTGAGGAGCTATAGGGGTCACAACAAAGCATCCGCACTCGGGAGCTACAATGGGGCCACCTGCACTGAGTGAGTAAGCGGTTGAACCTGTGGGTGTTGCGATGAGTGCTCCGTCGCTGTGATATGTTACTGTCGGCTTGCCGTCAATCTCCACGTCGATACCGAGCATACCCATATGGTGGCGTTGAACGGAGAACTCATTGAGGGCATAGGGATAGACCTTGCGACCAAAATCACCCTCCACCTTCAGTAGCGTGCGACGCTCGATGGTGTACTCCCCACGCGAGAGCATCTCGATTGCCTTGCCAATCTCGGAGCGAGGTACGTTTGTCAGAAAACCAAGTTGGCCCGAGTTTACACCCAGCACAGGCATTCCATACTCCACTGCCTGGCGTGCCGCTTCGAGCAGCGAGCCGTCACCACCATAGACCAACATTATCGAATCGGTTGCAAGCGAGGGAGTTATCTCGTCATAGAGAGCCTCCTCCGGGATGATTGTCTGCTCCGCTCCGTAGAGTTTGCGTGCCGCATCACGATTAAGTGCATAGTCAAATCCGGCATTGGTAACCAACTCAATCATTGCCGAAAACTCCTCTGCACTCACTTTGTGTGCAATTCGCGAATAAATTACTATTTTCATTTCCAAAAAATATGGTAACTTTGCAACTGCAAATGTAGGTTAAAATAATGACAAAACTAAGTGTAAATATAAATAAGATTGCCGTTATTCGCAATTCGCGTGGTGGAAATCTGCCCGATGTGATTGGTGCGGCTCTCAATATCGAGCGTTTTGGCTCGGAAGGTATCACCGTTCACCCTCGTCCCGATGGTCGTCATATTCGATATGACGATGTCAGAGAGCTCAAAAGGGTAATCTCT
>JAZUCV010000058.1:0-6051 GCA_045639285.1 Tidjanibacter sp.
CGATGGAAAATAGATATAGGGAAGCCAAGTTTACTTGAACTTCCCTATATCTATTTTGTATCGTAGTTAGTAATAGGTAACTCCTAAATCCGCAAACTTAATAGAACAAAAGTTTTTGGGGCGGCTTTTTACAAAAAGCGACAAAACAATCCTTTCAGGAACCCAAATCCGTAGCCGTAGAGTTGTGTGAAGCAGGCTGGTACGGCCATAAGTGCTATGCGTAATGATTTCTCGCGCAGCAGTGCGTCTATCAGCCACGCCAGGGCTACTATACCTATGGGCATTATCCACCACCAGCGCCATACGATTGCCATTATCAGACACGCCAGCGAGCCTACGGTGAAAGCGGCGGGTAGGAGGTGTACTATTTTCAGTGTCCCGGGGTGTCGTTTGGTCAGTGTTATGCGTGCCTCGCCTGAGTGATTCACTTGTCGGAAGAATCCGCATAGGTTTGTGCGACGCTTGTGGCACACTTCGGCTCCTCGTAGCAGCACTGCCTGCGTGCCAGCGCGCGTTATGCGATAGCTGAGGTCCACATCCTCGCCGTAGCGCATATGCTCGTCAAACCCTCCTACTGCCTCGTACAGGGTGCGTGCCACGCCCATATTAAAGCTGCGCGGATAGAACTTATCCATCTTCTCGCCACCGCCGCGTATGCCACCGGTCGTCAGGGGCGAGGTCATCGCATAGCTCACAGCTCGCTGCATCACCGAGAAGTCGGCCGACGCACGGTCTGCCCCACCCCAGAAGGGTGCCTCGGTCGCAAGTACCGTGTCGAAGTATGTGGGCGATAGTGTTGTATCGGAGTCGAGGAATACCAGCATTGATGCCGAGGTCTGTCGCGCGCCGAAGTTACGTGCCGACGATGGTCCTCCGTTGGGCTGCGTGACATATAGTATGGGGAGCTGTGCGGAGTACTCTGCCACTACACTCGCGGCGCTCTCCGACGAGCCATCCTCCACGATTACCACCTCCCACTCATCTGACGATGAGTCGCACGCCACCATCGAGGCGAGCAGTTCGCGCACCTCCTGCGGACGGTTATAGACAGGTATTATGAAGGCAACTCTCTTGTTCATAGAGAAATGAGTTACTCTTGACTTAGCTCGATGAGCTGTTCGCGGTAGGCGGCAAGGATTCGCGACTTGGAGATAAAGCCCAAGTAGTGGTAATCCTTGTCAACCACGGGCAGCATCCACGCCTGCGACGACTCGAACTTGTCGAGTACACCGGTTATAGACTCCTTGCGCTGAATCACATCGGGCGGAGGAATCATATATTGCTCGGCAGTGTTGCCGTGCTTCTCGGGACGGAACATATGGGCGCGCAGGTCGTCGAGCTGGACCACCCCTTTGAGCACCCCTCGGTCGTCGAGTACGGGGAATATGTTACGTCGCTTGTGCGCTATGTGGTCGAGCAGTTCGCGCAGTGTGGTATTCTCGCTGATAGGTGTAAAGTCGGTCTCCATCAACTTTTCGAGGTTGAGGAAGACGAGCACCGAACGGTCTTTGTTATGTGTCAGTAGCTCGTTACGCTTGCGGAGCGACTTGGTGTAAATCGAGTCGGGATCCATGTAGTAGGAGATAGCAAACGATATGGAGGCCACCAGCATCAGAGGCACAAAGAGTTCATAACCGTTTGATAACTCGGCGATAAGGAAGATGGAGGTGAGCGGTGCTTTCATCACACCTGCCATCACACCCGCCATGCCGACCAGCGAGAAGCTGAGGATGGGGAGCTCCATACCGAGCCAGGTGTTTGACGCAAGGGCCATCGTACCACCCAGGAACGCACCCACAAAGAGCGAGGGCGCAAAGGTACCACCCACACCACCGGCAGCATTTGTCACCGCCATAGCGATAACCTTGAAGAACATAATGGCCGTGAGGTAGATGATAATCACCCAGTCGATATCTCGGAATTGGTAGAGCAGCGAGTTGTTGAAGAGGGTGTCCGTGTCGCCGTGCATCAGCGAGGTAAACGCACCATATCCCTCACCATAGAGTGGCGGGAAGAGGAAGACCAGGATGCCCAGCGCAAGACCACCATAGAGCCACTTCTTGCGTTGCCTGCCCAGGGCAGATATACGGTCACGCACCTTGCCATTGAAGGTGGTGAAGTAGTTTGCCATCAGACCACCCAGACCGCCAAGCAGCAGATACATAGGCAGATGCGCAAGCTCGAAAGTGCCCGTCACATCCACCGCCAGGATAGGGTCGAAGCCTTTGAGGAAGAAGACGAGGGTTGTGGATGTTACGGCCGAGATAATCAGAGGCACGATAGCGTTCATCGTGATATCGAGCATCAGAATCTCCATCACAAAGATAACGCCTGTGATAGGTGCCTTGAAGATTGCCGCAAGTGCTGCCGCCACACCACAACTGAGCATCAGCGTGATGTTGCGGTAGTTGAGTTTGAGTATTCGGCCGATGTTGGAGCCGATGGCGGCACCTGTGAGCACGATTGGCGCCTCAGGTCCTACCGAGCCACCAAAGCCGATTGTCATAGCACCACCCACCACGGATGAGTAGCAGTTGTGCGGCTTGATAATCGAGCCACGCTTGCTCATCGCATAGAGCACCTTGGTTACGCCCTCTGAGATATCATCCTGGATGATGTACTTAACAAAGATGGAGGCTACGATGATACCAAACGCGGGATAGACCAGATAGAGCCAACCCGCCTTCGACACGGGAAACCAGCTCGTCAGGATATGCTCCACGCCACCCAGGAGCCACTGGAAGAAGAAGGTGGCAAGACCTGCGACGATGCCTACCACCACGGCAAGCAACATCATAAGCTGACGCTCCGACAGACGCTCTGTCAGCAGCATCACCCTCATCAGAAACTTGTTTACCGCCTCCCTAATCATCGTTCCCTTCGGACTTATTGTACTCGTTCTTGATTAGAAGATATTAAAAGTGCAAAATACCCATAATCTCACGTACCTCGCGCAGTGTCTTGTCTGCACTCTCGCGTGCACGCTCAGCACCCTCGCGGGTCACACGGTGGAGGTATGCATCGTCGGATGCGATAGCCTCGATGCGCTCGCGAATAGGGGTAATTGTCTTAATCAAATCCTCTGCCAACTGCTTCTTCAAATCACCGTAACGAATCTCGCAGGTAGCATATTTCTCCTTGAAGTAATCGATTGTTGACTGCTCGCTGACAGCGTTCATAATGGTAAAGATGTTGGCGATAGGCTCGCTGATAGGCGAATTAGGCTCCTGAGGACCTGCATCGGTCACGGCACGCATCACCTTCTTGCGAATCACATTGTCGGGGTCGGAGAGATAGATACCGTTACCCTCGCTCTTACCCATCTTGCCAGAGCCGTCCAAGCCGGGGATTTTCACCAAGTCCTGACCGAAGTTGTAGGGCACACTCTCGGGGAAATACTCCACACCGTAGATGGTGTTGAAACGACGCGCAAAACGACGGGTGAGCTCCAAGTGCTGCTCCTGGTCCTTACCAACAGGCACAAAGTCAGCACGATGCAAGAGGATGTCGGCAGCCATCAGCACGGGATAGGTGAGCAGACCCGCATTTACATTCTCGGGGTTTTTGCGCACTTTGTCCTTAAACGATGCAGTACGCTCCAGCTCGCCGATGTAGGCGTGCATACTGAGCAACAACGACAGCTCAGCCACCTGAGGCACGTCGCTCTGCACATAGATTGTTGCCACCTCTGGGTCGATACCTGCTGCGAGGTACTCTGCCAAAATCTGACGCACATTGCCGTGGAGAGCCTTGGGGTCGGGGTGTGTGGTGAGGGAGTGGTAGTCGGCGATGAAGAAATAGCACTGCTGATCGTGCTGCATCTTTACAAAGTTACGCAATGCGCCAAAATAGTTGCCCAAGTGGAGTTTGCCTGTCGAGCGAATACCACTGACTACCGTCTTTCTCATACTCTTTTCCATATATTTTTTTCGTTTACTAATTATCTACTCTTATGGCAGCCGTTCAGTTGCATAGCCATATTAAATGCAAAAATAACTCTTTTCTTGGGAAAATCGCCAACAAAAGAGTACTTTTGCACTCGATTAATTAGTTATAAAGCAAATTTGTAGCAAAACAGGCCGATGAAAACATACTTGCGCCTCCTCGGGTTTGCCAAACCTTTGGAGAAATATGCAATCCCATACTTCTTCTACACCCTCTTCTATGCGGTGTTCAACCTGATGAACTTTATGCTCATCATCCCTATCCTCAGCACCCTCTTTGGTGGTGAGGCGGCAATGGCTCCCGTGCGCGAGATGCCCGCCCTGGAGTTCTCAACCACCTGGCTCGAAGGGGCTATACGCCACCTTATTTATAAGATATATGGCGAGAGTTACGAGATTTTGGATGTGCTGACAATGCTCGCAGTCATCATCGCCACCTCGGCACTGCTGAGCAACACCTTCCGCTACCTCGGTCAACGTACTGTGGAGAATATGAAGATTCGCGCCCTGCAACGCCTCCGCAACCAGACATATAATAATGTGATGCGCCTCAATGTGGGTTACTTCACCAACGAGCGCAAGGGCGATATCGTGTCGCGTATTATGGCAGATGTTCAGGTAGTGCGTTTCTGCATCACCAACACCCTGCAAGTAGCCTTCCGCGAGCCCTTCCTCATCCTGAGCTACTTTGTAGGTATGATTGCCATCTCGTGGAAGCTCACAATCTTCACTCTGATATACCTCCCCATCGTGGGCCTTATCATTGGCCGCATTGTCAAGAAGTTACGCAAACCAGCACTCACTGCTCAGGAGCAGTTTGGCGAGCTCACCTCCGTACTCGACGAGTCGATTGCGGGTGTAAAGGTGGTCAAGGGCTACGGTGGCGAGGAGTTCTTTGGCGAGCGCTTTGCCCGTATCAACAAGAGCTACTCGGATGTGTCGCGCAAAATGATGTATCGCCAGCAACTCGCCTCACCTATGAGTGAGTTCCTCGGTATCCTCGCAGCTGCGGGTCTGATGGTGGCCGGCGGACTGCTTGTGGTGGCTGGCAGTATGGATGCAAGCGGCTTCCTCGCCTATATCGGTATCTTCTCGCAGGTGACACGCCCTATCCGCCAATTCACCGACGCCTTCGCCAATATCAATCAGGGTATTGCCGCAGGTGAGCGCGTACTCACACTCCTCGACTCCAAGAACCCCATCGTTGAGAAGCCCGACGCAATCAACCTGACCGACTTCAAGGAGTCAATCGAGTTCCGCAATGTAAGTTTCGCCTACGAAGAGCGTGAGGTGCTGAGCAATGTTAGCTTCACCATCCGCAAGGGCGAGACCGTGGCACTTGTCGGCCCATCGGGTGGTGGCAAATCGACCATCTCCGACCTTATCCCACGCTTCTACGATGTGACTGCCGGTGAGATACTTATCGACGGCCGCAACATCAAAGATTATACCTTGGCCTCTTTGCGCGAGAAATTTGGTATGGTGTCACAGGAGACCATTTTGTTCAACGACACCATCGAGAACAACATCCTGCTTGGCGACCTCAACGCCTCGCACGAGGAGGTTGTGGCTGCCGCAAAGGTGGCAAATGCTCACGGCTTTATCGCAGACACCCCTGAGGGGTATGATACCAATATCGGCGACCGTGGCTCAAAGCTCTCGGGTGGCCAGCGCCAGAGATTGAGCATTGCCCGTGCGGTGCTGAAGAACCCCGAGATTCTGATTCTCGACGAGGCGACCTCGGCACTCGACACCGAGAGCGAGCAACTCGTGCAGACCGCACTCGACCAGTTGCAGAGCGGCCGCACCTCGATAGTCATCGCCCACCGCCTGAGCACCATCCACAACGCAAATAAGATTGTGGTTATCGACGCAGGCCACGTAGCCGAACAAGGCACCCACGACAAACTGATGGAGAAGGGTGGCATATATGCCAAACTAATCGAAATGCAACAAGTGTAATTCAGTGTCGCTTTTTGATTTTGTCGCTTTTTGTAAAAAGCTCCGCAAAAACTTTTGTACTATTTAGTTTGCGGGTTTAGGAATAACTTAGCAGTTATTACAACGATAAATAGAGCAGTGATTAGTTCAAGCAAGCTTGACTATC
>JAZUCV010000059.1:0-9483 GCA_045639285.1 Tidjanibacter sp.
AGGTTGCATACGCGTTACGCACCCGTGCGCCGGTCGCCATCAAATGTATTGCTACATCTATGCTGCCCCTCGACTTGCATGTGTTAAGCCTGCCGCTAGCGTTCATCCTGAGCCAGGATCAAACTCTCCATTGTAATTAAATGTATTATTTGTATCTTGGCTTCTTTCTCAAAGGTATTGATTTTGCTTAAACCTTGTTTTCTTTAATTAAAGTTTAACCTTGTCTTGTAGAAAAAGTTTATCAAAATAAACTTAGCTGCTTACATTATTTCAAAGAACAAATCTCTTAGTGCTTTTCGCACGTCTCTGTCTCTTTTCGAAACGGACTGCAAAGGTAGTCACTATTTTTATATTCTCCAAATCTTTTTAAAGATTTTTTGAATTTATTTTTCAGAACTTTCGTTTTCGTCCACTCGGCTTGGCATTTTCCAATCGAGCCGAAAACGGGTGCAAAGATAAGTCAAGTTCTTATAACCTCCAAATCTTTTTGCAACTTTTTAAGAACTTTTTTCATTTTCTTTTCGAGTGGTTTATTTTCCAATCGGGCCGAAAACGGGTGCAAAGATAAGGCAAAGAATATCAAACTTCCAAATATTTTATGCAATTTTTTACAACTATTTTAAACTATGATTGATTGTCAGCACTTTAAAGTTTTGCGGTCAAAATAGATGGAAAGTTATACCTATTATTATATATATAAAGGCAGCAAAGGCCACAAGGCCAACAAAGCGGGAAGAGTTTAATTCGCGGGTAGTAAAATTGCCACCCGCGAATATGAGAGAGTTGGGAATAATGGGAAAGTTTGGGGATATGGGGTATAGGAAATATAGGGAATTTAGGGAATTTAGGGAGTTTAAGGAGTTTAAGGAGTTTAAAGAATTTAGGGAGTGTAGGGCCAATAGGGCTGATAGGAATAATAGGAGTTCTGGGAAATTTGGGAATTATGGGGGAGTTCCTATTACTCCTATTACTCCTATTACTCCTATCAGCCCTATCCATAAAAAAAAACTGAGAGTAGTTCGATACTACTCTCAGTGTTAATATAAACCCACTCACTTCAAGAAGTCACTATGGCTTAGGAAATTTTGGGATTCTCGATGGGAGGCAAAGCGGAGTTTACTTAAAGTAAATGAGCATTTAACTCACAAGAGAAGTGCAAAATTTACAAGCCAGATGGCTTCGTGAGCACCCGCAACGCCAAATTCACCAATTATACGGCTTTTCTACTGTTCTTTTAGCCAACTTATCTCCTCAGGCCACAACTCCTCATTAATAGTCTCCAATACCAATGGCATATCCGAGAACTTAGGGTTACGGGCAATCCACGCAAAGCACTCCTTACCTATCTGGCCTCCCCCCAGCACTTCGTGCCTATCAATACGACTGCCGAGAGGGCGCATCGCATCGTTCAGGTGCATACCGCGCAGGTAGTCGAGGGAGATAATGCTGTCGAGTTCGGCAAATGTCTTCTCACACGCCTCGACAGTGCGCAGATCATAGCCCGCAGCGAAGGCGTGACAGGTGTCGATACAGTACCCCACCCTACTCTTATCCTCCACTCGCTCAATGATATAGGCAAGGTGCTCAAAGCGGTAACCCACATTTGTCCCCTGCCCTGCCGTATTCTCAATCACTGCCGTCACACCCTGGGTACGTTCCAGCGCATAGTTAATGCTGTCGGCCACTCGTTGCAGACACTCCTCTTCCGAGCACCCCTTCAGGTGGCTGCCCGGATGGAAGTTGAGCCTATCAAGCCCCAGCTGCTCGCAGCGATGCAGTTCTTCGACAAAACTATTGCGCGAGCGCGCAAGTGCCTCATCATCAGGATGTCCGAGATTAATCAGATAACTATCGTGAGGCATAATATGGTTCGGCTGAAAACCAAGTTTAGCACAATTCTCGCGAAAGGCAACAATGCTCTTCTCAGTGAGGGCGGGCGCAAACCATTGTCGTTGGTTTTTGGTAAACAGTGCGAATGCTGTAGCACCAATGGCAGCCGCATTGAGTGGTGCATTCTCCACTCCACCCGAGGCACTGACGTGTGCACCGAAATATCTTTTACCTGTTTTCTCCATATTTCAATCTATTTTTCTCCTTTTACGATATCTTAATAAAAAGTTCCACCCCAAAATTAATAAAAAATCTCATCTAAAAGAGTATCTTTGTAATCTAAAACATTTCGTCGAACCCTAAAATCAAAATATACTATGAAGAGATTTCTATTAATAATAACCGCCAGCTTGCTCATCAGCTCAGTCGAGGCATTTGCACAGTTCACAATCAGCAACGATAAACCTGCAACAGCTGCCGAGGCCGGCAAGTTGGATAATGCACCTACCGTATCGGGCACAAATGTTGATAATCAATATTTTGACCCCACCGTTGCCCACCTCGAGAAACTCCGTCTGCGCAAGGAGCGCAACTATTTCGAGTTCAACGCGAGTCTGAAAACCACACTCCAGCAGTTTGACAACTGGCAGGCGGGTGGTGACAACACCTTCTCGGGTCTGGCCACAATCTTTATGCAACACAAGTACGAGAACAAACTCTTCTCGTCAAACCTCACCATCAACGCCCGCTATGGTATCAATGTCATCGACAACGACCCCTTCAAGAATGCCGACGAGTTCAAGCTCTCCGAGACGATGGGCTGGCAGATGAATGATAATTGGTCCTACTCGGCACTTATCAACTTCCGCACCCAGTTTGCAAATGGTTATAAGTCGCGCTCGGATAAGACACTCATATCTTCGTTGCTTTCGCCCGGCTATCTGGATGTGGCAGTCGGTTTGACCTACAAAAAAGATGGCTCGCCATTTGTAGTTACACTATCGCCTCTCTCGGGTAATATGACTATGGTGACCAATCCCGACGTGTGGGCAAATAAGAATTATGGCGTAGAGGAGGGCAAGACTATCCTCAACCAGATTGGTTCGTCGGTGAACATCAACTTCGACAAGACCTTTGGTGAGAAGAAGAATATCCGCTACCGCGCAACCTTCTACACCTTCTACGACTATCGCACTCCCCCCACTGTGCGTTGGGACAACACATTGGACTACGACCTGACAAAGTATCTGAGTCTGCAGCTCTATGGTGTGGCCTACTACCACAAGCCTTCGAGCAACAAGATGCAGTACCAATACTCGGCTACCATCGGTCTTGCCTACAAGTTTAAGAACAAGTAACCCCACCCTGTGCTGTTAAGCACTAACAGTCAATAAGATGAACAAAAAGACAAAAATACTCTTGCCACTCATTGTGGCTGTCGCTCTGGTGCTTGGCCTCTGGATTGGCTCCGTGGCTTCGGGCAACCGTTATGCCCGCATTTCAAGCGAGCTGATTCGTTCGATGGGAAATAACCCACACGACAAACTCTCCTATGTGATGCAGATTATTGATGCTGCATATATCGACCCCGTCAATATGGACACCATCCGCGAGGCTCTTATGCCCGAACTGATGGCACAGCTCGACCCCCACAGCATCTACATCCCCGCGACCGATATGTCGGATATTAACGAAAACCTCGAAGGTGAGTTTGACGGTATTGGTGTGGTATTCAATATGGCGACCGATACTATCGTGGTACTCAACGTGATAGCAGGAGGCCCGAGTTATAAGGCCGGCATTATGCCTGGCGACAGGATTGTGACCATTGATGACAGAACGGTGGCCGGCGTGAAGTTCCCTCAGGACTCGGTGATGAAACTCCTGCGTGGCAAGCGTGGCACAAAAGTCAACGTGGGTATTGGTCGCGGTCAGGCAAACGAGTTGGTTAATATCGAGATTATCCGCGACAAGATACCTATTAATAGTATTGATGCGGCATTTATGCTCACCCCCAGCACAGGCTTCATCAAACTCTCCTCCTTCTCGCGCAACTCTCACAAGGAGTTGGTGGAGGCTATCAAGAATCTCGAAAAGGAGGGTATGAAGAGTATGATTTTCGATCTGCGCGACAATTCGGGCGGATTTCTCGACCAGGCAATCCTTATCGCCAATGAGTTCCTGCCCGCCGGCAAGATGATTGTCTATACCGAGGACCGTTTCGAGCAGCGACAAGTAGAGTATAGCGATGGCACAGGCGAGGTGACCGATATCCCGTTGGTGATTCTTATCAACGAGTATAGTGCCTCCTCGAGCGAGATTCTGGCTGGCGCAATACAGGATAACGACAGAGGTACAATCATTGGTCGTCGTTCTTTCGGCAAGGGCTTGGTGCAGAATCAGTTGGCCCTACCCGACGGCTCGGCAGTACGTCTTACCGTGGCACGCTACTATACCCCCACGGGTCGTTCCATACAGAAGCCATACGAGATGGGTATGAGCGCCGAGGAGTATGAGGCGGACATCCTCAACCGCTACCTCCACAACGAGGTATTCTCGGCAGACAGCATAGTGTTCAACGACTCACTGCGCTTTGTCACCGAGGGTGGTAAGGTGGTCTATGGTGGCGGCGGCATTATGCCCGATATATTTGTACCCATTGACACTGTCGGAGTCACCAACTACTATGCAGAGGTGATGAACAAGAATATCCTCTACCGATACACCCTCGACTATGTGGATAAACACCGAACGAAGGTGAACAATCTCACCACAATTGCAGAGCTCACCTCATTCCTCGACAGCGACCCGTCGTTGGTGAACGACTTTGTTCGCTACGCCGAGCGCGAGGGTGTTCGTGCAAGCCGCAAAGAGATTGAGGCCTCGCGCGAATTGCTATTGGCAGAGCTGAGAGCCTACATCGGCAGAAACACTCCGCTGGAGGATGCGGGATTCTATGTTAATATCTACCCCATTGACAACACCCTGCTGAGTGCTGTCAAGGAGTTGGAACAGAAGTAGAGCCACAAACCATATTAAAGAGAAGACCGAGGGTGATTCGCATCAGCCTCGGTCTTTTACAATCAACTATCTATTTATTTAACCCAATCTATTATCTTCTAACTATCTATTCCCAGATAACCTCCCGACAGTGAGAATACCAGCTCCAGGCGGTTGTCGAGTCTTACCTCTATTTGGAAGTCACGCGAGATTCCCAGGATGTGTCTATCCGCATAGTTGGTCTTGATATATGAGAGGACATTCTCCGGTACAACCGAGTCGGGCACCTGCGAGGTGGAAGCCTCTACATCTTTCCAGTCACCTGAGCGCTTGAACTCTATTCTTGTACCATCGCTCAGCACCACATCGTAGGTGTAGCTCAGGTCGTCATAATCCTTCACTACCGATATCACATCGGCCGAGGGGAAGTTGTTCTGGATAAAGGTGGCTGCCTTCTCGGGGAGGTCAGCAATGCCGATAAATCTCTCTGTATCGCAACTCTGCAAGAAGAGCATCGGGATAGCGGCTAACAATATTACTATACGTTTCATAATTTTTTTTCTTTTTTCTATCTGTTAAACTAATCTTGTGTGTTGGGGGAGGGGCAATCAGGGCTTAATCAGTAAGGTGTCATCGACTAATTGTCGTAGAAGCGGAAGCTACCGGACTTCGAGAATTTCAGATCCAGACCGTTGTTGAGCTGCACATCCATAAAGATACCATCGCGACGATCCATATCTACTACGAAGTTGTTCGGGTGGTGAGCCTTAACGAACTCGATTACACCTGCCGGAATCAGACCTTCGGGGATTGCCTGACGCTCGCAGTCTATCGAACGCCACTTACCGTTGCGGCTGAAGTCAATCTTTACACCGTTGGTCAGCACCACCTCATAATGACGCTCGAAGATGTCGTTGTCGTAGATTGCATAGGATACCTTCACACCGGGATAGTTTGTCTCGATGGTTGCACGTGCCTGTGCAGGAAGTTGCTCAAAAAGAACGGGGCGGTCGCGACCGATAAGGGTGGTGGAACTCATCAAAACCATTAAGCTAATCAATACCTTTTTCATAATCTTTGTTGTTTTATTTGTTAATTAAAATTTGTTATTCATTTTTCTTGATACAAAGGTTAAGCTCAAACCTGAAATGAAACTGAATTTTTACACATTTTTGCATTTTTTTTGCTGATTACCCTATTTTTTCTTCATTTTTCTGCTTTTCTCGGGGATACCTATATATATTATAGTCGAAAAATCATAATTTTGGAGTACTGAACATTTTCCGACAGAGAGGCTGAAAAATTCAGTAACTTTTCAGGATTGTTCTATTCCTTTGCAGGCAAAGGAATATATAGTTGTTATACCTATTATTATATATATAAGATGAAAATACTGCTTGTTGAAGATAATCGCGAACTTGGTGATTTGGTTGAGAGAGCACTCACAGCCGAGCGTTACGTTGTGGAGCGTGCCATAGACTACAAAACAGCCTGCTCCAAGGTGGGCGACTACGACTACGATTGCATCCTGCTCGACCTGATGCTGCCCGACGGCAACGGACTCGATGTGCTCCGACGAGTGAAAGAGCTCGGCAAGAGCGACAATGTGATAATCATCTCGGCCAAGGACGCCATAGATGACAAGGTTGCCGGACTCACCCTCGGTGCCGACGACTATCTGGCCAAACCATTTCACATTGCCGAGCTTGTGGCGCGTATCCGCAGCGTTGCACGCCGTCGCAATGCGGGTAAGATGGATATCTCGTTTGGAAATGTTGCGCTCCAGCCCGACACTCTTTCGGTAACGGTGGCGGGCACTCCTCTGTCGCTTAGCCGTAAGGAGTTCAACATTGTTCACTATTTTCTGCTTCGTCCAGGCCACCTGATTCGCAAAGAGTCGCTCGCCGAGGCTGTGTGGGGCGACCATATCGACCAGACGGACGACTTCGATTTCCTCTATGCCCAGATGAAAAATGTGCGACGCAAGCTCAGCGACGCGGGTGCCGATGTGGAGATTAAGGCAGTATATGGTTTTGGTTATAAACTAGCACTTAAAGAGTAACGCCTATGAAACTGAGTCGTCAGATACTTCTCCGCACCCTGATTCCCATAACCATCCTGGTCACCCTCTGGACTGTCGGTTTCTACAACACGATGATCGACGAGATTAACGACGAGGTTGACGATGCTCTCGATGTCTATGCCGAGCGTATCATTCGTCGTCAATTGCGAGGCGAGGAGGTACCCACTGAGGATAACGCCACCAACAATAGCTTCTACTTTGAGGATATTACGCCCGAGGAGGTGGGTAGTGGCGTACGCTATCGCGATGAGAATATTTGGATTCCTGCAAAAAACGAGTTTGAGCCCGCACGCGTACTGCGTGTGGAGTATATCGATGCCGAGGGTAAGGCATACCGACTAACGGTGATGACCCCCAATATTGAGAAGGCTGAGGTGATGCGCACCCTCTTTCTCTGGTCGTTCGTTTTGTGGCTGACGCTGATTACCCTGATTACCATCGTGGTCGTTTTTGTTGTCCACCACAGCCTCAAGCCCCTCGATAAACTTGTCGGCTGGCTCAACGACAGAAAAGATATCACCACTCCCGCCCCACCATTGACAAGCAAGAATGCGGCTTTGGAGTTTGCCACACTCAACGAGGCAGCCACACGCTACCTGGAGTATAGTCGCGCGCAACTCGTTCAGCAGAAGGAGTTTGTAGCAAACGCATCGCACGAGATACAGACCCCTCTGGCTATTGCCACAAGCCGTCTGGAGATGTTGCTCGACACCCCTCTCTCAGAGGAGCAGATGGGCGAGCTGGTGAAGGTGCTCGGCACCTTGGAGAATATCTCAGGACTCAACAAGTCGCTGCTGCTGCTCACCAAGATTGAGAGCGGTCAGTTCTATCACTTTGACTCTGTGGATATCTCCTCACTTGTCACAAGCCGTGCCGAGGTGCTTGGCGAGCTCTTTGCCCACCGCAATATCTCGCTCAACGTAGCGAGTTGCGAGCCTTGGATTGTCGATATCGATGCAGGCCTGGCGCGCATATTGGTCGATAACCTTCTGCGTAACGCCTTTAACCACAATGTAAGCGGTGGCCGAGTGGTTGTAGAGGTTGGCCCCACGGGCCTTGTAGTGGCCAACAGTGGTCCGGAAGAGCCCCTCGATGTGGAGCGAATCTTTACACGTTTCCACCACTCCCCAGGCAACGAACACTCTAACGGCCTTGGCCTGCCGATTGTGGCAGCCATCGCAAAACGCTACGGATTGAAGGTCGAGTACTCATTTGCCGACTCACTCCACAAATTCAAGATTTTTAAATAGAAAAAGAGAGCCGAGTTCTATAACTCGGCTCTTCTTTTATTTAGTACAGAAATATCTGTCACCTCATTATTTTAGTACGGAGGCAATGCGGTCGTATCCCCACAAACGTTCCTCAATAGAAACGCATCTGCGATGCTTTACCCCTACTCTCTCCGCTCACATTAGTACGGAGGCACAGCGGTCGTATCCGTAACCACGCCCCTCAATAGAAACGCATCCGCGATGCTACATCATGCCGCCCATACCGCCTGCGGGCATTGCGGGCAGGGGGTTCTCCTCTTTCTTCTCCGCGAGCACGCACTCGGTGGTGAGGAACATCGATGCTATCGACGCAGCATTCTCGAGTGCTACGCGTGCCACCTTTGTAGGGTCGATGATACCTGCCGAGAGCATATTCTCGTAGCGGTCGTCGCGTGCGTTGTAGCCGAAGTCGCCCTCGCCCTCTCGCACCTTGTTAACCACTACCGAGCCTTCGCCACCGGCGTTAGCCACAATCTGGCGCAGGGGCTCCTCTATTGCGCGACGCACAATCTGCACGCCTGTTGTCTGGTCCTCGTTCTCGCCCTTGAGGTTCTCAAGTGCGGCTGTTGCGCGGATGAATGCCACGCCACCACCGGGGATGATACCCTCTTCTACTGCTGCGCGGGTTGCGGCGAGCGCGTCCTCCACACGATCCTTCTTCTCCTTCATCTCTACCTCGGTTGCAGCACCGACATAGAGCACTGCCACGCCACCTGCCAACTTAGCCAGACGCTCCTGCAATTTCTCCTTGTCGTAGTCGGAGGTGCTGATCTCCATCTGCTTGCGGATCTGTGCCACACGCTCCTTGATAGCCTCAGCGTCGCCTCCGCCATCCACGATTGTGGTGTTCTCCTTGGTGATTGTCACCTTGTCGGCAGTACCGAGCATCTCGATAGTCGCCTGATCCAGACGCAAGCCCTTGTCCTCGGAGATAACAGTACCGCCGGTGAGGGTTGCGATATCCTCCAACATCTCTTTGCGACGGTCGCCAAAGCCGGGAGCCTTCACAGCAGCAATTTTGAGAGTGCCGCGCAACTTATTGACTACCAATGCCGAGAGAGCCTCGCCATCAACATCCTCAGCGATGATTACCAAAGCGCGACCATTCTGAGCCACGGGCTCCAACACGCCCATAATCTCCTTCATAGTCGATACCTTCTTGTCGGTAATCAGCACATAGGGCTTGTCGAGTGTGGCCTCCATCTTCTCGGTGTCGGTCATAAAGTATGCCGAGATGTAACCACGGTCGAACTGCATACCCTCAACAACATCAACGTGAGTCTCTGTGCCCTTAGCCTC
>JAZUCV010000060.1:0-11912 GCA_045639285.1 Tidjanibacter sp.
CTACTACGTCGCTACCAGCAGTCTTGCTGTAATCGTTGGTCGAACCTACCAACTTGGTATCGAAATCCATCAGAGTCTCAGTCTGATACATATCGAGCATCTTACCCTCGGAAAGACCCTCTTTGATATCAATGAGAACCACCTCGTCAGCCACCTCACGGATAGCCATCACATTTGCGCAAGTAGCACCTACGTTACCTGCACCTACAACTGTAACTTTTGCCATTTTCTTAAATTGTTTTATTTGTTATATAAACCTAATTCCTAAGCATTTACGAGTGCCTCGTAGCCCTCTGCCGAGAGGAGAGCATCCAACTCTGCAGGGTCGGTCATACGAATCTTCACCATCCAACCCTCGCCATAGGGGTCGGTATTCACAAGTGCGGGGTCTGCTTCGAGTGCATCGTTAAACTCGAGCACCTCGCCCGAGACGGGCAAGAAAGCATCCGATACGGTCTTAACAGCCTCGATAGTGCCAAACACCTCGTGTGCTGCAAGGGTCTCGCCTACGCTGGTAACATCCACAAATACGATGTCACCCAACTGGCTCTGTGCAAAATCGGTGATACCTACATAGGCCTCATCGCCCTCCACGCGGATCCACTCGTGATCCTCGGAGTACTTCAAATTGGTAGGAGTATTCATTGAAAATCTCTGTTATATGTGTTTATAAAAAACTATTTCTCACAATCCTCGCAAAGTTAACACTATTTCCCAAAGCCACAAATTATTACTGTGATTTTTTTAACATTTCTATACATTGGGCCTGAGGAATGCCAATAAACTTTTGGAAGGTAAATGGGGAGTCAATGCAAGCAAGTAGCGTTACTCGTTCACTATCATCTAATTAGCAAGTACACTCACAATCTGTTCGGCGCGCTCCACCACCATCTCGGGGGTGATGCCATTGATACATCTGCGGTCACCAAAGATACAGCCACGCTCGCCTCTGACCGCACAGGGTCGGCACGGGAGGTCGAGTTGTAACTGCCACTCAGGGTTCTGTCCATAGCCTGCGCCACCGGCAAAGGGATGTGTGGAACCCCAGATAGAGAGCACCGGAGTACCGGCAAGCGACGCCAGGTGGAGCGAAGGACTATCGGGCGATATCAGCAGGTCCATAGCGCCCATCAGTTTCATCTCCTCATAGGGCGAGAGCACACCCACAGCAGGCACAACCTTCGGGCCATACTTCTGGGCAACACCCTCTGCAAAAAGGCGCTCCATATCGCCACCTCCAAATATCACCACTCGCTCAAATCTGTCAACGAGCAAAGCGACCAACTTATCGGAGGTAGAGGTAGGAAACATCTTACCGTGAGTATCGGCAAAGGGGGCATATCCGACCCATAGGCCACTCTTGGTGCCCATAGCAGACATCAACTGTTCGGGGATATGAAAATCTCTATTTGTAGAGCCAACAGAATTCTCCGGAAGCACCAAGTTCGTAAAACCGAGTTTCTCGAGTGTCAGTCGATAGCGTTCAGTGCTGAAGGTGTTTGGCAACAACACTTTACGGAACTTACGGGTCATCATCTTGCGCGACTGGCGAGCTCTATCCACAACCCTTGTTCTGCCACCGAAAAATGTGCGTAAAGCAAACACAACGCGAAGCATAAAAGTACGCGCAGAGCCCTGCAAATCGGCCAGCGAGCGATAGCCACCACGACGCAAGGCCGAAGCGGCGCGCCACAGGCCACTCACCCCACGCGCCGGACAGGCAATAAACTCTGCCCCCTCCCCCTCTACCAACGAGCGGTAGGCGGGAGCGGTGACAACAGCCACCTTCGTTTCGGGATAGCCGTTGCGCAAGGCTCTTAGTATCCATAGTGCATCTATCAGGTCGCTCATCTCGGCAAGCATAACCAGCGCAACACTCTCGGTACGTTCTCTCTTTACTCTCTTGGACTTCACTCTATTATAGAAATTAGTTACTACAAAGATGCTGACAGACAAAATTAGTGCAAGCAACAAGAAAAAACAAATTTTTGTTCCAACTAAGCAAAATATAGATACAGGAGTATTAAAGTATCTGTTTTATTGTTATATTTGCGCTATGTTCAGAAAAGTGCACATATTATTTTGCGGTCTTTTGTTCTGCACCTCTGTCAGCCTCTCGGCACAGAGCAGGGAGCGAACAACCCGCGAAGAGTATATAGAAGAGTATGCCCCACTCGCCATAGAGGCGCAGGAGGAGTATGGCATACCCGCAAGTATCACTCTTGCACAAGGTATTTTAGAATCGGACAACGGCAACAGCCGTTTGGCAACCGAAGCAAACAACCACTTCGGTATCAAGTGTAAGAGCAATTGGACCGGCGGCAAAGTATATCACGATGACGATGAGCAGGATGAGTGTTTCCGTGCCTATCGTACTGCCGAAGAGTCCTACGAAGACCACTCGGTATTTTTGGCCACAGGTCAGCGATATGCTTTCCTCTTCGACTTGGAGATTACCGACTATGAGGGTTGGGCACACGGCCTTAAGAGTGCGGGCTACGCCACAAATCCCGCCTACGCCGAGCGATTGATAAAGATTATCACCGACAACCAACTATACCGCTACGACGACCCCTCAACCCGTCGCGGAGGTTCGAAGCCCGGTGTAAAGACTGCCGACGAGGTTGTCAAACCGGCACCTGTGCTCTACCGCGCTCCCAAGGAGTACTATGAGTGGAGCGATGGGCTTGACATTGAGAACTATACCGTACCGATGAGCAGTATCGAGGGCTACGGCATTATGCTCAACAACGCCACTCGCTATGTGGTGGCACGCGAAGGCGACACCATCAAGGGATTGTCGCGTACGCTTGGCATCGGTGCCGGTCGTCTGCGTCGCCTCAACAACATAGAGCGTGGTGGCGAGATTTCGGAGGGCGACATCATCTACATCGAGGAGAAGCCCCACAACTATCTGGGCGAGCAGACCTACTACATCGTGGCTGCGGGCGATACCCTGGCGAAGATTTCGCAACGATTCGGAGTCTCGGTCAAGGGGTTGAAGAGGATGAACAAGGCTGTGCTGGATGGTGGTGAGCCATACGCCGGCGAAGAGTTACGACTGATGTAGTTTTTTTATACATTTTGGTCGCAGAAGAGAACAGGCTAAGTTTTATAAGTTAGTTTGGCGAAAAAAGAAACCTTAAATAAAATATAAATTAGAGAAAATGAGCGAATTAAGAAAGCAGATTGCTGCGCTGCTAACAGACAAATCAGCAACCAAGCAGTTGGTTTTCGACACAACTTTTGAGGCCTTTGGCGAACTGAAAGAGGCCATTCACGAATTCTCCACCGAGATTGACGAGGAGATGGATGAGGTTATCGACCGCCGTATCAAAATCGAGTACCGCGACCGTGGTAAGTTCGAGGCACAGGTACAGGTGGCAGGTGATATGATTATCTTCACAATGCACACCAACGTCTTCCAATTCCCCGCCGACCACCCCATCTGGCAGACCGAGTATGTAAAGGAGGATCCGCACAGAAGTTACTGCGGAGTGATTAACATCTACAATTTCCTGGCAGACTCATTCCGCTACAACCGAGCAGATGACGAGGGTTACCTTATCGGCAGAGTATTTGTCAACCGCGAGGGTTGCTATTTTGTGGAGGGCAAGGAGCAGGACTCGATGCCTGTGGAGCAATTCGGCACAAAGAGTTTCGACCGCCCCGCAATGATGCGCATCCTGCAGACCGCAGTGCTCTATTCGCTCGGCTTCGACCTCTGGGTGCCACCCTACGAAGAGGTGCTCTATGCTAATGTCGAGCAGTTCAACACCAAGCAGGAGAACTCCAAGATGCAGACCGGCAAACGTATGGGTCACGAGTTTAGTTGGAAATAATAATACCCAAATAATACTTCAGAATTATGAGAAGATTTTTTAATATTTTGCTGATTGCAGCAATGTTACTGTCAAGTAGTGTGGCTCTGGCAATCCCTGCCGACCCCACTCCCAAGCAGATAAGACAAAAGGATGGAACAACAATCACCGTCATAACCTATGGTGACGAGTTCTATCACTATACAACCACTACCGATGGCTACCTTGTCAAGTCGGTAGATGGCATCTATCAGTATGCGACTGTTGATGCCGAGGGAAGAATCACAGCTCTGGGCGTAAATGCCAAAAACCCCTCGTTGCGCACATCGGTTGACAATACCGCATTGTCGAAGGCTTCGCGTGGCGTGCCGGCTCAGATATTCAACAAGATTCAGAAAGAGCGCAGGGCAGAGAATATCTCCGACTCCCCCTTCACACTCGACAAATTGAAGAGTGAGGGTGGTCAGAGTCGCGCATCGGTAAAGCAGGAGAGAGTGATTGTGCTTCTGGCTCAATATACCGATGTTAAGTTTGTCACCCCAAATGCCAATCAGGCATTCCACGACCTGCTCAACCAGGAGGGCTACAGCAAGAATGGTGCGACAGGCTCGGCACACGACTACTACTACGAAAACTCCTACGGTCAGTACGACTTGCAGCTGGATGTAGTAGGCCCCTACACTATGCCTCACAATATGGCCTATTATGGTGGAGGCGATGCAGATGCTAACGCCGACCAGCTGATTATCGATGTCTGCAAGGCAGCCGATGCCGATGTAGATTTCACCCAGTATGCCACCGACGGCTACATCACTCGTCTGTTTGTATATTTTGCAGGCCACAACCCTGCCGAGTACGGTCCTGAGGATAATATTTGGCCTCACCGCAGTATTGTGCCGTCAGCACCCTCATTCGACGGAGTGAAACTCTACGACTATGCCTGCTCCTCGGAGTTGAAAGGCTCGAGTGGCTCGGTAATGGCAAGCATCGGTACCTTCTGCCACGAGTACGGCCACTGTATCGGTCTGGCCGACTACTACAACACGGCAGGTCTGACAGGTACCGTAAACCTCGGTTCGCTCTCGCTTATGAGTTCGGGTAACTACAATAATAATGGTGCTACACCTCCCGAGCTGAGTGCATATGACAAGTCGTTCCTTGGCTGGCTCGACCTCAAGCCCCTTCCCACTTCGGGTAGTCTGACCGTGAAGCCCCTTAATGAGCAGGTGGGCTACTACATCCCCACAAGCGTTGATGGCGAGTACTTCGTATTCGAGAATCGCGATATGACCTATAAGTGGAATAACTATATTAATAACATCAATGTCGCAGGAGGCTTGTTGGTATATCACGTTGACGAGTCCACCAACTTTGTGGCCGAGGCTGGTACTACTGCCAAACAGTTGTGGATGATGAATCAGCCCAACGTATATCAACAGCACGAGTGTTTCAAGGTGGTACGCGCCGAGAAGGTTAGCGAGACCTCGCCTTACCTCTGGTTCTATCCCGGCAGGAACAACCACACCTCCCTCTCCTCGACAAACAACACCGAGTTCAGGGCTTGGTCGGGTGACCATACCGGTTACAACCTGGAGAACATCTCTCTTGATGGTAAAAACATCACCTTCGATATCGTTACTATGGATGCATCGATGTCTGTAATGGTCTATGACACCAACAGCAGACCCGTTGCTGATGCCACCGTAACACTCATCGAAGCAAGTATTGCTAAGAGTGCGGCCAACCAACTTATTCCCCTCACCCCGACCACACGCGCACTGACGGGCTACTACTCCTATACCACCAATAGCAATGGTAAGGCTGTTGTTGATGTTCCCGCCGGTGACTATAAGTTAATCGTTGGTAAAGCGGGTGTGGGTACCTACACAGACAACATAACCGTCTATCCCGGCTCTTCGACTCGTAACTATACTATCGGTAATACCAATATAAGTTCAGCAGCCACCTACTATAACTATTCGGACAACCCTGCACTTGTATTCACCTCAGGCCCAGACAAGAGCTATCTGTATGGTATAAAGTTCACCTACGACGACATCAAGTCAGAGAGTAGCACCAAACGAATACTCACATCAGTAATTGCCCCTAAGAACGAGAGTGTTAAGGTTGCGGCTAAACTGAACTCTGAGCAGACAATCATAAAAGAGTACACTGCCGATAATAAAGGTATGGTTGATTTGAGCGGCCTCAATGTTATTATAGGCAAAGGCGACGAAGTTATTGTGGGTGTAAACAACTTCAGTGGTTGGCTTGATATTGACGGCAACCCCGAGAGTGGTCGCAATCTGATTTCAAGAGATGGCAATGATTGGCAAGTGCAGAATTATACCGGTTATGGCAATGTAGCTTGGGATATCACAATTGGCTTCTCCGATTATAAGGACACCGCTACCTCTATGACTCTCACCTCCAAGGAGTACAACCTCGGTGTTGGTGAGGTTGAACAGTTGAAATATAGCTTCAGTCCTGCCGGCACAACAGGTAACCCTGAGTGGAAGAGCAGCAACGAGAATGTGGCTGTAGTCGATGCGGGCGGTATTCTGCGTGTTGTCGGAGCAGGCCAGGCCACCATCACCGCCACACTCAACGGCAAGGCTGCCTCGGGCAGTGTGACCGTCAATGCTATGGCTGAGGTAGAGCTGAACGAGCCTGAATTGACCAACATAAACGGCAAATGGTCGGCAAAGATATCGTGGACTCCCAAGCAGGATCGTAGCAACTGGGTACTCTACTACAAGTCGAATGTGGACAAGAACTACACACGCAATGACTTTGCCGGCGGTGTCACCAACTACACAATCACAAACCTTGTGGAGGGTGCAGAGTATGAGTTGCATCTGTCGAGCAAGCACACCTATCTTGCAGATGAGATTTGGGGTGCTCAGAGCAAAAAGTTTGTTGTTGAAGGCGAGCTTATTGAGCCCGAAGAGATTGTAATCAATAATAGCAAGGAGAGTATCAGTGTCGATGAGACCCTGCAACTCACAGCTACAGTTCTGCCCAATGGCACCTACGACCAGGAGATTATCTGGAGTGTTGCTCCCAGCAATCTTGCAACCATTAGCAGCAGTGGTCTGCTCACTGCTCTCAGCGGTGGCGAGGTGACAGTTACGGCAACTTCGGCCATCAAGAAGGTCAGCGCATCGATGACCATTACCATCAAAAATGCTGTTGCCGACATCGTGGTTGAGCCCTACCAGAACGATGCTATCATCACCTGGAATGGCAAGCACGAGAGCTGGAGTGTTGAGTTCAAAGAGAACAAGGCTGGTGGCTTGAACAAGAAGGTAACAGTTACCGAGCCTATGGTTCATATCGATTGTCTGAAGCCCAACACCGACTATTCGGCAACAATCACCCCGATTATTGATGGCAAGCCTGTCTCCGACAAAGCACAGAATATCGCTATTAAGACTCTGTCCAATGTTCACTCCTACGCCTCGATAACCGCTAAGGGTAGTTACTCGACCAGCGATATCATCCCGCTGCGAGTGGCAGATATCCAGGGTACGCTCGAGAGTGTAACTTGGTATGTTGATGGTCAGAAGGTAACACCTCCCACCATTAAGCTGTCGGCAGGTCGCCACAAAATTGAGGCAGTGGTTAAGACTATGCTTAATAGCGAGAAGTTGATTAAGTTTGTAACTATTAACTAATAGCAACTAAGGATATGAAAAATATAGCAAGATTTACATTAGTAGCATTGGCCGTTTCGCTCCTCCTGGCAAGTTGTGTCCAGAATGACACCGAGGAGAAAGCACTCAAAGCGATGCAGAGTTTTGAGGTAGAGACAGACTATGGCATCTATGCAAATGGTCAATATACATTTAGATTTACCGAAGCTGACTACCAGTTAGCTTTTAACGATGGGAACAACAGCGTGCGATTGCAGAAAGATGATATGAGCACATACGCCATCTTCTCGCTCGACAGCACCCCGTCAAATGGTGCAACGGTTACTGTCTCTTTACAGGGTAAAGGCGTGACGACAGCAAAGGATGTCCAGATGCAGGTGATTAAGACCACAAGCAATTGCGCCTGGCTATGGGATAAAAAGAGCCTGACAGGCTACATCATCTACTGGGAATTCTAAACTTGATAGAAGAGAGCAACAGACCAAGTTGCTCTCTTTTTTTTTATAATAACTAAAAATAACCTATCTTTGCGCAAGTATTTAATCAGATAAGGATGGAACAGAAAGTTGTTGAGAAGAAGCCCAATATCATTAAGCGTTGCTACAATTGGGTGCTTGGTTGGGCGGATAGTCGTTGGGGTGCGTTGGCACTCTTCATTTTGGCATTTGCCGAGTCGAGTTTCTTTCCTATTCCCCCCGATATCCTTCTGATTGCTCTCTGCCTGGGTCAGCCTAAGCGGGCATTCCGTTTTGCTGCTATCTGTACTGCAGGCTCGGTTATGGGCGCTCTCGCGGGCTACGCTATCGGTGCAGGGCTGTGGAGTGTTGTTGACCATTGGTTTATCCCCGCCATCTTCTCGCAGGAGGCCTTCGACAGCGTGGGCAACCTCTACAACGAGTGGAACTTCTGGGCAGTATTTGCCGCAGGATTCACCCCTATTCCCTACAAGATTTTCACCATTGCAGCGGGTGTATTCTCCATCAACGTACCGTTGTTTGTCCTCGCCTCGGTGATTGCACGCGGTATGCGTTTCACCCTCTTTGCCTGGCTCATCTGGAAGTTCGGCGCTCCTATCAAGACCTTTATCGATAAATACTTCAATCTGCTGGCTATCGCCTTCACGGTGCTGCTGATCGGAGGATTTATGGTCATCGAAAATATTTTGTAAGAGGCCCCTCCTCAACCCACCTCAGAGTATGAGGCTCTATGGACTTATAGGCAAGACTCTCTCGCACTCCTTTTCCGAGAAATACTTCACCGAGAAATTTCAGGTGGAGAGCATTGACTATGCCGAGTATCGTCTCTTCGAGTTGGAGAGTATCGACCTGCTACCCTCGTTTATTGCCTCCCACCCCACCCTCGCAGGGTTTAATGTCACCATCCCCTACAAGGAGAGCGTCATCCCCTTTTTGGACTCGCTGAGCGACGAGGCCAGGGCTATTGGTGCCGTAAATTGCGTAATGATTGATGGTGGCAAGTTGATTGGCCATAATACCGATTGCTATGGTTTCCGCACCTCGTTGGAGAACTTTCTCGGCTCGCATCTTCCCGCAAGAGCCTTGGTGCTGGGCACAGGCGGAGCACATAAGGCGGTATGCCACGCCTTGCGACAGATGGGCATCGCCCCTACAACAGTATCGCGCACAGAGGGCAAGGGCGACCTCACCTACTCCGAGATAGGAGCAGAGATAGTAGAGTCGCACCGACTGATAGTGAACTGCACACCCCTCGGCACCTATCCCCGCACCGAGGAGGCTCCCACCCTGCCCTACGACCTTATAGGCGACAAACACCACATCTTCGATCTTGTGTATAACCCCTCGCGCACACTGCTGATGCGCAAGTGCGAAAACAATGGGGCTAAGGTGATGTGTGGCTATAATATGCTCTCTCTGCAAGCCGAACGCTCGTGGGAGATTTGGGAAGATAAATAGAAAATCAAAATATTACAACCGAGAGATATTAAATATCTCTCGGTTGTAATATTTTGTCCAGCACTCATAGTAAGGTGAATAACCTAATACATCTACTCAGCCTCACGACACCTGCCTGCTCACGCAGGCAATTGCAGGTCTGACCCACCCCCAAGCCCCCGCCTCGGCGGGGGATGTGTCCCGAGGCATTGCCTCGGGCGAAGTTACGGGCACGACCCTGATTGCGATAGGAATATTAGTGAGTTTAAGGAGTTTAAGGAGTTTAAGGAACTCTCCCTAAATTCCCTATGCTCCCTACGCTCCCTACGCTCCCTATGCTCCCTAACCTCCCTCCAATTTTGAATTTTGCATTGCCTTAAACAAAACAGAGAGCAATTCGAAATTGCTCTCTGCTTTTACTCATTTTGAATTTTCCAGTCTCCTTTACCTCTTCGCCTTGGCGGGGGTGCGGTTGGTGCGGTTGGTGGGCTGTTTGGGTGCTTCGTAGTTTGAGGGGTCGTTGCCGTCCTCAATCTCGATTGTGCCTCTCCAGCTGCCTGTTATCTTGTTGCCGTCGTGGGTGTCGTTTATCGCGTTGAGTGTCACTGTGTAGGTGTCGTCGTCGTTCTTTGCGATTGTCACCTCGCCACCTGCCAGGAACGACACACCGGTCAGTGCTCCCTCCTCGGTGAGTGTTGCGAGGAAGCTCGGGTAAACCTTGCTACCACCAAAGTATCCGGGGAGCGCGGCGTTGCCTGTGAAGTCCTCGCTCCAGCTCGGCTCATATACGCTGTAAGTGCCTGTGGGAATGCCGCCAACCCCCAGGTCGGTGTCGGAGATAAGGTCGAGGCTTACGGCCACCATCTGCTCCATATCTATCAGCTCCAGCTCATAGTTTGCTTTGGCTCCCGAGTACATATAGTCGTAGTAGTCACCCCAATAGGTTGCACCTGCGATTGTTGCGCCCTCGGTGAAGTCGATATTAACATCCTCGTAGAGTGTGGAACTCGTGTTGTGCGCGTGCTTGCTGCCCTTGACGATGTGCTTGATACCATCCTCGGTGAAGACCTCTGCTGTCACTCCCTGCTCGTCAATGGTTATCGTACCGCTTACGAACGAGTAGTCTGTCACCTTGCTCTCATCTGTTTCGAGGTAGTAGGAGTAGTAGCTGCTTGCTGTGCCAATCTCGTAGGTGTCGAGCGTGTCAATGGTGTATGTTCCCATCGGCAGGTCGTAGCAATCGGGGTCTGCGGGGTAGTTCTGCGCCTCGGTGTAGATGTCGAAGATGTAGTAACGCGAATTGGGCTTCAACCGCTGATTGCTGATGTAGTCGCTCGCTCCGAGCTGGAACTGATAGTTGCCCTCGCCATAGAAGTTGCTGACGGTCAGCGGTGCTTCATATACGATTTTGAAATCCTCCTGCGTTACACTGATGGGGTACTCCTTGAAGTCGTACGACACCACCACACTGCCCGTGCGGACGTTGCTTGTGCTGTTAGGCTGTACGGTGAAGGAGATTACACCCTCGCCTGTCCAATCGAGGTCGGTTATCCAGTTTGCATCGGTGGTTGCTCGCAACTGCGACCACTCATTGGGATTCTCGATTGTGTAACCGATGGTAAAACTACCGCCCTCGGAGCCTACTGCAATCGCACTCTCGGTAAGAGTGACTTTTGACGGCAGTGGATCGGCGGGCTCGGGTTTACAAGCACTGAGTGCTACAAGGCTCATTAGAGCAAAAATAAATAATCTCTTTGTCATAATCTACTGTTTTTGTTTCTCTCTGGCTTGTGACCTTACTCTATACATTTTTTCCTTAAATCCACCCTCGTTGGTAAATCTGTCTGATAAAGACAGGATTAACTGATGTAGTAGATAGTCCTCTTGTTTGATTAATATGATTGCCATATTGGCAACCGTATGTAAAGAGCGTGTCTTGGCAATTTATATAATATGTTGATTGTCTTTATTTGTACCAAGTTGGCGCATTGCATTAAATTCTTCCGAATTCTCCTGCCATTTCTCGAATCCATTAACGCGCAAAAAATCCTCATAGTCCGCCAATAACTCACAGAAACTTGCTTTGGCCACATTGATTAGTTTGATGCCCATCTCAATAGAAGTTTCCAGGTCGGCATTTCCCTCAACAATGTTCTGTTTACCTGAACGGGCGGCTTGCACCATCTGGTCAATTGTTCGGTCGCCCTTGCTGAATGCCGAATGAGCGAAATGATAGGTGATATCGTATATCAACTCTGCCTTACGGTAACATATTAAATTACGGTGATTTCCCTGTCGCTTTATTAAATTGTTGGTACTCATAGCCAGATAGTTGTTGCTACAAAAATAATGATTATGAATTGCTGTAACAAACTATTTCCGCTAATTATTACGAATCTGGCGATTTTTTTTATTTGTGGCTGTGCATTGAGGAGTTGTTTTTAGAGAGTTTAAGGAGTTTAAGGAGTTTAAGGAGTTTAAGGAGTTTAAGGAGTTTAAGGAGTTTAAGGAGTTTAAGGAGT
>JAZUCV010000061.1:0-8813 GCA_045639285.1 Tidjanibacter sp.
CAGAGGATAGGTACCCTCCTGCTCCAAGGGGTTCTGGGTGGCCAGCACGAGGAAGGGGCGGGGGAGTGCAAAGGTCTCGTCGCCGATGGTCACCTGACGCTCCTGCATCGCCTCGAGGAGTGCGCTCTGCACCTTGGCGGGCGAGCGGTTAATCTCATCGGCCAGCACGAAGTTGGCAAAAACGGGGCCCTTCTTTACGGTGAACTCCTCCTGCTTCTGCGAGTAGATGAGAGTACCGATAACATCGGCGGGGAGAAGGTCGGGGGTGAACTGAATACGGCTGAACTTGGCATCGATAGCCTGCGAAAGGGTGGTGATAGCGAGGGTCTTAGCCAGACCGGGTACGCCCTCCAGGAGGATGTGACCGTTGCTGAGCAGACCAATCAACAGTGTATCAATCAGGTGTTTCTGACCAACGATAACCTTGCCAATCTCCATATTCAGAGCATCGACAAAGACACTTTCGCGCTCGATGCGCTCGTTGAGTTCCTTGATGTTTACTACTTCGTTCATAGTTTTTGTGTTATATTTTGTCTTTTCTCTATTTTGCTTACTTTGTGCATTGCCTCCGAGAAGGTCTAATAAAAAACGAAAATTTTCGCTACTTATTGTTAGGCTGACAGTTAAAATCAGACGAACAGACAAAGATAGCAATTTTTGAGGGAAAAAAGTATAAAATACTTTTCAAGCACCCTTTTTCGCTGTATATTTGCCCAAAGAAAATGGAAAAAGAGAGTAAAAAAGTGTCGAATATATTAACCAACCTTAACCCCGAGCAGTGTCGTGCTGTGGAGAACTACGACCACACCGCTCTTATTATCGCGGGAGCAGGCTCGGGCAAGACCCGTGTGCTGACCCACCGCATAGCCTATATGATTGAGCAGGGTGTCCCTGTTCGTGCTATCCTTGCGCTCACCTTTACCAACAAGGCGGCGCGCGAGATGCGTGAGCGTGTAGAGGGGTTGATTGGCGAGGGTAGTCGCTATCTGTGGCTCGGCACCTTCCACTCTATCTTTGCCAAAATCCTCCGCTTCGAGGGCAAGGCGTTGGGCTATGAAGATAATTTTACCATCTACGACCAGGACCAGAGCAAGAACCTTATCGGTAAGATTATCAAGGAGATGAATCTATCGGATGAGACCTACAAGCCCCGCGATATTCAGTCTCGCATCTCGTTGGCGAAGAACAACCTTATCACCTCGGCGGCCTACGAGGCAAATGCCGCTCTTGTCGGTCAGGACCGTGAGCAGCGCCGCCCCCACATCTTCGAGATCTACAAGCGTTACGATGCCCGATGCCGTGCGGCAAATGCGATGGACTTCGACGACCTGTTGGTGAATATCAACATCCTCTTCCGCGACCATCCCGAGATTCTGGCTAAGTATCGCAACCGTTTCCGCTATCTCTTGGTCGATGAGTATCAGGATACTAACTATGCTCAGTATCTTATTCTTCGTCGTCTGGCGAGTGGCGATGGCGGCTCCCGATTGTGCGTTGTGGGTGACGACTCGCAGAGTATCTACTCCTTCCGAGGAGCAAAGGTGGAGAATATCCTCCGCTTCCGCAACGACTTCCCCGATGCCAAGCTCTATAAGCTGGAGCGCAACTATCGCTCCACGCAGACCATTGTCAATGCCGCCAACAGTGTGATTGAGAACAACAAACAACGACTCGGCAAGCAGAGCTACTCGGAAAATGTGAAGGGCGAAAAAATTGCCGTGTTGCGCGCCTTTACCGATAGCGAGGAGGCACAGATGGTGGCTTCGGCAATCCGAGCAGCCAACCGTACCTCCGATGTGGCTTGGGACAAGATAGCTGTTCTCTACCGTACAAATGCCCAGTCGCGCGCCTTGGAGGAGGCACTCCGCAGAAACAATATCCCGTATCGCATCTATGGTGGCCGCTCCTTCTACGACCACAAGGAGATTCGCGATATGCTTGCTTATATACGCCTGATTGTCAACCCGAAAGACGATGAGGCATTCCTCCGTATTGTCAACTATCCTGCGCGTGGAATCGGCGATGTCACCCAGAGCCGACTGCGCACCCTCGCCACCGAGCGTGGGATGAGTATATGGGAGGCTCTCGCCTCGCTTGCGCCCGACAGTCCCGAGTGGAAGGTGGTGGGTGGCAAGGTGAAGGAGTTTGTCGCCCTTATCACTGAGATTGCCCTCGGTCGTACCGAGAAGAGCCTCTATGAGTTTGGCTTGATGGTGGCCACCCGCTCGGGTATCCTCAACAGCCTCACTCTGGCGGGCCCCGAGGGTGCCGATGCAAAGGCCAATGTTGAGGAGCTGCTCAACTCGATGCAGGAGTTCTCAAAGGAGAAGAGCCAGCTCCCAGCCGAGGAGGGCGAGCCCGCAGAGCCTACCATTGAGGAGTGGCTGCAAAATGTGGCCCTGCTGACCGATATGGATAAGGAGGGCGACGGTGCGGCACGCGTTACGCTGATGACCGTGCACGCCTCGAAGGGCTTGGAGTTCGACACCGTGTTTATCGTGGGCCTGGAGGAGCAACTCTTCCCCTCGCTCCGTTCGATGGGTGACGAGGCGCAACTCGAGGAGGAGCGTCGCCTGTTCTATGTAGCCCTCACCCGCGCAGAGCGACAGGCGACCTTGTCGTTTGCCCAGACCCGCTTTAAGTGGGGCAATACCGAGTTTTGTCGCCCGAGCCGATTTCTGAAAGAGCTCGACCAACAATACCTCGATATCCGCTTCGACCCCGATGAGGAGGATGGCGAGGACAACCCCTTGGAGCGTCTGCGTCGTCAGTATGGCGCGAATAATCGCTCTTCGGAGAGTGGCTATGGTGGTCGTAGATTTGGTGGAACGAGCAGCACAAGTGGCTCACGCTACGGTGGTTATCAGCCTAAGCAGCAGCCCGAGAGAGTACGCCCCATTACCCCTGCCAATCCCGCTTCGCTGCGCAAGATAACACCCACCACAACCCCCGCTGCATCCCCCACTGCCTCCCCTTCGGGAGCACCCAAGGTGGGCGATAGAGTGACCCATATAAAGTTTGGCCCGGGTCGTGTGGTTGAGGTTGAGCCATTGGCAACCGATATCAAGGTGACCGTAGAATTCGACAACCCCGCAGCCGGCAAAAAGACGCTTTTAAACAAGTTTGCTAAACTGCAAGTGTTAGGGTAAAATAGGTGTAATACGGTCAGAATTGCACAGCCAAAATGTGAATAAAAACGTGGAAAAATTTTATACAGAGGTATTTAGGTTGTTGTCAGAGGCTATTCCCGAGCCTGAGACAGAGTTGCACTACAACTCCCCGTACGAGTTGTTGGTGGCTGTTATGCTCTCGGCTCAGTGCACCGACAAGCGTGTCAATATGACTACGCCCGCCCTCTTTGAGCGATTTCCCAACCCTGCGGCATTGGCGGAGGCCTCGGCAGAGGATATCTACCCCTATATCAAGAG
Source organism: Tidjanibacter sp. (assembly GCA_045639285.1). GTDB lineage: Bacteria > Bacteroidota > Bacteroidia > Bacteroidales > Rikenellaceae > Tidjanibacter. The sequence continues at coordinate 3,429 of JAZUCV010000061.1, forward strand.
TATATCCTACCCCAATAATAAGGCGAAGAATCTGGCCAAGATGGCTCAGATGCTCTCTGGCGAGTTTGGCGGTGTGGTGCCCGACACGGTCGAGGAGTTGGAACGACTCCCGGGTGTGGGACATAAGACTGCCAATGTGGTTGCCTCGGTGATTTACAACAGGTTAGTGATGCCTGTCGATACCCACGTTCACCGCGTGTCGCGCAGGATAGGCCTGACGGTCGGGGCGCGAAATGTGCGCCAGACCGAGGAGCAGCTATGTACCTACCTCCCCGCCGAACAGCTCCCCACGGCACACCATCTGCTGATATTGCACGGCCGCTATACTTGCACCGCCCGTGCGCCCAAATGCGAGGAGTGCGCGCTGAAAGCGGTATGCAAGAAGGTGATTTAGAAATTTAAAATGCAAAATTCAAGATTCAAAATTAAGTTAAAAGTGAGAGTGGTTCGACACCACTCTCACTTTTCTTTGATAGGGAATTATGGGAGTTTAGGGAATTTAGTGAGTTTAAAGAGTTTAGGGAGATTAGGAAATAATGAGAAATAGAGCGGTGATTGTCAAGCTTGCTTGGACTAATCACTGCTCTATTTATCGTTGTAATATCCGCAAGGATATTCCTAAATCCGCAAACTAAATAGTACAAAAGTTTTTGGGGAGCCTTTTTACAAAAAGGCTCGAAATCTTTACCAAAAGCGACCTTATACAATTAGAAGAAATAGGTCATCTCGCATATTGTATTGCGGGTGCGGGTTTTGCCTTGTGTAGGTGTGGTGAACAGGTCGTCTATTCCGTAGCGGTTGACGAGTGACACTTGCAGTTTGCCCATATTTATTCCCCATTCTACTATTGGTCCTCCTTCATCTTGTCGTATGCCGTTGTCGCCTATTGTGATTTCTTCTTTGCCTATTTTGGCTTTGAGGCGTTGTGTGTAGTACCATCCTGCGCCTATGTAGAGGTATGTGCGGCTATCTGTCAGTGGCAGTCGTGCACCCAGGGTGAGTGGTGTTGTTATCTGTTCTATGTTGAGGCGTGTGGCTGCTGCGAAGGGCTTGTCGTCGCTTGGCCACTTGGGTGATGTCCACTCGTAGCGTGCTCCTGTGCGGATGGTGAACCAGTTGCCGATGTTAAATTGCATTGTAGCACCTGCGCTCAGGAAGTGACCATCCTTGCCGCGTAGTGCACTGTCCGGCCAACGCATACTGCTACGCCCGAATGCACCTGTGATGCCGAGTTGCGCTATGGGGAGTGCGCTGTGTATGGCTGCCACCTTTCCGGAGCGACCAAACGCAGCATCCTTAGATGCCTCGGTGACGAGTGATGTCATAAAGAGTGTTATATCCTGCAATCCCTCGAAGTCAATCTTGTCGGCGGTGTCGCCCGGTTTGTGGTAGGGAGATACCGTGCCTGTTGTCACCGCAAATGTAGGTACTCCTGCCTGCGCAAATCCGCGTGTGTCGGTGGCTGTGAATAGTGATTTTTCGTAGAGGTTGAGGTTCAACTTCATATCGCCACGATAGGGTACCTCAGCAAGCCACTTGACGCCATCCTTGATGGTACCTGCACCCTCGATGGTGAGTCGCTCGGTCGCGCGGAGCCAACCTATCATATCCATACTTATCATCAGGTCTATCCTGTCTGCGGGCATCACCTCGGCGAGGTATGTGGAGCCGAAGAGCCCCATCTCCTCAGCGTCGAAGGCGACGATGATTATCGAACGACCGAGGGTGCTGCGATTTGCGAGCAGACTGCGTGCCACCTCGATAAGTGCCGAGGTGCCTGAGGCGTTATCGTCTGCTCCCGGGTATGTCTGGCCGAGCTGTACGCCCAGATGGTCGTAGTGTGCACCGACTACTATGTAGCGATTGCTCAGTGCGGGGTCACTGCCTTCGATTATGCCTATTACATTGCGGAAACTCTTGTTCTTGGCAGCGGGAATTGTGAAGTATTGGAAGTAATTCTCGCCTAAGTATGGCTCTAAGCCCATTGCAGCAAACTGCTCGGCGATGTATTCCGACGCCTTGGCTGCATCCTCCGTGCCCGCCTCGCGGCCACGCAACTCCTCGGATGTGAGGTAGTAGAGATGGTCTTTGAGTCGCTCTTCGAGATTCTTGCCTTGCTGCGCTCCGAGTGGTGCCACGGAGAGAGAGAGCAACAAGGCGACGAATATACCTTTTGCAAAACTTTTCATAATATGGTTAAGTGGAAGTTAGGCTAATACGATGCCCTTCTCGGCGCACTTTCGGCGCATATCCTCGGGCCATATAGAGCTCTGAATCTCGCCAATATGTGCCTTGCGGAGCAGGAACATACAGAGGCGCGATTGGCCGATACCGCCACCAACGGTCTGTGGCAGACGACCTTCGAGCAACGCTTTGTGGAAGGGCAGGGTGAGTTTGCGCTCCTCGCCACGCATTGTGATTTGGCGGTGCAGTGCCTCCTTATCGACACGGATACCCATACTCGATATCTCGAATGCCTGACCAAGCACCTCGTTCCAGAGCAGGATATCGCCGTTAAGACCCACCGAGCCACTCTCGCCGAGGGTGCTCCAGTCGTCGTAGTCGGCAGCACGGCTGTCGTGAGGCTCTCCGTTGGTCAGCGGGCCTCCGATGCCGATGATAAAGACGGCACCGTACTCCCTGGTGATGCGATTCTCGCGCTCCTTGGCTGTCAGGTCGGGCCAGCGGTCGAGCAACTCTTGCGAGTGTATGAAGGTGATTTTTTTCGGCAGGGCGGGAGTCAGCTCGGGGAAGGCCTCGGCGAGTTGCTCCTCGGTGTGGAGCAGTGAGCGATAGACATCCTCGACAATGGTGCGCAGATAGGCTTCTGTGCGCTCCGATGGGGTCATCACCCTCTCCCAGTCCCATTGGTCAACATAGATGGAGTGGATGTTGTCGAGCTCCTCCTCGGGTCGCAGAGCGTTCATATCGGTATAGATACCCCTGCCGGTCTCCATACCCATCTCTGCAAGTTTCCAGCGTTTCCACTTGGCGAGCGAGTGGACAATCTCGGCACGCTCACCCGGTAGGTCGCGTATGCCGAACTCCACGGGGCGTTCCTTGCCACTCAGCTCATCATTCAGACCGCTGCCACTGAGAACAACCATCGGGGCGGTGACACGCAATAGTCCCAGATTCTCTGCGAGAGCACTCTGGAAGAGGTCCTTCACCACCTTGATAGCCTGCTCGGTACGCTCATAGCTGCCGAGCAGGTTGGTATAATTCTCAGGTATGTATAACATTCCTTTCTTCTACGTCTTTCCTAATTTTATGCCTTTTCACTCATCTTCCCCCATTTTCTCTCCACTTATGGTCGTATCCCCACAACCAAAATGGAAAAAAAATTACTCGGCGATAATGAGGAAGTAGTTCTTTTTGCCTTTCTGCACGAGCAGATATTTGCCGGCGATAAGAGCCTCGGCATTGAAGATGGCATTTGCATCGGTCACCTTCTCCTTGTTTACCGATACACCGCCACCCTGAATCAGCTTGCGCAACTCACCCTTCGATGCGAAGAGCTTGCAACGCTCGGCGCAGAGTGTCAGTACGTCGATACCGGCCTCCAGCTCGCTCTTGGCGATGGTGAAGGTGGGTACGCCCTCGAATACCTGCAAGAGGGTCTGCTCGTCGAGCGAGAGGAGAGCCTCCGAGGTTGCACCGCCAAAGAGAATCTGCGATGCGCTGACAGCCTTCTCGTACTCCTCGGGCGAGTGTACCATCGAGGTAACCTCCTTTGCCAGACGCTTCTGCAACTGACGCTCGTGGGGTGCCTCACGGTGAGCGGCAATCAGCGAGTCAATCTCCTCCTTCTCGAGCATGGTGAAGATTTTGATGTAACGCTCTGCATCCTCGTCGCTCACGTTGAGCCAGAACTGGTAGAACTTGTAGGGCGAAGTGTAACGGGGGTCGAGCCATACGTTACCGCTCTCGGTCTTGCCAAACTTGGTGCCGTCTGCCTTCTTGATAAGAGGGCAGGTGAGCGCAAATGCCTCACCACCGAGCTTGCGACGGATGAGCTCAGTACCGGTGGTGATGTTACCCCACTGGTCCGAACCACCCAACTGCAACTTACAGCCCTGGTGCTCATAGAGATAGAGGAAGTCGTAGCCCTGCACCAACTGATAGGTGAACTCGGTGAACGACATACCCTCGCCCTCGCCATTGAAACGCTTCTTCACCGAATCCTTTGCCATCATATAGTTTACGGTGATGCACTTACCGATATCGCGAGCGAAATCGAGGAACGAAAACTCCTTCATCCAGTCGTAGTTGTTCACCAAAAGGGCCTTATTCTCGGCCTCTGACTCAAAGTCGAGCAATTTGGCAAGCTGAGCCTTGATAGCCTCCTGGTTGTGACGCAAAGTAGCCTCATCCAACAAATTACGCTCCTGCGACTTACCGCTCGGGTCGCCAATCATACCCGTAGCACCGCCAATAAGCGCAACAGGACGATGACCACACATCTGGAAATGCTTCAAAATCATAACTCCTACCAAGTGGCCGATATGCAACGAATCGGCAGTAGGGTCAATACCCAAATAAGCGGTTGTCATCTCCTTCTCCAACTGCTCCTTTGCTCCGGGCATAATGGTATGAATCATACCACGCCACTCCAGCTCTTCTACAAAATTCTTATTTGCCATATTTTCTATATTTTCGTTATTTTCTATCTCAATATTCTAAACTCGCATCGAGCCCACTATTCATACTCCATATCCAATGCCTTCTTCAATGCCAAAAGGCGCGGATTCTTATCAGTCATAAACTTCACCCTATCCTCCAATTTTATAGGCACCGAGGCTTTAATCTCTTCATTTATCGTGACATCCAACTCGAGCATACCTTGCACACCTGCGATATTTGCAATCTGCATCAAAATCTCAATCTTCGAGCGCATAATCTCTTCATAGAGAGTGCGCGTTGGCACCTCGACCTTTATAACATTGCCCTCAACGGCCATATTCTCAAAAGCCACAACAAAGCGCGGGCGTTCATCCGATATACTCTTCACGACCTTATCGCGCACAATAGTGATTTTCTCCTCACTTGCAGCATCCACAACCACAACCTCCTCTTTGGGGGTATCCTCCACCACAACATTCGGCTCCGGCTCATCATTCATCAACGCTGACAACGAAAAACCTCCAATTGCCTTACAACGGGTAGCAGAAGCTATTGCCGGTTCAATGTTTTTTGTTTGGGGCAAATTTTGTGATGCTTCACTGGTTGCGACATCATTCGATGCAACTTCACCGGGCGCAATTTCACCGGGCGTAGCAACCGAAGATATGGGAACTGCCGGCTCGACCCTCTTCGAGGGTTCACGATTTTGTCCGACACCCACTTGTGGCTGCTCTGCAACATCTTTCATCTTGACAGAGCCCG
>JAZUCV010000062.1:0-4686 GCA_045639285.1 Tidjanibacter sp.
GGGCAATGAGTATAAGTTCCTCTTCATCACCAAGGGTGGTGGCTCGGCAAACAAGACCTTCCTCTACCAGCAGACCAAGGCTCTGCTCAACGAGGAGTCGCTGACCAAGTTCATCAAGGAGAAGATTAAGGATCTGGGTACTTCGGCTTGTCCTCCCTACCACCTGGCACTCGTTGTTGGTGGTACTTCGGCAGAGGCTAACCTTGCAGCAGTGAAGAAGGCTTCGGCTGGTTACTTCGACTCGCTGCCCACCACCGGTAACGAGGGTGGCCAGGCATTCCGCGATTTGGAGTGGGAGGAGAAGGTACTTAAAATCTGCCGCGAGAGTGGTGTAGGTGCACAGTTCGGTGGCAAGTATCTTGTTCACGATGTGCGAGTTATCCGTATGCCTCGCCATGCTGCATCGTGCCCCGTGGGTATCGGTGTTAGCTGCTCGGCAGACCGTAACATCAAGGCTAAGATTACCCGCGACGGTATCTTCTTGGAGCAGCTGGAGAAGAACCCTGCACGTTTCCTTCCCGCAGATGCACCTTGTATGAAGCCCGCAGTAGAGATTGACCTCGACGAGGGTATGGATAAGGTACTCGAGACTCTGTCGCAGTATCCTATCAAGACCCGTCTGAATGTGAAGGGTACTCTGATTGTGGCTCGTGATATCGCTCACGCTAAGATTAAAGAGATTCTCGATAGCGGCAAGCCTATGCCCGACTACTTCAAGAATCACCCCGTATATTACGCAGGCCCCGCTAAGACCCCCGCAGGTATGGCATCGGGTAGCTTCGGTCCTACCACCGCAGGTCGTATGGACCCCTATGTTGACCTTTTCCAGAGCAAGGATGGCTCGATGGTGATGGTGGCTAAGGGTAACCGTTCGCAGGAGGTGACCGACGCTTGTAAGAAGCACGGTGGTTTCTATCTTGGCTCGATTGGTGGCCCTGCTGCTATCTTGGCTAAGGAGAGCATTAAGAGCGTGGAGGTTGTTGACTTCCCCGAGCTCGGTATGGAGGCTGTGCGTAAGATTTACGTTGAGAACTTCCCCGCATTCATCATCGTTGATGATAAGGGTAATGACTTCTTCGCCGATTTCAAACACTAAGAAGCGTCTATAAAAGCGAATTTCTGCGTTACTCTCGACTCGGCGATGCTCATTTACACAGAGTAAACTCCGCTCGCCTCCTCTTCGAAAGCCTTGAAATTCATCTTTTATAGCCACTCTTAAAAGGAATAATAAAGGTTGTCGCCGCGGTTTCCTGTAAGGGAATCCGCGGTTAGACAATTTTAGAACGTTTGTTTCGTTACTATTTAGAGATTGTATTCTGCCCGTGCAGAGGCTCTCTCGGCGGACTAAACAATTTGTTATGAAGCGACTGATTACACTATTTTTTACACTTTTTCTATCGCTGACTCTTTCGGGTCAGGCTGTTGAGTTTACCGTTGACGGGCCGAGTGTGGTTACTGTCGGAGAGGTTTTCCGTGTTGAGTTTTCGCTCACCGAGAAGGCCGACTCCTTCACTGCACCCTCCTTTGAGGGCTTTACAGTTTTGGCAGGCCCGAGCACCTCTACCTACTCACAGCGCAGTATTATCAATGGACAGATAACCTCTTCAACCACATATGGTTATACTTATGTCTTGCAGTGTTCGGAGGCCGGCATCCACACAATTGGTGCAGCTGAGGCTGAGGTTGGCAAGCAGAAGGTGCGTACTCGTCCCTACAGTATCGAGGCTGTCGCCGATTCGCGCACTGTAGCACCTCAGGGTGCGCAGGGTGGGGCGGCTCAGAGCCAGAGTAGTGGCTCGGCAGTTGCCGAGGGCGATGTGATACTGCGTATGGTTGTCGATAGGACTGAGGTGTGGAAGGGGGAGCCGGTGCGTGCCGCCATCAAACTCTACACCCGCCAATCGCTGAGTGCTGTCGAGGGTGCCAAGTACCCCTCTTTCAATGGCTTCTGGACTCAGGAACTCAATACCGACAACTATCAGTGGCAGAGAGAGAACTATAACAATCGTGTCTATGACGCCCGCATCCTTCGCGAGTGGCTTATCTTCCCTCAGCAGTCGGGAACTCTCGAAATCGAGCGTACCGAGATGACGGCTATTGCACAGATTGTTACCCGTTCGCGTAGTCAATCGCTCTTCGACGACTTCTTTGGTGGTGGCCCGTCGGTGCAGGAGATACCGATGAAGCCCACTGCGCCGGCTGTGAAGATTACGGTCAAGGAGTTGCCCGCAGGTGCTCCTGCAGACTTCGCAGGTGCTGTGGGTCATTTCGATATGGAGACCACACTCCCCTCGACGGAGATAGCTGCCAACTCGGCTGTTGACTATGTGGTGCGAATCTCGGGTGAGGGTAACTTACCCCTTGTCCAGGCTCCTAAACTCAACCTCCCCACCTCGTTTGAGCAGTATAATATCAAGACTACCGAGAGCCTCAATGCTACCCAGGGAGGTATCAGTGGTTATCGCCAATTCGAGTACCCCGTTATTGCGCGTGCTGAGGGTGACTTTGATGTGCCTGCCATCACATTTAGCTATTTTGACCCCACGGATGGGGCATACAAGACCCTGTCGTCGGAGGCTCGCACATATACCGTACTCCCCGATAACTCGTATGCCGGTGGTACTTCGCGTGGTCTGGTGAGTGGTGTGAATAAGGAGGATATCAAGTTCCTCGGCCAGGATATCCGCTTTATCAAACTCGGCAATGGCCACCTGCATAGTGTTGGTGCTATCAATATGGCACTTCCGACCTATCTTGTTGTGGTGCTGCTGATTGTGGTTGCCACAATCCTTGCCTATGTCTATCTGCGTCGCTACCTGCGCGACCTCCATAATAACGCACTGATGAAGGGCAAGCGTGCCAATAAGGTGGCTCTGCTCCGCTTCCGTGCTGCTGAGAAGTATATGGAGTCGGGCTCTCAGCGTGGCTTCTATGAGGAGATGTTGCGTGGTCTGTGGGGCTATGTGAGCGACCGTTTCAATATTCCCGTTGCCAACCTGACTAAGGAGAATATCCGCGAGGAGCTGGATAAGCAGGGTGTTGAGCAGGCCGATATCGAACAGTATATGTCTGTTATTAGTGAGTGTGAGTATGCTCAGTACGCCCCTGCAGCGAGCGGTAAGATGCGCGAATTGTATACCGCGGGCGTAGAGATTGTTTCTAAGTTTGAATCTGTAATACACCGATAGCCCTATGAAAACGATATATAGATTTTTCTTTGTTATCGCCCTCTCGTTGGTGGGTCTAAATAGCCTCTCGGCTGCCCCTGCAATCAATGCGGACTCGCTCTGGGATGCGGCAAACACCCTCTATGTCAATGGCGACTATAAGGGTGCTGTGGCTCTCTATGAGGATATCGAGGAGGCTGGCTTGGTGAGTTACGACCTCTTCTACAACCTTGGCAATGCCTACTTTAAGGACGACCAATTGGGTGAGGCGATTGTTGCCTATCGTAAGGCACAGCTTCTCAACCCGTCGGACGCCGATGTGGAGTACAACCTTGCTGTGGCTAACTCCTATACCAAGGATAGACTCAATGTGGTTCCCACCTTCTTCCTCACTCGTTGGGTGCGTGCTGTTGCCGACCTGTTTAGTGGCAAGGTGTGGGCTACTCTCTCGCTTCTGTTCTTGGTGTTGGCTGCTGTGGGACTTCTCTTCTTTCTTCTGGCTCACTCGTTGCCTCGTCGCAAGTGGGGCTTGGGAGTGGCTGTTGTGTCGGCTCTGATGTTTGTTGTGTCGCTCTGCTTTATGAGCAGTGCGGCGGCGAAGATTAATAAGGGTGCCGAGGCTGTTATTGTGGCCGAGTCGGCATCCGTGAAGAGTTCTCCCGACAGGGCGAGCATCGACCTCTTCATCCTCCACGAGGGTACTGTTGTTGAGGTTGTGACCGACTTTGGCGACTGGAACGAGATACTCCTCTCGGATGGCAGCAAGGGGTGGATTCGTGGTGAGCAGATTAAGCGCGTAACCTTCCGTAGCGATGAATAGCAGACTACTCGAACAAGCAGTGGGGGAGCTCTCCAAACTGCCGGGCATTGGTCGCCGCACCGCACTGCGCCTTGCACTCCACCTGCTCACTCGCGAGAAGGAGGAGGTGCGCCAATTGGCTGAGGCACTCGACCGCTTCCGTACCGATATCAAACACTGCTCCTATTGCAATAACCTCTCGGATAAGGATATCTGCCCTATCTGTGCCGACTCTTCGCGCGATCGCTCTGTGATTTGCGTCGTGGAGCAGGTGGGCGATGTTATGTCTATCGAGAATACCCGCCAATATAATGGCCTCTATCACGTTCTTGGGGGTGTTATCTCCCCTATGCAGGGCATTTCGCCCTCGGACTTGAAGATTGACCTGCTGCTGGAGAATATTCAGCGCCAGGGCATTAAGGAGGTTATTTTGGCTATTGGAACTACTGTCGAGGGCGAAACGACACTCTTCTATATCTCGCGCCGCTTGCAGCAATTCCCCGAGGTGAAGGTGACCACCATAGCGCGCGGTATCGGCTTTGGCGACGAGATTGAGTATGCGGATGAGTTGACTATTGCGCACGCTATTTCTAACCGCACTCCTGTTACGAAGTAATCTGATTGGTAAATTTTGCACTTCCCTTGTGAGCCAAATGCTCATTTACACTTAGTAAACTCCGCTTTGGCTCTCTGCACGAAGCCCAAAATTTCCTCAATCAT